>DATDEX010000396.1:0-11111 GCA_036522895.1 Candidatus Eiseniibacteriota bacterium | reverse complement strand
CGCCGCGCCGCCTCCGCCGCGCCCGACCGCCGGGCCGCGGCCCGCTCGCCACTATCGTCAGGACGCCGGCGCGCGCTATGGTGCCGCGCGTGACCGCACCCGACGATCTGGCAGCCCTGCGCGATGCCATCGAGGCGCTCGACCGCAAGCTGCTCGGCCTGCTCGCCGAGCGCATGCGGCTCTCCGACGCGGTGGCGAGCGCGAAGCTCGTGTCCGCCTCGCCCTTTCGCGACCCGCTGCGCGAGGACCAGGTGCTGAAGCGCGTGCGCCACGCCGCCGCGGAGCTGGCGCTCGACCCGCACGAGAGCGAGCGGCTCTACCGGGTCATCATGGACATGTCGGTGGCCCGCCAGCAGGCGTATCTCCACGAGCTGGCGACGGCGCCGCTCCGGGTCGCCTACCAGGGCGTCGAGGGCGCCTACAGCCACCTCGCTGCGCAGCGCCGCTACGCCGGCCGCGACGGCGGCGCGCTGCTCACCGGCTACGATACGTTTCGCGGCGCCGCCGAGGCGGTGCGCGACGGCAGCGTCGACGTGGCGCTCCTGCCGGTGGAGAACACGACCGCGGGCAGCGTGCCCGAGACCTACGACCTGGTCGCCGAGCTGGGCCTGCGCCTGAACGCCGAGGTGGTGAGCCGGGTCGAGCACTGCCTGCTCGTCCTCCCCGGCACGCACCTGGAGCAGGTGCGCACCGTGCTGTCGCACCCGCAGGCGCTCGCCCAGTGCGAGACGTTCTTGCGAGCACTGCCCGGGGTACGGCTGCGAGAAGCGTTCGACACCGCGGGGGCGGCGCGCCGCGTGCGCGAGGGGGGCGACCCGAGCGTGGCTGCGATCGCGAGCGAGACCGCGGCGCGCGTCTACGGGCTCGAGGTGCTCGAGCGCGGGATCCAGTCCCAGTCCGGCAACTTCACGCGCTTCGTGGAGGTGGCCCGGGAGGCGCGGCCCTGCCCGCCCGACGTGCCCTGCCGCACGACGCTGCTCCTGACGCTCGCCCACCAGCCCGGGGCGCTCGGGCAGGTGCTCGTGCGCTTCGGCGAGCGCGGCGTCAACCTGTCGCGGATCGAGTCGCGCCCCGTTCCCGGGACGACCTGGCGCTACCGCTTCTACCTCGACCTCGACGCGCACGCCGCCTCGGCCCCGGTCGTGGCGGCGCTCGCGGACATCGCCGCGTTCGTCTCCGACCAGCAGCTCCTCGGCACCTACCCGGCGGCGGGCGACGAGCACGAGGACGCCGCCCGCGCCTGAGCGCGGGCGAGGCACGGCTTCACCGCACCACCGTCACGCGCGCCACCTGCGACCGTGCCCCCTGCGTGAGTCGCAGCAGGTAGAGCCCGGGCGCGAGCGACCGCGAGCCTCCGAGCTCGAGCTCGTGGCGACCTGGGCCGAGCGATCCCACCTCGCGGATCTCGGAGCGCCGGCCGCTTGCGTCGAACAGCTCCAGCCGCGCGGGCGCATCGCGCGCCAGCGTGAACACCGCCCGCATGGCGGCACCATGACTCGGATTCGGCAGGACGCCGCCGAGCCCGAACGCGAGCGGTCTTCCATCACCCGGGGCGTCCGTCGTGGGTCCAACGGCCACAAACGCGCTCTCGTTGCCGTGCACGTCGACGGCCGAGAGCTTGTAGCTCGAGCCGGCGGCGGCGGGATCCACGTACCCGGTTTCGGCGGTGGATACCAGGAGATTGTCGGGCGCGGGCACGAACGCCGGGTCCTGCGCGCGGTAGAGCCGATAGCCGATCAGGTCGGGCGCGTTGCTCGGAGTCCAGTGCAGCTGCGTCGCACCCGACAAACTCGCGGCCGTGAACGAGCCGGGAGGCGGCGGCGGCAGGTTGTCGACGGAGTAGGCGCTGTCTGCGGCGCTCACGTAATAAAGACTCGGATCCGACGTGTGCGCGGTGACCAGGTACGTGAAGCGCGGGAGCCCCGCCGCGGAGGAATCCGCGAGCGTCGGGACGACGACGTTGTACCGCGGCGACTGTACGGCCGGCACGGCCGCGACGAAGTCGTACGCGAGCCCCAGCGAGTCGGCGAGGGCGCGCGCCGGCGACGCCACGGTGCGCGGGGCCGTTGCCCCGGGCGGCAGCCGCCTCCAGACGCCGTACGACGTGACCTGGTCGCGGCCCATACCCACCGAATCGAGGGCGCTCCGCTGCCACGTGAGCCGAATCTCGCCGCCCTGATCGTTCGGCACATCGCGCGCGGCGAGGATGCGCAGGGATTGCGCGAACACCCACGCCGCGCCCGGCCCTCCGCCGTCGCCGGGGCCGCCCACGATCGCGGTGGTGCCACTGCCGGAGAGCGCGACGGACCAACCCTGCCGTGACTGGGTCTGGGATCCGATGCCCACGAGCTTGGGGCCCTGCTGGAGCCACGTGCTGCCGTTTCGCGCGAACACCCATGCTGCACCCCGCACACCGTCGTCGTTGACACCACCCACGAGCGCCAGGCCGCCGCTCGCGGACAACGACACGGACCAGCCCTGCGCCGCTGCGCCCACGGCCCCGGCCCCGAGCAGCATGGGGCCCTGCTGACTCCAGAGACCGCCGGACCGCAGGTACATCCAGGCGGCGCCCACGCCGCCTGTGTTCCCGGGCGAGCCCACGAGCGCAAAGTTGCCGTCGGCAGACAGCGAGACGGAGGGTGAGGCACCACCCGTGGCCGTGGCATTGGAGCCGATGAGCCCGGGGCCCTGCTGGTGCCAGCCCGTCCCGTCGCGCACATAGGGCCAGACCACGTTCTGGCCGGTGACGGGCGAGATGCCACCGACCACGGCCGTGCTTCCGTCGGCCGACAGCGAGACCGCCGCGCCCTGGCGCACGCCTGCGGCATCGCCCACGTCGGCGGCGACGAGCTTCACGCCCTGAGGTGCCCACGCACCTCCCGTGCGCACGAACACCCAGACGGCTCCGACGCCGAGGCTGTCGCCCGGGCCGCCGAGAAGCGCGGTGTTCCCATCGGCCGACAGCGCGACCGAGTTCGCCTGCCCCGCATGCGCCGACGCACCCGGGCCGAGGAGCTTCGGCCCCTGCTGGACCCAGGCCCCGCCGCTCCGCACGAACACCCACGCGGCGCCGCGACCCGCGTTGTCGAACGGCCCGCCCATGAGCAACGTGTTGCCGTCGGCCGAGAGCGCGAGCGAACGCCCCTGCTGGGCCGCGCCCACGGCGTCCGCGCCGACGAGCTTGAGCCCCTGCTGGGTCCACGTCTCGCCGGTGCGGACGAACACCCAGGCGGCGCCCGCGAGCCCGTTGTCCAGCTCGCCTCCCACGGCGGCCGTGCCGCCATCCGCGGAGAGCGCCACAGCCGAACCCCGATGCGATTCCACGCCCACCGCGCCGGCGCCCACGAGCTTCGGGCCCTGCGGACTCAGTTGCGCCCGGGCGATGACGCTCGAGAAACAAAGGAGTGCACAGGCGAGGACGCAGGCGGATCTAGTGGCCATGGAGCCCCCTATCGGGATTCGGCGCCGGCCGAACCCGGGCGGCCGAACGACGCGGTCGGCGCGACCCGCCCCGCGCGTGTCGCGTTGCGCCGGCCGCGCGATGGGCGGATGGGTCGGCCCCCTCGCGCGGTGCTCCGACCGGCCCTGTTACCCCCGCCGGCGCGGGGCGGTTCCGGCCGCGGTCGGGCTCAGCGAACGAGCCAGGGCTCGCATACCCTGGCTCGTCCGGGACGACTCGGGGCGTCCCCGTGCGTATTCCGCGCTCGGGGCTCGATCCTGCCTGCGGCCGTCAGCGCAGCACCGAGCTCGCGAGCTTCGCCGTGAGCGTGATGTTGGTCTTCAAGAGGCGCGAGATCGGACAGCCGGCCTTGGCGCCGGCCACGATCTCCTGGAACTTGGCCTCGTCGATCCCCGGGACCACGGCCTCGAGTTCGAGCGCGGACGAGGACACGGTCGGCTTTCCGTCCACCGGCTCGAGCGTGACCGTGGCCTTGACCGACAGTCTCGTGGGCGTGAATCCCGCCTTGTTGAGCTCGCCCGAGGTGGCCATCGCGAAGCAGCCGGAGTGCGCCGCCGCGATCAGCTCTTCCGGCGTCGTTCCGCCGCCGGTGCCTTCGAAACGCTTGGCGAACGTGTAGGGCGCGTCCTTGAACGTGCCGGTGCCGCTCGTGAGCTTGCCCTTGCCGTCCTTCAGGCCGCCTTCCCAGATTGCCGATGCGGTGCTCTTCATGGGGACCTCCTCGAGAGGGAATGACCTGCGCTCCGGACCGGGAGCCTAGCGGAGCAAGCGGGGGATGCAAGCCCGTCCGCCGGGCACTCCGCTTGAATGTCCCGGGGAGGCGCGGCAGAATGCGCCGCTCTGAAGTTTCAGGGGGGCCCGCGCGCCGCCTCCCACCCCGCACCCCGCCGCCCCCCCCGGCGGGACGGCCGGGAACCACTCGCTCGCGCGCGCCGAAGGGGAATCCCTGAGCCCTGCACCGTTCCGCATCATCACCGCCGCGGCCACCGATGTCGGGCTCCGACGTTCCGGGAACGAGGACAGTTTCTCGCTGTGGTCGGACGACGGTGGCGGGGCGCACGCGGCCGACACGCTGCTCGTCGTGTGCGACGGCATGGGCGGGTCGAACGCGGGTGAGGTCGCGAGCCGCATGGCGGTCGACACGGTGATGCGCGAGCTCAAGGCCGCGGCCCCGGACGACACGGCCACGGCGCTCGCGCACGCGGTGCTCGAGGCGAATCGCGAAATCTGGGATTACAGCCGGACGCGCGCCGAGTTGAACGGAATGGGCACGACCTGCACCGTGCTGGCGCTCAAGGGCGATGCGGCGCTGGTGGCGCACGTGGGCGATTCACGCGCCTACCTCGTGCGCGGCCAGCAGGCGCGGCAGATCACGACCGATCACTCGCTGGTCGCCCAACTCGTCGCGCGCCAGCAGCTGACGCCCGAGGAAGCGCGGCACGACCCACGGCGCAACGTGGTCACGCGCAGCGTGGGCGTGGCGCCGGAGGTCGAGGTCGACGTCGTCGCGGTGGGCGAGCCGCTGCGGGACGGCGACACGCTGGTGGTGTGCTCGGACGGGCTCCACGGGCAGGTGAGCGACGGCGAGATCGCGGCGCTGGCCGTGGGCGAGTCGCTCGACGAGGCGTGCCGCGGGCTCATCGCGCTCGCCAACGAGCGCGGCGGGCCGGACAACATCACGGTGGCGCTGGCTCGCTTCGAGCGCGGCGGCCCGGCCGGCAACCCCATAGGCCGCTGGCTGCGTTCGCTCGGCGGCCGGCGCGAAGGTTGAGCTTCAGGTGGTTGTTTCGCGTAACCTGACACGCCCCCCGGTGGGGTGGGTCATCATGGAGGAGACCGCGCCCGGTGCGCGGCGATCCCCACACAATCGAGCACACATTCGAGGAGGCACCCGCATGCGTTTCCGAGTCCGCGCCCTCGCGACGTTCACCTGCGCCGCCCTGCTGGCCTGCACGGCCCTCGCCCGCGCCGAGGATCAGCCCGCGGCGGCTTCCACGGCCCCGGGCGACTCCATGAAGCCCGCGCCCGCCAAGGCCGCAGCGAAGACGGCGGCCAAGCCGGCCGCGGGAGCCGTCGACGCCGCCGTCAAGTCGATCGATGCGCAGATCGCCAAGAATGCGCCGAACAAGTCGGACCCCGCCTGGAAGACGAAGCTCAAGATCCCGACGATCGCCAAGTTCGACCCCGCCAAGTCGTACCTCGCTCACATGATGACGAACAAGGGCGAGATGGTGATCAAGTTCAAGCCCGACGTGGCGCCGATGCACGTCACGAACTTCATCTACCTCGCGCGCATGGGCTACTTCGACGGACTCAAGTTCCACAGGGTCATCAAGGGCTTCATGGCGCAGGGTGGCGACCCGCTCGGCACCGGTGGGGGCGGGCCGGGCTACCAGTTCAACGGCGAGTTCAGCCCCAAGGCGCTGCACAACGGGCCCGGCGTGGTCTCCACGGCGAACGCCGGCCCGGGCACGGACGGCAGCCAGTTCTTCATCATGTTCAAGGCCTACCCGAGCCTCGACGGCAACTACTCGATCTTCGGCCAGGTCGTCGACGGCCTCGAGACGCTCAGCAAGTTCGAGGCCGCCGCGAACCCCGGGGACGGGCCGCCCACCGAGCCCCTGTTCATCACCAAGGTGACGATCGAGGTGAAGTGACGCGTTTCGGCGGTGTGTGATGCGAGCCCCGGGCGCGATCGCGCCCGGGGCTTCGCGCTGCTGATCACCGCGCCGGGACGACGCCTCACCACTCCACCCGCACCTCCGCCAGCCAGCTCCGCGTCGCCGCCGGCATCAGCGTCGGCGCGAGGTTGCCGTGGGTGTCCAGGTCCATGTATCCGCTCGTCGCGTAACGCAGGTTCCCGAGGTTGAAGCCGCGCAGCGTGGCGGTGGTGTGCGTCCCCGCCACCCGGCCCGAAGCGGTGACGGCGCCGTTCCACACCGTGCGCGGGGCGATGCTGTTGGCGTCCGTGCCGGTGTTGTCCACGAACACGCGGCCCGCGTGCTGCGCCTCGAGCCGCGCGCTCAAGCCCCGCCAGGCCACGCGTCCGCCGGCGTTGGCCATGATCGCGGGCACGAAGCCGAGCGGCTTCTTGTCGTAGACGACCTGGTCGGCGGCCGTGGGCCCGTAGCTCTCGCGGAACTCCACGAAATGGTTGTCGGAGAGCGTCGTGTTGCCGTCGAGGCCCAGCTCGAAGGCCCGCCCGACCCGGCGCGCCGCGTTGGCCGCCAGCTCCACGCCCTGGTGGACCGAGCGCGCGGCGTTCCCGAGGATCGGGTAGCCCAAGTCGGTGTCGAACTGGCCGGCGAACACCAGCTCGTCGCGGAAGTCCATGCGATAGAGGTTCGCCGTGAGCGAGGCGTTCCCGCGGTGCCAGCCGCCGCCCAGCTCGTAGTCGTTCACGTGCTCGGGCCGCACGAGCGGGTCCTGGAACACGCCGGCGCCCACGTCGATGCGTCGATAGAGCGGCACGGCGCCGGCCCCCTCGGCGTCGTAGAGGTCGCGGAACGCGGGCTCGCGGCTGCCGTAGGCGTACGAGGCGAACGCCTGCCACTGCTTCGCCGGCTGCCACGACAAGGCGAAGCGGGGCGCGCCGAAGTCGTAACGCTGGTCGAAGCGGATGCGGTCGAACCGGTCGCCGCGCATGGCGTAGCCGGCATGGCGCCAGGCGAGATCGCTCGTGAGCCGGAGCGCCGGCGACAGGTCCCACTCCTCGCGCGCGTAGAGGCCCGCGGCGAGCGTGCGCGGATGGTAGTCGTAGTAGCTCGACGGGTTCGGTGTGCCGGGCGGCAGCGGGTCGCCCGCGATCACGGTGCCGATGTGGCGGCCGTCGTGAAAGCGCAACTCGCCGCCCACCGTGAGCGCGCCGCCCGCGTGCGCGAGCCGTGCGCGCGGCAGCCAGCCGTAGGCGCGGTCGACGACCTCGCGGCGGCGCGTCACGTCGAAGCGCACCAGCGTGGCGCGGCCCTGCGCGTCGCGCACCAGCACGCCGGTCGTGTCCTGGTCGTAGTCGCCGCGCGGGTAGAGCGTCGTGTCGGTGGTGGCGATGCCGGGCAGGCGGTAGTCCGAGAGCGGCACGCCGGTGCGGCGCTCGTCGTAGTAGCCGCGGCCGTCGAACCAGAACAGCGTCTGGGTGAGCGTGAGCGCGCGGCTCGGCGCCCAGGCGTGGATCAGCTCGTAGTGCGGCTCGAAGAAGTGGTCGCGCTCGCCGTCGTACGTGAGCGGGTTGAAGCGGCGGTCGTGATCGGCATTGCCGGTGATCGCGCCCGAGAAGTACTCGGGCGGGATCCCCAGGTAGGCGAGGTGGGTCTCCTCCGGGCCGCCGTAGAGGTTGACGCGGAACGACTGCGTGGCGGTCTGGCGGCGGGCGGAGAGCGAGTAGGACCAGAGCTTCGACCACGAGTTCTCCCGGTAGCCGTCGCTCTCGACCCGCGCGTAGCGGGCGTACAAGTTCCAGCCGCCGCCGAGCGGGCCGGAGTCGCCCTCCATCACGAGCCGGCGCGTGCCGAACGAGCCGGCGCCGCTCGTCACGGTGGCGCGCGGCGCCTCGCCGAACGGCGACGTCTCCACGTTCACGCTGCCACCGAGCGCCGCCGCCCCGTAGAGCGCCGAGCCCACCCCGCGCTGGATCTGGAGCTCCGACGTGGACGCGAGCAGGTCGGGATGGTCGATCCAGTACACCTCGTGCGACTCGGGATCGTTCAACGGCACGCCGTTCACGAGCACGCTGATCCGCCGCTGCGGGAAGCCGCGGAGCGTCAGGTACGAGTAGCCGACGCCGTTCCCGGCGTCGGAGTAGGCGTAGGCACCCGGCTGGGTGGCGAGCGCCATGGGCGTGTCCTGCCCCCAGTCGAGCGCGCGGATCGCGTCGCGCTTGAGGCGCGAGACCGCCACGCTGGCGCGCTCGCTCGTGCGGGACGTGCTCACCTCCACCACCGGCATCGGCACGACGTGACCGAGCGTGTCGGGGGCGGGAGGCGCCTGCGCGTGGGCCGCGGGTGCGAGCACGACGAGCGCCGCCCCCGCACTAACAAGAAGTCGTACGAACGAAGTCAGTCCCTTCATGGCATGGTCTCCTCGGGTATGAAACGGGTCGCCGCCCACGCGATGAGCGAGGCGAAGAGCCCGGAATAAATCGGTTCGATCGACCACGGGTAGGTTCCGCGCGCGGCCGGCGCCAGCTTCCACAGCACCCAGCCGAGCGCCACGGCCCCCGGAACCAGCATGAGCAGCATCGCGCCGCGCGGGCCGGGACGCCGGCGGCCGGACATCGCGAGCAGCACGGGCAGCAGCAGCACGGGCGTCACCACCGAGCCCAGGTCGTGCCACAGCGCCACCACGCTCGGGCGCGCGAGCGCGAGCGCCGTGGCCCACGAGGTCGCGAGCCAGAGCCCGAAGCGCGACCACCCCGGGATCCGCGCCGGATCGCCGCCGCGCACGCGCCACACCAGGTCGCGGCCCACGGTCGTCGCGGCGATGAACGCGTAGGAATCGATCGTGCTCATGACCGTGGCGATCATGCCGAGGTAGAAGAGGCCCAGCGCCACCGGCGGCAGCGTGAGGTTCGCGAGCCGCGGAAACGCGTACACCGGGTCCGCGAGCCCGGGCAGCAGCGCGCGCGCGTAGAGCCCGCACGCCGTGGTCATGAAATCGAAGATGATCCAGAACGCGATCGACCACAGCACGCCGTTCCGCGCCACGCGCGGGTCGCGCGCGGCGTAGGCGCGCTGCCAGAACGCCGGGTCCACCATCGTGCCGAGCGCGATCACGTACCACACGATCACCGCGGCGGCGCCGTTTCCGCCGTGCCAGACCCAGTGCGAGGCCGGCACACGCGGCAGGAGGAACCCGATGCCGCCGTGCAGGGCGACGAGATGGACCAGCAGCAGGACGAAGCCGCCGTACATGAGCGAGAACTGGATCTGGTCGGTGAAGATCACCGTGCGCAGGCCGCCGCGGTCCACGTAGAACACGCTCAGCACCGCGGCGGCCACCACCCACGGCGCGGCGGCCCCGCCGAACATCGCGGCGAACAACGTGCCGAGCATGAGCACGTAGGCGGCCGGCGCGGCGTTCACGAACACGGCCACCGCGCCCACGAGCGCCGCGCCGCGGCCGTAGCTCCGCTCGAGCAGGTCCGGCAGCGTGAGGAGCTCGGCCTCGCGCGCGCGCCGCGCGAGGAACAGCGCGAAGAGCGCGGCACCGAGATAGTAGGGCGCGCCGAACACGAGCCAGTTAGCGACGCCGTAGCGCCACGTGTACTCGCCCACGCCGAGGATGCCGCCGTACCAGGTCGCGACGAGCGTGGCCACGAACGCGGGCAGCGTCACGCGCCGGCCGGCGACGAGGTAGTCCTCGGTCGATGGCCGGGCGCCCCACGAGCGCGCCCAGACCCACGCGAGCGAGAGGAAGTAACCGGCAATGAGCGCCCAGTCGAGAGCGCTGTGCGTGAACATCGGCGCGACGCCTTCCGGACGGCGGTCGCCTCGCGAGGTCCCGGCCGGGGGCCGGGAGGGCTCGAAAAAACACCGCCGTCCACGAAGGGGACGGCGGGGAAGACGGGGGCACCCATTCCAACTTTGGATCCGGGCCCGGTGGTCTTCGCCGTTTCCCTACGCTGGTATCAACCAGTTCAGGTTCGACGGGTGTGTTCTCAGGCTCGCGGGACCTCCGCGAGCCACCCCGAACGGACAGCGCGCATGATGCGACGGGGGAGGGCGGAGCGCAAGCCGGGAGCGCTCACCGGCCCGCGGCACGCCGGGCTACTGATGCGGGTATAGCACCCGCACCAGCGCCGCGATCACCGGCGTCGCGAGCGAGGGGAACAGCTGCCACGCGGCGACGAGTCCCACGAACGAGAGTCCCGGCGCGGCAATCGCGGCCCGCAGCGGGCGCGCGGCCTTCCGCGGCAGTACCAGCGTGACGACCGAGGCGCCGTCGAGCGGGGGCAGCGGCAGCAGGTTGAACACGACGAGCAGAACGTTCAAGGCGAGCAGCACCGAGAGCCACTCCGCGACGAAGTCGCCCAACTGCATCGCGTCGGGGGGCAGCGCGTTCGAGACGAGCTGCTGCAGGCTCGCGGTCTGCGGCGGCTCGAACGCCCCGAGCGCGAGCCCGGCCTGGACGAGCGCGAACGCGATGGCGGCGATGGCCAGGTTGCCGAGCGGGCCCGCGAGCGACATGAGCGCGGCGCGGCGCGGATGGCGGTCGGCCCACGCCCGGTCGTACGGCGCGCTCGCCCAGCCCATCGTCCAGCCTTGCGTCAGCGAGGTGAAGAGCGGGATGACGAGCATGCCGAGCGGCGAGCGGCGCACGTGCGGCCATGGCGAGAGCGACACCTGCCCGCCCAGGTAGGCGGTCGGATCGCCGAGTCGCAGCGCCGCCCACGCGTGGGCCGCCTCGTGCACCGTGCTCGAGAACAGGAACGCGGGCAGCCAGAACACGAGCGCGTGGATGACTTGAGCGGGCACGATGCGGTCTCCGGGGTGCGGGAGCCCCCGTTCACAGCACGGGTTGCGCCACGCGCTCCGGGCCGTTGCGGCACCCGCAACCGCGTGCGAGTGCGTGCGGCGCGCACCCGCGCCCGAGCGCGAACCGTGCGTTCGCGCGCGGGCGTCGTGCATCCCGCAACACGCGGGATTGCGCCGTGTCG
>DATDEX010000395.1:0-3418 GCA_036522895.1 Candidatus Eiseniibacteriota bacterium | reverse complement strand
CGCGGCGGCCCGCCCGCATCCAACGGGCGGCGCGTGGCACGGGGCCCGCGCCGCGGTGGTGCCTCCCCGGCGCCGCCGGAACCCCGCCGGGAGCGAAACGCCTCGGCGAGAGGAGTAACGCCATGTGCCACGGAACCCGTGAGCATGCGGGCGGCGGCTCGGAGCCGCAGGCCCGCCACGAACACGCTCCGCAACATCATCATTACTGGGCCGGTGACGACTTCGCCGGCGGCTTCGGCATCCGCCGTCCACTCCGCTTCCTCGGCTGGAAGCTCGAGCTGACGGAGCCGCAGCTCGCCCGGTTCGCGGCCGTCATCAACGAACTCAAGACCGAGCGCGCCCAGGCCGCGGTGGACGACCGCCGCGCGCTCACGCTGCTCGCCGATGCGGCGACGGGCGAGGAGTTCGACGCGGCGAAGGCCGGCGAGGCCGCGAAGCTGCGCGTCGAGAGCGCGCAGCGGCTGCAGCAGCGCGTGGCCGATTCACTGGCGCAGATGCACGCGGTGCTCGATCCCGAGCAGCGCGCGCGGCTCGCCTACCTGCTGCGCACCGGTACGCTGGTGATGTAAAGGAGCACGCTGCGCCGGCCGGGCCGGGGCAGGGACGCCTCGGCCCGGTCTCGCACGCGCGGACGCCCGGCGCTCCCCGGCGAGCCCGAATGCCCGCCTCGGCCGTTCCCCGGCGCCGCCCGCCGCCCCGTTGCGATTGCCCATCCCCCTCGCGCGCGGTAGCTTCCAGCGGATTCCCGGCGCCCGGATGGCCGGGGACGGGGCCGCACTCCACCCGATAGGGACATCCCAAGATGGCGCTCGCGCGCTTCCTGCAGATCTCCGACCTGCACCTGGGCCGCCCGTTCGCGTGGTTGCCGCCCGAACGGCGTGACCTCCGGCGACGCGACCAGCAGTACGCGCTCGAGCAGATCGTCAAGCACGCGATCGAGCGCGACGTGCACGCCATTCTCGTGCCGGGTGACCTGTTCGACGGCGTGCCGGTCGACACCGGCTCGCTCACGTTCGCGGTGCGCGCGTTCTCGGTGCCCGGTTGCCCCCCGGTGTTGATCGCGCCCGGAAACCACGATCCGGCCTCGACCGACAACGCGGCGTGGAATCCCCGGCTCCAGCAGGCGCGCGGCACGCACTGGCCGTCGCACGTGCACGTGTTCGATTCGCCGCGCTGGACCGCGGTGCCGCTCAGCACGGTGCCGGGCGTGCGCGTCTGGGGCCGCGCCTTCCTGACCAGCTCCGGCACCATGGAGCGCCCGCTCGCGAAGGGCGCGCTCGACGACGTGGTGACGCCCGTGCCGGGGACCGTGGACGTCGCGCTCTTTCACGGCTCGCGCGAGGGGCGCTGCCCGCCGGCGCAGAAGATCACCGCGCCGTTCAGCGACGCCGAGGTCGCGGGCTCGCCGTTCGTCTACCACGCGGTGGGCCACTACCACATGCGCTCCGACATCGAGCGGCAGCCCGGCGCGGGCGCGCCGTCGTTCGGCGCGCGGCTCGCGTACGCGGGCTCGCCCGTGGCGCTCGATTACACCGAGCCCGGCGAGCACGGCGCACTCGAGGTGCTCATGCGCTTCGACGAGAGCCAGTGCGTCGTCGGGGTGGAGCCCATCAAGCTCGATCGCCGGCGCGTGCTCACGGCGCAGGCCGACGTCACCGGTTGCGCGAGCCCCGAGCAGGTGGACCGCCGGATCCTGCACGCGTTCGCCGCCGCGGGCGTGTCCGAAAACGACTTCGTCAAGCTCACGGTGATCGGCCGCCTCATGCCGGGCGTGCGCTGGATGTCGCCCGGCGGCGAGGTGTTTTCGCGCGCGTTCCACGTGCGCTGGGACCGCGGCGCCGTCCGGCCGGATCACGACCTGAACGCGCTCCGGAAGAGCGAGGGCCGCACGACCGAGGAGCGCTTCGCGCTCGAGATGCTGCGCCAGGTCGAGGCCGAGACGGACCCCGAGCAGCGCGTCGCGCTCCAGCGCGCGCTCTACTACGGGCTCGACGCGTTCCGGGTGCGCGAGGTCACGCCCCAGTGGGAAGAGGTGTCGGAATGAGGCTGCTTCGGCTGCGCGCCGACGGCTTCGGTCCGCTGCAGGGCGAGTGGACGTTCTCGCCCGACCGGGTCAACGTCGTGCTCGACGACAACGAGCGGGGCAAGTCGTCGCTCTTCGCGGCGATCGCCGCCGCGCTCTACGGCCTCGACGGCGACCGCCGCACGCACCGCGTGATCACCCCGCTCGAGCGCTGGCGGCCGTGGCGCGGCGACGCCTTCCGGGTGACGCTCGACGTCGAGTGCGTCGACGGGCACTACACGCTGACGCGCGATTTCGAGCGCGGCGTCGTGGCGGTGTTCGACAAGAGCGGCAGCGAGGTGACGGCACAGTTCCTCGAGGGCCGCGACGAGTACCCGGTCGGGAAGAAGCTGCTCGGGCTCGATCGCGACGAGTTCGAGAAGTGCGCCCTGCTCGTACAGGGCGAGCTCGACCAGGTGGTGCCGGGGGACGAGAAGCTGCGCCGCGCATCGACGCTCAAGAGCCGGCTCGAGAACGCCGCGGACACGCACATCGGCGACACGAACGCCTCCGAAGCGCTGCGCGTGCTCGAGGAATCCCTGCGCCGCTACCACGCCGCCGAACTGGACTTCACCGGGACGATCGACAACGCGATCGACCGCCTGACCGCGAAGCGCGAGCTGATCGAGGTCGAGATCCGCGAGCTCGACGCGACGCTCATCATCGCGCAGGCGCCGCTCGACGACCTGCACCGGCTGGCGCAGGAGGAGCACGGGCTCCAGGACACGCTGCGCGAGCTCGAGAACGAGCGGCGCGCCGGGCTGGCGGTCGACGTGCGCCGCCTGCTGGAGGAGCACGAAAAGGCGCTCGCGGAGGTGGCGCGGCTCGAGGCCGAGGCGGGCGAGCTCGCGGGCTCCGCGAACCTGCCGCCGAATGCCGAGGGAGAGCTGCGCGAGACGATCGCGCGCTACGAGGAGGCGGTCCGCGGTATCGACGGGCTGGAATCGCGGCGCCGCGACGAGCTGGCGCGCGAGCGCGAGGCGATCGCGCGCGAGCGCCAGGAGCTGGCCGCCTACGACGCGTTCGGGCAGGAGGACGTCGACCGCTGCGTCGCGCAGGCCGCGGAGCTCCGTCACCTCACCATGCAGGACGCGCTGCTCCGCCACCAGGTGTTCGAGCTGCGTGACGTGCTCGCCGGCAAGGGCCACGAGCCCGAGAAGATCCAGTTCCTGCAGCAGCGCTTCGGGGGGCTTCCGGCCGCGAGCGTGCGGCTGCTGCGCCAGCAGGCCGAGCTGAGCCTCCAGTTCCAGAACGAATCCGCCGCGCTCGAACAGCGGCGGGCGGCCGCCACCGAGACGCTCCGCGACGTGGACGCCGCCCGCGCCGCGCGCCGCACGCCGGGCTGGATCCTGGTCG
>DATDEX010000394.1:0-10982 GCA_036522895.1 Candidatus Eiseniibacteriota bacterium | reverse complement strand
GCCGCGCCGAGCTCACGCTCCGCCGGGCGTTCGTGAGCGGGCCACCGGCGCTCGGACTCCTGCCCAGCGCCGAGGCCGCGGGCGCCGCGCGCTGGGACGGGACCGCGCGCTTCGACTGGCGGCTCCACGAGACGACCACGTTCGGGCTCGATGCGAGCGTGCGCGAGCGTCCGGGCCGGCGCACGGTCGTGACCGGGCGGGCCGAGGTGAGGGCGTTCTTCTGATGATCCGCCTCCTCCGTGCGCTCGCCCTTTCCGCAATGTCGCTCCTGTTCGCGGGCGCCGGGCTCGCCACGCCCGCGCCGCGACTCGGGCTCGCGGCGTGGCCGCTCGGCTCGCGCGAAGGCGAAGCGCTCTTCGCGAGCGCGCTCCGGGTGCCGGGCGACAGCGTCGCGCTCGCGGCCGCGCTCGCGCACGCCGAGGCGCGTCTCCAGGGCGCCGGCTGGCTCGACGCGCGGCTGAGCGCCGTGTGGAGTGCCGACGGCGCCGCGCTCGACGTGAACGTGGTGCCGGGCGTGCGCTATCGCTGGGGCGCGCTTTCGTGCGACGTGCCACGCGAGGACTCGCTGCTCCTCGCCCGGCTGCTCCACTGGTCGCGCGGCGCGCCGGTGGATCCGGCGGTACTCGAGAGCGGCGTGGACCAGGCGCTCCGCGAGGCGGAGGACCAGGGGCACGCGTGGGCGCAGCTCGCGGTCACCGGCTGGGACGCGGACTCGGGACGCGTCAACGTGCGGCTCTCGGGCGCGCTCGGGCCGCGCGTCGAGGTGAGCCGCGTGCGGATCGACGGGCTCAAGACGACACGTCACGACGTCGCCGAGCGCGCGCTGGGCCGGCTCGCCGGTCTGCCCTACAATCCCGCGTCCGCGCGCGCGGCCGCCGTCCGGCTCCAGCAGCTCGGCGTGTTCTCGCGCACGGAGTTCTCCGGCCTCGAGGGCGGGCCGCAGTGGCAGGCGGGCACGCTCGCGTTCAAGGTGCAGGAGCCGCGCTACAACCGATTCGAGGGCGCCGTCGGCGTCCAGCCGCAGGCGGGCGTCGTGGGGCTCGCCACGCTCGAGCTCGGGAACCTGCTCGGCACCGCGCGCTCCGCGGCGCTGGGCTGGCAGTCGCGCGGGGCCGGGAGGTCGGACTTCAGCGTGCGCTACGTCGAGCCGTTCCTCGCGGGGTTGCCGTTCCGGCTCGAGGGCGCGCTCGTGCAGCAGCTCCAGGATTCCACGTACACGCGCACGCGCTGGGGGGCGCGCCTCGGACACGCGCTGGGCACCGGCGATCGCATCGAGGCGGGACTCGAGGAGGAACGGGTGGTGCAGACGCGCGGGACCGCCCGCACGGCCGATCTCCAGAACACGGTGTTCGCCTACGAGCGGGACGGCCGCGACGACCTCGTGGCGCCACGTCGCGGCACGCGCCTGCGCCTTTCCGGCACGGGTGTCTTCAAGCGGGAGACGCTCCGGGCCCCGCTCCCCGGCGAATCCGGGTCGCACCGCTCGCGCGCCGGCGTCGTGGATGCGCGCGCCGAGTGGCACCGCCCGACGGGTGCGATGACGGGCATCGCGCTCGAGCTCTGGGGGACGGGCCGCTTCGCGAGCGATCGCATCCTCGCCGACTACGAGCGCACGCCCGTCGGCGGCGCCACCACGCTGCGCGGCCACGACGAGGAGGCGTTCCGCGCCGATCGGGTGGCGCTCTCGCGGCTCGAGTACCGCTGGTTCCCCGGCGGCGCGGGCGAGCAGGTGTCGCTGTTCTGGGATCACGCCCACCTCTTCACGCGCGCGCCGGTGCTCGACGCACTCGGCGCCGTCGTGGGCGACCGCGGCGTCAACCGCGATGCCGACGGGGTCGGGCTGGGGCTCCGGCTGCGGGCGGCCGGCGGCCTCGTCGACGTGGACTACGGCCTCGAGCCCGGGCGGGGCTTCCTCGAGGGCCGCATCCACCTCCGGCTCGTGAGCGTGTTCTGATGGCGCTCGTCGAACGGGTCGAGCGCGCCTTCGCGCCGGACGGGGCGCTGGCGCGCCACTGGGTCGAGTGGGAGGCGCGCCCCGGGCAGCGCACGCTCGCGATCGAGGTGGCGCGCACGCTCGAGCACGGCGGCGTGCTCATGGCCGAGGCTCCGACCGGGGTCGGGAAGTCGCTCGCCTACCTGCTGCCGGCCGTGCTGCACGCGGCGGAGACCGGCGAGCGCGTCGTCGTGGCGACCTGCACGCGCTCGCTCCAGGACCAGCTCCACGAGCGCGACCTGCCCGCGCTCTTGGGCGCGCTCGGGCTCGAGCTCCCGTTCGCGATGCTCAAGGGCAAGCAGAACTACCTCTGCCCGCGCGCACTGGAGATCGCGGGCGGCGATGGGGAGGAGGAGGAGCGGCTGATCGACTCGCTGCGCGCGTGGTCGGCGGGCGATCCGTTCGGCGACCTGGATCGCTTCGAGCACGCGGACGGCGAGGCGTTCCGCCGCGTCCGCGCCCGCGTCGCCACCGATCCCGCCGCGTGCACGTCCGCGACCTGCCGGCGCGGGCGCGAGTGCTTCTGGGTGCGGGCGCGCCGGCGCGCGGCCGAGGCGAAGCTCGTGATCGTGAATCACGCGCTCCTCGCGCGCGCGGCCGGCGCGGAGGGGCTGCTGCCGCCGTTCGACGCGCTGATCGTGGACGAGGCGCACCGCCTGGAGGGCGTGCTCTCCTCGCAGCTCGAGCGCTCGGCCTCGCGGCACCGGGTCGAGGACCTGCTGCGCTTGACCGGGGGCCTCGCGGCCGGCCGGCGCGGCGGCGGACTCCTCGCGCGGGTCGGCGCGTTCGTGCTGCCTCTCCTGGCCTCGGCGGGAGCGGCTCGCGAGCGGTTGTCGGAAGACCTCGAGCGGCTCTCCGCGCGCGCGGACCAGCTGCGGCACGATGCCGACGCGCTGTTCGCGGGGCTCGCGATCTCCGACGGCAAGGGCGAGGGCCCTTACAGCCGGCGCGTGCGCCACCGCGACGCGGGCGAGCTCTTCGGGCGGGAGCTCCAGTCGCTCGAGGTGGTGCTCGAACACGCGCGCGCCTACTCCGACGTGCTCCGCCGGACCGCCGGCGCCGTCCAGGTGGCCGAGGACGGGAAGGCCGCCGGGGCGGCCGCGGAGGAGCTCCAGGGCGAGCTCGAAACCGTGTCCGCCCGCTGGCAGCAGCTGCACGACGATCTCGCGTCGCTCGCGGACGCCGGCGACCGCGACTGGGCCTACTGGCGGTCCCAGGGGCCGCAGGCGCGGATCGCCGAGCTGCACGGCGCGCCGGTGTGGGTGGGCGAGACCGCGCGCCGCCTGCTGCGCGATGGCCCGCGCTCGGCCGTGCTCACGAGCGCGACGCTCTCCGCCGCCGGCGATTTCGCATGGGCGGCCGAGCGGCTCGGGCTCGGCGAGGAGCAGGGCGTTCCCTACACGAGCCTCACCGTGCCGAGCCCGTTCGCGCTCGAGCGGCAGATGCGCGCCTACGTGCTCGACACCCCGGGCGACGAGGCCGACGCGATCGCCGAGGTGGTCGCGGCGCTTTCGCGCGCGGCCGGGCGGAACACGCTCGTGCTCTTCACCGCGCACGAGCGGATGCGCCGCGCCCAGCAACGGCTCCGCACGCTCCTGCCGCCGGGAACCGCGCTCACCGCCCAGGACCGGGACGGGCCCGCGGGACTGCTCGCGGAACGATTCCGGCTCGCACGGGGCGCGGTCTTGCTCGGCGTCCAGAGCCTATGGGAAGGTGTGGACTTCCCGGGCGAGGCACTGGAGGTGCTGGTGGTGGCGAGGCTGCCGTTCTCCGTGCCCGACGATCCGGTGGTCGAGGCCCGCGCCGAGCGGTTGCGCGAGCGCGGGCTCGAGCCGTTCCGGCACGATGCCGTGCCCGAGGCGGTGATGCGATTCCGGCAGGGCGTGGGCCGGTTGATCCGGCGCGCGTCCGATCGAGGAGTGCTGGTGGTGTGCGATCCGCGGCTCGCGCGCGCGTCGTACCGTGGTCCGTTCCGGGCCGCGCTGCCGGTCGAACCCAAGCTGTGGAAGGATCCCCGCGGCCTCGCGCACGAGGCGGGAGCGTTCCTCGCGCGCGAGGACGGTGTGACCATGGAGGAGAGTCCGTGATCCGGCTGGGCGTGAGCAGGTTGACGCTGGACGACGTGGTGGATGCCGCGCGCGGCGACGCGCGCGTGGAGTTGCCCGCGGAATCCCGCAGGCGCGTCCAGGCGAGCCGGCGCGTGGTGGACGAGGCGGTGCGCCTCGAGCGGGTCGTCTACGGCGTCACGACCGGTTTCGGGATCCTCAAGGACAAGCACATCCCGGCGGACGACGTGCGCACGCTGCAGTTGAACCTGCTCCGCTCGCACTGCGCGGGCGTGGGCCCCGCGACGCCGCGCGAGGTCGTGCGCGCCATGCTGCTCCTGCGCGCGCACTCGCTGGCGATGGGCGTCTCGGGCGTTCGCCCCGAGTTGATCGAGATGCTGGCGGCGATGATCGAGCGCCGCGTGACGCCGGTGGTGCCGCTCCAGGGCTCGGTCGGCGCGTCCGGCGACCTGGCGCCGCTCGCCCACATGGCGAGCGTGCTCGTGGGCGAGGGCGAGGCCTGGCTCGGCGATCAGCGCATGCCCGCGGGGCTCGCGCTGCGCGGCGCGGGTCTCCAGCCGCTGGTGCTCGAGGCGAAGGAGGGGCTGGCGCTCGTCAACGGCACCCAGTTCTCCACCGCGTGGGCGGCGCTCGCCTGCGCGGACGCCGAGCGCGTCTGGGAGGCGGCCATGGGCGCGGCCGCGCTCTCCACCGAGGTGCTGCTCGGCTCGTTCCAGCCGGCGCGCGAGGACGTGCAGGCGCTCCGGCCCTACCGCGGCGCGCAGGAGGCGGCGCGGCGGCTGCGCGAGTACTCCCGCGGGAGCGCGCTCGTCGAGTCGCACAAGGACTGCGGCCGCGTGCAGGACGCCTACAGCCTCCGCTGCGTGCCGTCGGTGATGGGCGCCTCGTGGGACGCGATCCTGCACGTCGAACAGCAGCTCGAGGTGGAGTTGAACTCGGTGAACGACAACCCGATCGTGTTCCCGGAATCCGGCGAGACCGTGTCCGCCGGGCTCTTCCACGCGCAGCCGGTGGCGCTCGCCGCCGACTACCTGAAGCTCGCGGTGGCGGAGATCGCATCGCTCAGCGAGCGCCGCATCGACCGGCTCCTCGACTCGCGCGACTCCGGGCTGCCCGAGGCGCTCGCCGCCGTTCCCGGGCTCGAGTCCGGTTACATGCTCGCGCAGTACACCGCGGCGGCGCTCGTTTCGGAGAACAAGACGCTCGCGCACCCGGCGAGCGTGGACAGCATCCCCACCGGCGCCGGCCTCGAGGACCACGTGAGCATGGCGCCGATCGCAGCCCGCCACGCGCGCGCGATCACGGATCACGCGGCGAAGGTCGTCGCGCTCGAGCTCCTGTGCGGTTGCCGGGCGCTCGAGTTCCGCCGGCCGCTCAAGGCGGGCGAGGGGAGCGAGATGCTCTACGGCGCCGTGCGCCGGATCGTTTCCGGTCCCGAGGGCGACCGGCCGCTCTCCGGCCCGTGCGAGGAGCTCGCGCGCTGGGTCCTGTCGGGAGCACCGCAGAAACTCGCGGAAGAGGTGCTGTCGTCGTGAGCCCGGTGGCCGCCGCCCGCACCGTGCGTGCCCCGCGTGGCACGCAGCTTTCGTGCAAGGGCTGGGTGCAGGAGGCCGCCCTGCGCATGCTCATGAACAACCTCGATGCCGAGGTCGCCGAGCGGCCCGACGACCTCGTGGTCTACGGCGGCACGGGCAAGGCGGCGCGCAGCTGGGAGGCCTACGACGGAATCGTCTCGGCGCTCCGGGCGCTCGACCACGACGAGACGCTGCTCGTCCAGAGCGGCAAGGCGGTCGGCGTCTTCCGCACGCACACGAACGCGCCGCGCGTGCTGATCGCGAACTCGAACCTGGTCCCGCGCTGGGGCACGTGGGAGCACTTCTGGGAGCTCGAGAAGCGCGGACTCATCATGTACGGGCAGATGACCGCGGGGAGCTGGATCTACATCGGATCGCAGGGCATCGTGCAGGGCACGTTCGAGACGTTCGCGGAGTGCGCCGAGCGCGCGTTCGGCGGCACGCTCGGCGGCCGGCTCGTGCTGACGGCCGGGCTCGGCGGGATGGGTGGCGCCCAGCCGCTCGCGGTCACGATGAACGGCGGCGTGTGCCTCGCGGTCGAGGTGGACGCCGCGCGGGCCGAGCGGCGCGTCGCGAGCGGCTACTGCGATCGGGTGACCCGCTCGCTCGACGAGGCGCTCGCCGCCTGCGGGGACGCCGTCGCGGCGAAGCGACCGCTCTCGGTGGGGCTCGTCGGAAACGCCGCCGAGGTGGTGCCGGAGCTCCTGCGCCGGGGTGTGATCCCCGACGTGGCGACCGACCAGACGAGCGCGCACGATCCGCTGAACGGCTACGTCCCGCCGGGGCTCCACCTCGCGGAGGCCGCTGAGGCGCGCCGCACGCGCCCGGACGACGTGGTGCGGCTCGCGCGTGCCGGGATGGCCGCGCACGTCCGTGCGCTCCTCGCAATGCGGGACCGGGGCACGGTGCTGTTCGACTACGGCAACAACCTGCGGGGCGAGGCCGAGAAGGGCGGGCTCGCACACGAGCAGGCGTTCTCCTACCCGGGTTTCGTCCCCGAGTACATCCGGCCGCTCTTCTGCACCGGGAAGGGCCCGTTCCGCTGGGCGGCGCTCTCCGGCGATCCCGAGGACATCCGCGTCACGGACGAGGCGGCACTGGCGGAGTTCCCCGCGGATGCCCGGCTCCATCGCTGGATCCCGCTCGCCCAGCGCCACGTTCGTTTCCAGGGACTGCCGGCGCGGATTTGCTGGCTCGGCTACGGCGAGAGGCACCGGCTGGGCCTGCGCTTCAACCAGCTCGTGCGCGAGGGGAAGCTCAAGGCGCCGATCGTCATCGGCCGCGACCATCTCGACGCGGGCTCGGTCGCCTCGCCCTATCGCGAGACCGAGGCGATGCGCGACGGCAGCGACGCGATCGCCGACTGGCCGCTCCTGAACGCGCTCTTGAACACCGCGTCGGGCGCGTCGTGGGTGTCACTCCACCACGGCGGCGGTGTGGGGATCGGCAACTCGATCCACGCCGGCATGGTGATCGTGTGCGACGGGAGCGTGGAAGCCGATGCGCGGCTCGCGCGCGTGCTCGTGAACGACCCGGGCACGGGCGTCATGCGGCATGCCGACGCCGGGTACGAGAGCGCCGTCGCGCACGCGCGCGCCACGGGCATGAACCTCCCCGGAGTTACGCCAAAGCCGGCGTAAGCCGGCGAAACGGTGATGATGACCTACTGGCCCGCGCAGGATCCGGCGTCGAAGCAGGTGGCGGGGCGCACCGCCTACCTGATCATCCACAACACCTCGGAGGTCGTCACCCCCGACGCCGAGGGGCATGGGGTCCTGCGCTTCCCGAAGGGCGCGATCGTGTTCCGCGAGGGACGGGTGCTCGAGGTCGGGCCCGCGGGGGAGCTGTTCCGCCATCACCCCGACGCGCGGCCGCTCAATGCCAACGGCAAGCTCGTCACCCCGGGGCTCGTGGACTGCCACACGCACATGATCTTCGGCGGCCATCGCGCGGCCGAGCTTCAGCTCCAGCTCGCGGGTGTTTCCTACGCCGAGATCGCCGCCCGCGGGGGGGGCATCCGCTCCACCGTGCGCGCCACCGCGGCCGTGCGGGACGAGCTGCTCGAGAAGTCGCTCGCGAACCGGCTCGAGCGGTGGCGGGCGAACGGCTGCACGACGGTGGAGGTGAAGAGCGGCTACGGGCTCACCCCCGCGCGCGAGGTGCGCCTCCTCGAGCTCATGGCGGGCGCCGCGATCCGCGTGCCGGGGCGGGTGCACCGCACGGCGCTCGTGCTGCACGCGCTGCCCGACGAGTACCGCGACCGGCGCGGGGAGTTCGTTCGCGACGTGCGCGACGTGCTGCTCACCGAGATCCATGACCGCGGCATGGCCGGGACGGTGGATGCGTTCTGCGATCCGGTCGGCTTCTCGGAGGCGGAGTGCCGCGACGTGCTCGAGCGGGCGCGCGACATGGGATTCGCGCTCCGGCTCCACGCGGACCAGACGGAGCGCGGCGGCGGCGCGCGGCTCGCCGCAGAGCTCGGCGCGCGGAGCGCCGACCACCTGGAGCACGCGAGCGAGGACGACTGGCGCGCGCTCGGCGAGGCCGGCACCGTGGGCGTGCTGCTGCCCGCCGCGGCGTTGACGCTCCGCCAGCGCCTGCCCGAGGCGGCATTCGTGCGCGCGACCGGCGCACGCATCGCGATCGCCACCGACTTCAACCCCGGCACGGCGCCCGCGCAATCGCTCATGGAGTGCGCGGTCCTCGCGGGGCGGCTCTGCGGCTTCAACGCCAGCGAGCTGCTGCTCGCCGTGACCTGGAACGCCGCCCGGGCGCTCGGCGTGGAGACGGAGGTCGGGCACCTGAACCCCGGCGCCTGGGGGGACGCCGTGCAGTGGGAGTGCGAGACGCTCGAGGAGCTGCCCTACTGGATGCCGGCCGTGCGCCCGGACACGGTGTTCCTGCGCGGCGCCGACTTGGCACTGCCCACCGTCGAACGCCGCGTCTGGCCCTAGGCTGTGTCTGAGAATGCCCGATTGCTGCGTTGCGAGACCGGTTCCTCGCTCCAACGTGGCCTGAAGGCCACGACTCCGCTCGTCACTCGGTCTCGACGCCTTGCACTCGGGCATTCTCAGACACAGCGTGGCCCGCCCGCCTCGCGCCCCACTTCCACCCCGGCCGGTAGCCGGCGGCCGGGCCGCGGGTTACGCTGCCGCCGCCTTGCCGCCCACCGACCCCCACGCCGAGCTCTCAGGAGACCGCCGCCCATGCCGCGCCTCGTCGAATGTGTGCCGAACTTCTCGGAGGGCCGCCGCCGCGAAGTGGTGGACCAGATCCTGGACGCCGTCGCCTCGGTGTCGGGCGTGACGCTGCTCGACCGCGAGATGGATCCGGATCACAACCGCTCCGTGCTGACGTTCGCGGGCGAGCCGGACGCCGTGCTCGAGGCGGCGTTCCGCGCCGTCGCGCGCGCCGCGGAGCTCATCGACCTGAACCACCACCAGGGACAACACCCGCGGATGGGCGCGACGGACGTGGTGCCGTTCGTGCCGGTCGAAGGCGTCACGCTCGACGACTGCGCCGAGCTGGCGCGCCGCCTCGGCCGCCGCGTGGGCGAGGAGCTCGAGATCCCGGTGTTTCTTTACGAAGCGGCCGCGAGCACGCCGGCGAGAACGAGCCTCGCCGACGTCCGCCGCGGCGAGTTCGAAGGCCTGCGCGAGGCGATCGGGACCGACCCCGCGCGCCGGCCCGACTTCGGTCCCGAGGCGATCCACGCGACCGCGGGCGCGACCGCGATCGGCGCCCGGCGATTCCTGGTCGCGTTCAACGCCAACTTGAACACGCCCGACGTGCGCGTCGCGAAGGCCGTGGCCGCCGCGATCCGCGAGCAGAGCGGGGGCTTGAAGCACGTGCGCGCGCTCGGCTTCAGCATCGAGAACGGCCGCCGCGCGCAGGTGAGCATGAACCTCGTGAACGTCGAGGCGACGCCGATCCACCGCGTGCTCGCGCTCGTGCGCGACGAGGCCGCGCGCCACGGCACCACGATCAGCGGCTGCGAGGTGGTCGGGCTCGTGCCGGAGGCGGCGCTGCTCGCGGCGGGCGAGCACCTGCTGCAGCTCGAGGGGTTCCAGCGCGACCAGGTGCTGGAGCTCCGGCTGCGCACGCCGCCGCTCACCGAGGCGGTGTCGATCGGCGGCTTCTTCGACCAGGTCGCGGGCCCCACGCCGACGCCGGGGGGCGGAACCGTGGCCGCGTTCGTGGGTGCGCTCGCGAGCTGCCTCGCGACCATGGTCGCGAACCTCACGCTCGGAAGGAAGAAATACGCCGCGGTCGAAACCGAAATGACCGGGTTGAAGCGCGAGGCGCTCGGGCTGCGCGGCGAGCTCCTGGCGCTCGGGCGGCGCGACAGCGAGGCGTTCGAAGCCGTGCTCCGCGCGCGCCGGATGCCGCAGGCGACGGGGGAGGAACGCGCGTCGCGCGATGCGGCGATCGCCGTCGCCGACCTCGAGGCGTGCCGCGTGCCGCTCGCGACGGCGCAGGCGTGCGCGAGGGTCGTGGCGCTCGCGGCGACGGTCGCCGGTCACGGAAACGTCAACGCGTGCTCGGATGCGGGCGTGGCGGGCCTCCTGGCGCGCGCGGCGGGCGAGGGCGCGCTCCTGAACGTCCAGATCAACCTGAAGTCGTTGGCGCCCTCGGCCGATAAGGACACCGTGTCTTCGCAGTCGGCGACGATCCGCGCGAGCCTTGCGTCCGCCGCGGAGCGTTGTGCCGCAGCCGTGCAAGC
Source organism: Candidatus Eiseniibacteriota bacterium (assembly GCA_036522895.1). Taxonomy (GTDB): domain Bacteria; phylum Eisenbacteria; class RBG-16-71-46; order RBG-16-71-46; family RBG-16-71-46; genus JAIOPA01. Next base: position 626 of record DATDEX010000394.1, on the reverse strand, counting down.
CGCCATGAACGCTTGAACCCAGGGAAAGGCTCCTCGCCCAACGCGGGGGCAGGCCGGGAGATCCAGCCAACTTGGAAAAGGCGATCGAGATCAAGCGTCGGGCCCAGCGATGCGTCCAGAACGGTGATCTGGACGGCGCACTCCGGGAGTACGAGAAGCTCGTCGAGACCCCGGAATCCGACCCTTACAACTTCGTGCTGCTCGCGGACCTGCTCTACAAGAAGGGAGAGCAGGGCCGGGCCGCGGAGCGCTACCTGAGCGGCGTCACCGCCTACGAGAAGGCCGGCCTCTACAAGAACGCGATCGCGGTGTGCAAGAAGATGATGCGCCTGTCGCTGTCGCAGGCGCAGGTGCTGCGCCACCTCGCGGAGCTGCACGCGCTCGACGGGCTGACGAGCGAGGCCTCGATCTACTTCTCGCAGTACGCCGAGCACATGGTGCGGGCGAACAGCGCGATGGAGGCGGCCGGGGCGCTCCGGAAGGCGTTCGACAACGGGCAGGAGAACGTGAAGATCCTCGAGCAGATGTCGGAGGTGCTGCTGCTCGAGGGCGAGGATGTGAAGGCCGCCGCCGCGCTCCGCGAGGCCGCGGGCCACTGGCGGACGCGCGGGCACGAGGCCGACGCC
>DATDEX010000393.1:0-16418 GCA_036522895.1 Candidatus Eiseniibacteriota bacterium | reverse complement strand
CGACGCGCACGCGCTCGCGCTGGCGGACGTGCCCGAGCCGGTTCCGGGCAGCGGACAGGTGCGCGTGCGCGTCGCGGGTTGCGGCGTGTGCCATACCGACATCGGCTTCTGGCGCGACGGCGTGCCGACGCGCCACCCGCTCCCGCTCACGCTGGGGCACGAGGTGAGCGGGGTGGTGACCGCCGCGGACAATGGCTTTGGTCATCTCGTCGGGCGCGAGGTCATCGTCCCCGCGGTGATCCCGTGCGGCGAGTGCGCGCTCTGCCGCACCGGGCGCGGCAACGCCTGCCGCGCCCAGATGATGCCCGGGAACGATCTCGACGGCGGATTCGCGGAATCGATCGTCGTGCCGGGCCGCGGCCTGTGCGTGGTGGAAGACCGCGGCACCTACGACCTCGACGAGCTCGCGGTCGTGGCCGACGCGGTCACCACGCCGTACCAGGCGGTCATGCGGAGCGGTCTCGCTTCGGGCGGGCTCGCGGTGGTCGTGGGCGTGGGCGGCGTCGGCGGATACGCGGTGCAGATCGCGGCCGCGCTCGGCGCGCGCGTCGTGGCCGTGGACGTGAGCGCCGGGCGGCTCGCCGCGATCGCGTCGCACGGCGCGGAGCTCACGCTCGATGCGAGCGCGCTCGATTTCAAGACGATCAAGCAGCAGATCGCCGCGAGTGCCCGGGCATGGGGCTGCGCCTCGTATGGCTGGACGATCTTCGAGTGCTCCGGCACGACCGCCGGCCAGGAGACCGCGTACGGCCTGCTCGGCACCGCGGGGACGCTCATGGTCGTGGGCTTCACGCTCGGCAAGGTGGCGCTGCGCCTGAGCAACCTCATGGCGTTCGACGCGACGGTCCAGGGCACCTGGGGCTGCTGCACCGAGCTCTACCCCGAGGCGCTCCGCCTGGTCACGAGCGGGCGCATCACGCTCAAGCCGTTCATCGAGCGCCACCCGCTGGAGGACGGAGCCGAGGTGCTGCGGCGGGCGGCCGATCACGAGCTTCACCGGCGGGCGATCCTCGTGCCCGATGGTCACGCCTAGTCGGGTGGCAAGCCGCCCGGGAGGACGCACGATGCTCAAGAGTCACACGCTGGTCCCCGACGTCGACTTCCGGGAAATACTCTACGAGCTGCGCCCGGTGCTGGCCCCGAGCGGCCAGCCGGTCGCCGGCCTCTTCAACGCGTGGATCGCGATCGACAATCCCACGCAGCTCAACAGCTACACCACCGAGATCGCCAAGGAGATCGTGCTCGCGTTCCGCCAGGCGAGCATGGACCGGCGCGTCGTCTGCGTGGTGTTCACGGCGACGGGCGACCGGGCGTTCTGCACCGGGGGCAACACCAAGGAGTACGCCGAGTACTACGCGGGCAACCCGCAGGAATACAAGCAGTACATGCGGGTGTTCAACGACATGATCGATTCCATCCTGCGCTGCGACAAGCCGGTCGTGAACCGCGTGAACGGCATGCGCATCGCCGGCGGACAGGAGATCGGCATGGCGTGTGACTTCACCATCGCCGCCGACACCGCGCGCTTCGGCCAGGCGGGACCGCGTCACGGCTCCGCCCCGGACGGCGGCTCCACCGACTTCCTGCCGCTCTACGTGGGCTTCGGACATGCCATGGAGAGCGCCGTGCTGTGCGACACCTGGAGCGCGTACAAGGCCGCGTTCCTCGGCCTCGTGAACCAGGTCGTACCGGTGCTCAGGCTGGACGACGAGTTCGTGCCGAATCCGCTCGTGATCACCGACCGGATGCTCGACCCGTCGGGGCAGATCGTGTACGGCGACCCGCGGACGGGCACCGAGCTCGAGGCCGCCAGGGCGCGCCTCGCCCGCTGCCAGAGCGACCTCTCGCGGCTGGACGAGGCGGTCGAGCGGCTGTGCACGCGTGTGCTCATGCTCATGCCCGACTGCGTCTCGAAGACGGTGAACAGCGTGCGCAAGCACAAGCTGCACCACTGGGACGCGAACAGCGCCACGAACCGCGAGTGGCTGGCGCTCAACATGATGACCGAGGGCCGCGCCGGCTTCCGTGCGTTCAACGAGGGTCCGCAGGGTCATCGCGAGGTGGACTTCATCAAGCTGCGTCAACTCCTCGCGCAGGGCCATCCGTGGAACGACGAGCTGTTGCGCGCGGTCTCGCCCCAGTTCCACACCGAGGGTGCCGCGCGCTAGGCGCGGCTCCATGGACTTCGGCCTGGCGGGTCGCGCCGCGCTCGTGACGGGGGGCGGCTCCGGCATCGGCGCCGCCATCGCGCTCGAGCTGGCCGCCGAGGGCTGTGACGTGGCGATCGTCGATCGCGACGGTGCGGCCGCGCTCGAGATGGCCCGCCGGGTCGAGTCCCGCGGGCGTCGCGGCCTCGCGCGGGCGGCCGACGTGTCGGACTTCGTGCTCGCGGGGCAGGTCGTGCGCGAGGTCGCGGACGAGTTCGGACGACTCGACATCCTCGTCTGCTGTGCCGGCATCACGGACGACGCGCTGTCCTGGCGCATGGCGGAGGCGCAGTGGGACCGCGTCATGGCGGTGAACCTCAAGGGTTGCTTCAACTATGCGCGGGCCGCGGGCGCGCTGATGAAGGATCGGCGTGGCGGCCGGATCGTGAACATCGCCTCGATCAACGGGCTGCGCGGCAAGTTCGGGCAGGCGAACTACGCCGCATCCAAGGGCGGGCTCGTGGCGCTGTCGAAGACGCTGGCGCGCGAGCTCGGCAAGTTCGACATCACGGTCAACGTGATCGCGCCGGGCATGGTGTGGACGCCGATGGCGGCGGCGCTGCCGGCGGGCGTGGTGGAGCGGGCGGTCGACGAGACCGTGTCCGGGCGGCTCGCGGAGCCGTCCGACTGCGCCGCGGCGGTCGCGTTTCTCTGCTCCGAGCGCGCCCGGCGGGTGACGGGGCAGGTCCTGAAGGTGGACAGCGGGCAGTACCTCTAGTTCTCCCCAGTGGGGGTGCGACGTGGAGCGGGTGGGCATCGTCGGCATCGGACACACGGTCTTCGGGCGGCGCGCGGACGCAAGCGTGCAGGAGCTGGCGTGCGCCGCGTTCCGCGACGCGCTCGCGGACGCCGGCCTCGAGCGCGACGCCATCGCGGCCACGGTGATCGGCTCCGTGCCCGAGTACCACAAGCAGCGCTCGCTCGCCGGCGTGATCAACGAGTACCTGGGGCTCGCCCCGCGGCCGACGTGGCTCACGGAGGGCGCGTGTGCCTCGGGCAGTGCCGCGCTGCGCACCGCGTGGATGTCGATCCGCGCCGGCGTGCACGAGGTGGTCGCGGTGATCGGCTGCCAGAAGATGACCGAGCTCTCGACCGCGGAGATCCTGGCGCTCATGGGCAGGGTCGGCGAGGTGCAGTGGGAGTCGTCGTTCGGCACCACGTTCCCCGGCTACTACGCGATGTTCGCGCGCCAGCACATGCACCAGTACGGCACGACGCGCGCGCAGCTCACCTCGGTGGCGGTGAAGAACCATCACTACGGCGCCCAGAATCCGCTCGCCATGTTCCGCAAGCCCGTCACCGCGGACAAAGCCGACGCCTCCGACTCCGTGGCCTCCCCGCTCAACGTCTACGACTGCTGCGCGAACGCCGACGGCGCCGCGTGCGTGATCCTCGCGAGCGAAGCGCGCGCCCGCCGGCTCGCGAAGCCCGCCGTGTGGCTCGCGGGCATGGGCTGCGCGACGGCGAGTGCGTCCGTGCTCGGGCGCGCCTCGCTCACGGGCATCCCGAGCGCGGCCCGCGCCGCCGCGGACGCCTACGCGATGGCGGGCGTGCGGCCCGATCGCATCCGCGTCGCCGAGGTGCACGACTGCTTCAGCATCGCCGAGATCATGGCCTACGAGGATCTCGGATTCTGCGCCCGCGGCGCCGGGGGACCGATGGTGGAGGAGCGCCAGACCTGGATCGGCGGGCGGGTGCCGGTGAACGTGGATGGCGGGCTCAAGGCGAAAGGTCACCCGGTCGGCGCGACGGGGGTGTCGATGACGTGCGAGATCGTGAAGCAGCTGCGCGGCGAGGCCGGCGAGCGGCAGGTGCCGCGCGCCGACGTGGGACTCACCCACAACGTCGGCGGGATCGGCCAGTACTGCTTCGTCCAAGTGCTCGCGAGGGACGAGTGATGTTCAAATGGTTCGGGATCGTGAACCTGTCGCCGGCCACGCGCGTCGCGGAGTTCGCCGAGCACTTGCGCGGAGGCCGCCTGATGGCCGCACGCTGCCGGACCTGTGGGCTCCGGTCGTTCCCCCCGCGCGCCGACTGCGCGCGCTGCCTCTCCCCCGAGTTCGACTGGGTCGAGATCGACGGGCGCTGCCGGCTCCTCACCTGGTCGCGCATCGCCGCCGCCCCGCACGGCTTCGAGCACCTGGCGCCCTACACCGTGGCCGTGGTCGACCTGGACGAGGGCGGGCGGGCGCTCGCGTGGCTCGGAAGCTCGGTCCCGGAGGAGACGTTGCGAATCGGCATGCCGCTGCGGCTCGTGCCGCGCCTCCACGAGGACGTCGAGGACATCCGCGTGGACTACACACTCGAGGACCCGGGGCATGGCGCGGTGTGCGCCGGCGCCCCCGTGAGCGCGGGCGAAACCCCGCTCGACGCCGCACACGGAAGGAGATCTGGTCGATGAGCCTGACGCACGTGAAGCTCGAGGACGGGATCGCGACGCTCACGATCGCCAATCCGCCGCTCAACATCCTCACCCGCGCGGTGATGGCCGGGATGCGCGAGGCGCTCGAATACCTGCGGCAGCAGCGCGAGCTGCGCGCCCTCCTCGTCCTCGCCGAGGGCCGGCATTTCTCGGCAGGCGCCGACGTGGGCGAGCACCTGCCGCCCGCGCACCGCGAGCTGATTCCCGAGGTGCTCCGCACGATCGACGCCGTCGTCTCGTTCCCGCTCCCCGTCATCGCCGGCGTGCGCGGGCGTTGCCTCGGCGCCGGCTTCGAGCTGGCGCAGGCCTGCGATCTCGTCGTGGCCGGCGAGGGCGCGAGCTTCGGACAGCCCGAGATCGCGCTCGCCGTGACCGCGCCGGCGGCCTGCGTCCTGCTGCCGCGCCGCACGGCGTACGGGCACGCCGCCGAGCTCCTGTTCGGCGGCGAGTCGATCGGCGCCGCGCGCGCGTTCGCCATGGGGCTCGTCCAGCGCGTGGTTCCCGACGCGTCCGTCGAGGAGTGCGTGCAGGTGTTCGCCGAGCGCTGCGCCCGGCACAGCGCCGCGGCGCTTCGCGCCACCAAGCGCACGCTGCTCGCGACGCTCGATGCGCCGAGGGCCGACGCGTTGCGGACGGCCGGCGCGATCTACTTGGACGACCTCATGTCCGCGGCCGACCCGGTCGAGGGACTCGAGGCGTTCCTCGCCAAGCGCGCACCCGTGTGGCGGCACCGATGAACGCCGTGACGGTGTTCCCGGCGTGGCGAGGCCGCGACCTCGACGGCATCCTGCTCGCCTGTCAGGAGCTGCTCGAGGACACCACGTTTCCGACCGCGCGCCGCTGGCGCGAGGCGGGCGGGAAGATCGTCGGGCATTTCCAGGTCTACTTCCCCGAGGAGATCGCGCACGCCGCCGGGCTGCTGCCGTTCAAGGTCCGCGGCGCACCGATCGAGCCCAAGCACGCGGACTCGCGCTTCGGCTCGTACCTCTGCTCGATCGTCAAGACCTCGCTCGAGCTGGCGCTCTCCGGCCGGGTGGAGCTGGACCTGCTCGTGACGCACCCGATCTGCGATGCGGCCCGGAATCTCGCCGCCGTGTGGGGGCGGAACACCGGCTACCCCTGCCAGATCCTCTACCTGCCGCAGAACGCCGCATCGCCGCACGCGCGCGTATACCTGCGCGAAGAGTACGACCGCCTGCGGCACGAGATCGAGCGCGTCGCCGGCCGCGCGGTGAGCGACGACGAGCTGCGCGCCTCGCTCGCGCTGTTCAACGAGCATCGCGCATTGCTGCGCGAGCTCTACGCGCTCAAGCGCGAGACACCATGGCGCGTCGCGGCACACGAGGCCTACGCGCTCACCGCGATCGCCGGGCTCGTGCCGCGCGAGGAGCACGTCGCCCTGCTCCGGACCGTGCTGCCGATGCTCCGCGCGCGCGCGGAGCGGCCCAAGGACCGCATCCGGGTCGTGTTCGAGGGGGGCTTCTGCGAGCAGCCGCCGTTCGACCTGATCCGCGCCATCGGCCGCTCGTGCTACGTGGTGGACGACGACCTCCTGATCGGGCTTCGCTGGATCCTCTCGGACGTTCCGGTCGGCAACGACCCGCTCGCGGCGCTCGCCGAGGCCTACCTCGAGCGCTCGAGTTACAGCCCGGTCCAGCACGACCCGCGCAAACCCAAGGAGAAGATGCTGCTCGAGCGCGTCCGCACCGCCGATGCGCGCGCCGTGATCGTGGCCGCGGCCAAGATGTGCGAGCCCGGGCTCGAGGAGCAGGTCGCCTACGTGCACGCGCTCGACGAGGCGCACATCCCCTATTTCGTCACCGAGTTCGAGGAGAGCATGACGAGCTTCGACCAGCTCGAGATCCAGCTCGAGACGTTCGTCGAGAACCTGCTGTTCGCCGAGGAGGGGTCGTCATGAGCGCCGCGGAAACGAAAGAAGGACTGGTCGGGCGCGGCAACCGCGACGGCGCCCGCCTGTTCCGGGAGTGGTTCGACGGGCTCACGGCCGACGCCGATGCCGGCCGCGGCGCCGCGTACGTGTTCGTGATGGGCAGCCTGGGCGAGCTCCTGCGCTCGTTCGACCTGCCGCTCGTCTTTCCCGAGATCAACTCGCTCCAGACGGCGGTGCGGCACCAGGCGCACGAGTACCTGAACGAGGCCGAGGATCTCGGCTACTCGCCGGACATCTGCGGGTACGTGAAGGCGGACGTCGCGACCCAGCGCCGCGGCGGCGTGCTGCCGATGGGACGCGTTCCGAAGCCGGCGATCGCCGTGCTCACGAACGCCTGCAACACGTACATCAAGTGGGCGGAGATCTGGGAACGCATGTACGGGATGCCGTCCTACGTGCTCGACATCCCCGGCACGCGCCAGGCGGGCACCCAGACCTGGCCCGGGGACGCGGGCTTCGAGCGCGATCGCCGCTACGTCGCGGCGCAGCTCGGGGAGCTCATCACGCTGCTCGAGCAGGTCACCCATCGGCGTTTCGACGTGGACCGTCTCCGCGAGCACATGGCGTGCGCGAACCGCATGAGCCGGGGCTGGAAGCGCGTGCTGGAGCTCAACCGCAGCCACCCGTCGCTGTTCAACGCGCTCTCCGACGGCACCATCTACCTCGGGGTGTGCAACGGCTTCCGCGGCGACGAGCGCGGCGCCCGCTACTTCGAGGACCTGGTCGAGGAGATGGAGTACAAGCGCGACCACGGCATCGGCACGCTCGTCGACGAGCGCTACCGTCTCGTGTTCGTGGGGGTGCCCTGCTACCCCATCTTCCGGCGCTTCACCGAGCTGTTCATGGAGCACGGCGGCACGTTCGTCCACTCGACGTACCTGTGGTTCGCCTCGGGCGGCTCGAATCTCGGCTTCGAGTACGACCTCGCCAACCCGCTCGAGAGTCTCGCCGAGGGGCTGCTCGTCGGGGTGCGGGACGCCATGGACAGCATGTTCTTCCAGACCCAGGCGCTCGCCACGATGATCGACGAGTTTGCCGTGGACGGGATCGTGTTCCATCCGATCAAGAGCTGCCGCACCGTGTCCACCGGGCTCGCCGACCACCGGCGCGCGCTCATGGCGCTGCGCGACATTCCGAGCCTGTTCATCGAGTCGGACATGATGGACCGGCGCGTGGTCTCGGAGGCACAGCTCAAGAATCGCATCGACGCGTTCTTCGAAGGCCTGCAGACGCGGCGCCTGCAGCTCGCCGCGCACACCCCCTAGCACGGAGGAGCCCCATGGCTCACGCGGCAGGCGTGGACGTCGGCTCCACGCAGACCAAGGCAGTCGTCATCGACGAGCAGGGTGCGATCGTGGGCCGATCGCTCACGCCGACCGGGGCCAACGTGATCCGCGCGGCGGAGACCGCGTTCGCCGAGGCGCTGGCCGACGGCAACCTGCGCGAGGAGGAGGTCGAGTACGTGGTCGGCACGGGCTACGGCCGCTACAAGGTCACGTTCGGCAACACCCAGGTGACCGAGATCAGCTGCCACGGGCGCGGCGCCGTCCACATGTTCCCGCGCACGCGCACGGTGGTGGACATGGGCGGCCAGGACACGAAGGCCATCCGCGTCTCGCCGAACGGCGAGATCTTGGACTTCTGCATGAACGACAAGTGCGCGGCCGGCACCGGCCGCTTCCTGGGCGCGGCGTCCGCCGCGCTCGAGATTCCGCTCGACCAGCTCGGCGCGAACGCGCTCCGCGGCGAGCGTCCGGTGCGGATCAGCACGACGTGCACCGTGTTCGCCGAGTCCGAGGTGCTGTCGTGGCTCGGGAAGGGCAAGCGCGTCGAGGACATCCTGCTCGGTGTCCACCAGTCGATCGCGGTGCGCTCGGCCGGGCTGCTCCGGCGGGTGGGCATCGAGAACGAGATCACGTTCACGGGCGGCGTGGCGAGGAACGTGGCGATGATCGCCACGCTCGAGGACGCGCTCGGCGCGAAGCTCAACGTGAGCGAGGAGTCGCACTACATGGGGGCGTTGGGGGCCGCGCTGTTCGCGCGGGATCACATCCTCGCGAGCCGCACGCCGGCCGCCGCCCGGCAGGGGGCGTCATGAGGCTCACCGCGGGCATCGACGTCGGCTCGACCTACACCAAGACGATCCTCGCGGACGCCGGCGGCCGGATCCTGGCGCGCGCGCTCGAACCGACCGGGTTCCGGCTCGCCGAGGTGGCCGGCCGCACGCTCGAGCGAGCGCTGGCCGAGGCCGGCTGCCGGCGCGACGAGGTCGCCTACGTGGTCTCGACCGGTTACGGTCGCCACCAGGTGCCGTTCGCCGACCTGCACATCACCGACCTCACCGCGGCCGCCCGCGGCGCGGCGCGGCTCTTCCCCGGCACGCGCACGATCCTCGACGTGGGCGGCCAGACGATGAAGGCGACCCGGCTCGGCGAGCTCGCGGGCGTGCGGTCGTTCCGGTTGAACGACAAGTGCGCGGCCGGCACGGGCGCGTTTCTCGAGAAGACCGCGCGCTACATGGGCTACACGACCGCCGAGATCGGCCCGCTGGTCGAAACGTCGAAGGACGCGACGAACATCTCCGGCGTGTGCGCGGTGTTCGCCGAGTCCGAGGTGATCAATCACCTCTCCCAGGGCGTCGCACCGGCCGACATCATGCACGGCGCGATCGTGTCGCTCGTGGGCCGCTCGGTGCAGCTCATGAAGCGCGTGCAGATGGAGCCGGAGTTCACGCTGATCGGCGGCATCCTGCGCTTCGAGGCGCTCGCGCGTGTCGTCCGCGGCGCGCTCCAGGCCGAGGTCAACGTTCCGGAGCCGAACCTGGTGCAGTTCGTCTCGGCATACGGCGCGGCGCTTCTCGGCCAGCGCCGGCTCGACGTGCTCGCCACGGGGGGCGGGCCGGTGGCGAGCGGGGTGCGGACGTGAACCCGGCACCCGGATCGGGCGAGCCGCCGGGCGGGCCGCTCTCGTCGCTCGTGCGTGCCGAGGCGCTCCGGGCCGAGGCGGGCGGCCGCATCCGGCCCGACCCGGCGCGGCTCGCGGCCGGCTGGGAGCGGCGGTTCGTGATCGAGAAGGGTCGTGCCACCGACCTGGCGCGGCTCTACGAGGCGACCGGCCACGAGGTGGTGGCAGACCCTGTGCCGCCGGAGCTCGTGGACGACGAGTGCATCGACTGCCGGCTCGTGGCCCAGCTCGAGTACGTGTCGCTCTACACCCGGCGGCGGGACGGTGGCACGCCCGGTGCGCCCCCGCCCGACCCTACGGGCGCTCCGTGACCGGCTTCTCCCCGGGGCCGGGCAGCGAAGGCCAGGCGCCACCTTCGGCTTCCGCGGCGAGCAGGGCTTCGACCGAGTCGTATCGGTACACGGTCGGCGGATGGTTCATGAAGAGCCCGCCGGTATCGGCCGAGGGTCCGTACGTCGAGTAGACCGGCCGCCCGAGGAGCCGCAGCAGCACCGTCATCTGGCCGCGATGGTGCGAGCTGTGCGCGATGCGCCGCACGAACACCCACGCCCGCGAGCGGGTCACGTCGAAGAAGCGGGTCTCGCCCGCCCACCAGTCGGCCGGCTTCGCGACGAGCCGCGCGAGCCGTGCGGAGGACGCCGCGGCGTAGTGGAGCAGGAACCCCAGGCGGGTCTCGTGGGAGGGCAGCACGGCGAACGGTGTCTCGAGCCCGAGCATGGTGCGCAGCCAGGTGTCCTCCGACACGCACTGGTGGACCATGTGCTCGAGCGGCGTCCGGGCGCGCTCGGCGCAGCGGAAGCGCAGGTCCTCTTCGCGGAACGCCGACCACACGCTCAGCGTCTTCAGCCGTTCGGTGTCGTAGGTCTCGGTGAGGAACCGCCAGGGATTCGCCTCGGGCACCGCATCCCTCCCGCGCCCGCTCGCGCGACTCAAGAGTTCATGCTCTCCAGGAACTTCTTGTTCGTCTTGGTGTCGCTCATCTTGCCGATCAGGAACTCCATCGCCTCGACCGGGTTCAGCTCGGTGAGGAACTTACGCAGGATCCAGACCCGCGACAACACGTCGGGCGACATGAGCAGCTCCTCCTTGCGCGTGCCCGAGCGGTTGATGTCGATGGCCGGGAAGATGCGCTTGTCCGCGATCTTGCGATCGAGCACGAGCTCGGAGTTGCCGGTGCCCTTGAACTCCTCGAAGATCACCTCGTCCATGCGCGAGCCGGTCTCGATGAGCGCCGTGGCGATGATCGTGAGCGAACCTCCACCCTCGATGTTGCGCGCGCTCCCGAAGAAACGCTTGGGGCGCTGCAGCGCGTTCGCGTCGACGCCACCGGACAGGATCTTGCCCGAGTGCGGCACCACGGTGTTGTGCGCGCGCGCGAGCCGGGTGATCGAGTCGAGCAGGATCACGACGTCGCGACCGTGCTCCACGAGGCGCTTCGCCTTCTCGATCACCATCTCGGCCACCTGGACGTGGCGCTCGGCCGGCTCGTCGAACGTGCTCGAGATGACCTCGCCCTTGACCGAGCGCTGCATGTCGGTGACCTCCTCGGGCCGCTCGTCGATCAGGAGCACGATGAGCATGACCTCCGGGTGGTTTTCGGCGATCGAGTTGGCCAGCTTCTGCATGAGCACGGTCTTGCCCGCCTTGGGCGGCGAGGTGATGAGCGCCCGCTGGCCCTTTCCGATCGGCGAGACCAGGTCGATGATCCGCGTCTCCAGGCAGCGGTCCTTGGTCTCCAGGTTCAGCTTTTCGATCGGATAGAACGGCGTGAGGTTGTCGAACAGGATCTTGCCCTTCGCCGTCTCGGGGCTCTCCAGGTTGATCGCCTCGACCCGCAGCAGCGCGAAGTAGCGCTCCCCCTCCTTCGGCGGCCGCACCTGCCCGCTCACCGTGTCGCCCGTGTGCAGGTCGAAGCGCTTGATCTGCGACGGCGAGACGTAGATGTCGTCCGGCCCCGGGAGGTAGTTGTACGCGGGCGAGCGCAGGAACCCGTAGCCTTCGGGAAGGATCTCGAGCACGCCCTCGGCGAAGATGAGACCGTTCTTCTCGGTCTGCGCCTCGAGCACCTTGAAGATCAGCTCCTGCTTGCGCAGGCCGCTCGTGCCCTGGATCTCGAGCTCGGTGGCGAGCGACAGCAGCTCCGCCATCGTCTTGATCTTCAACCGCTGGAGATCGAGGGTCTCGGCGGTCGGAGCGGGGGTCTCGGTGATCTCTTCCATGGTGGGGTTCGCCTCGTGGCGTCGGCACCGGGGTCGCGGGCGGCACCGCCCGAAGGGCGGCCCGGCGGCGGCACCTGGCCGGCAGGATGGACTTCGCGTCCTGGAGTCCGTGGGAGGTTGGGAGGTCGCGGGCCCGATGGCCCGGACCGCGGCGGGGCGGGGATCCTCAGACTGGGAAGGAGGAGCCGGATGGCTCCCGTGGGAGAAGCCGACTGCGGTGAAGAAGGCTGTGCCTGGAGGGTGAGGAAGGCCCGAGGCCGTTGGCGTGGCCGGGCGGGTGCCGCAGGCGCCGTGGTTCGAGGGGAACCACGTGGAGCGGCCCTAGAAATTTAGGTGCCGGTTCCCACGGGTGTCAAGAACTCGAAATCGTGCCACGACGATTCCCGCGGGGCATCGGGCCCGCGTCACGCCCAGGCGAACGTCGTCGCGTGCCAGCACCTGCTCGTGCAGATTCATCGGACGTTGTCATGCCTTTCGCAGCAGCTCGGGGCGCGCGCGACGGGTTGAGCTTGCGCGCTCCGGTCAGCGACGGCCGCGCCAGACGCGGCGACGGCGCGCCACCGGCCGATCGGCGAACGCTGGCATCGAGGTTGCCTTTACATCCCATCGCGGGGGACGCGACGCACGCGTCCTACCATCCGAGCCTGCCACCTCGACCGCGGCTCGCGACCCCGCGCTATCCGACCGGCGCCCGTGCCCGAGAGCCCGAGGCGCCGGGTTTCTTGCTCGAGCAGCGCTCCACCCGGACTCGCCGCGGTCCGTTCCCGCGCCGCCAGCTCGCCGGCCGAGGCCCGCGCGGCCGATTTCGCGTGCCTTGGAGCACCCAGCTGCGCCCGAGCCGCACGCCGGGGGCGCGTGCCGCTCCGACTCGGCCACGCAACTCGTTGTGGCGAAAAGGTCTGCGTGCTGGCCGTCAGGCGCGCGAAAAAATAACTGACCGATGTATCACTGGGCGCCCAGCGGCACCTTTACTGGTGAGGGAGAGCACCGAACGCACCTCCCCGTGCGTCCGGTGAGGCTCTCTCGAACGGCCGCCGGTTCAACGGGTACCACGGCGGCTGGAACGCGCGGATTGTCTGGCGTGTGCGATGCGGTCCGTCATTCTCGATGCCCGGTCACCGGGGAAGAACGACGGAATCGGGCGGCGCGCTGGTGGGTCTCGACGCGTTCGACTTTGCGCGACGGCCACTCCCCGAGCGGGGGTGGCCGTCTTGCATGCACGATCTACCTCAGCGACCCCGCCGTGCGAGTGGCAGGCGCACGCGGACGAGCGCGGGCTCCGCGCGGCACCAGTCCGGCAGGTGCTCGGGCGCGACGAGCGCGTTCACGGTGTCGCGCTTGCCGTCGAGCCGCACCGGGCCGAGGGAGACCGAATCGAGCGTCAGGAGCACCTGCTCGGGCCCGGTGACGCGCACGACCGGAGGATCGAGGAGCGCGGTCCCGGTCCACGCGTAGCCCGACGCGGGCTGGCCGGAGACGTGCGGCTTGACGAGCAGATCGCGGTGGGCCTTGCGGTCGATCTCCAGCGTCACCACGCGCGGCCCGACCAGGTTTTCCACCGTGATCGAACCCTCCGGCGGCAGCGGCAGGTCGGAGGGGGCGAGCGCGCGCTCGAAGCGGCCGCGCCGCGCCCCGGCCAGCGACAGCCGCACGCGCGGTTCCTTCACGCGCATGAGGATGAGTTGCTTGCCGGTGCCCTTGAGCTCGGCCTGCACCACGGACGGTGCGGGTCCTGAAACGCTGAGCGAGTCGTCGAGTTCGGTGTACTCGAGCGGAAACGACACGAGCATCGTGGTGGAGCGATCCGTGTACACGTTCAGGTACACGAGCACGGCGAGGAGCAGCGCCGTGAACTTGAGACCGAGGTTTTCGAACAGCATTCCGCGCAGGAGGTTCATGGGTGCGCGAGCATACACCAGCGCGAATCGACCCCGCGGGCTCGCCCCGCGACGGGCGCGGTCGTGTCAGTCCGCCTCGCCCTCGGCGTCCTCGCCCTCGCCCGGCACGCGCAGGCCATGCTTCTCCATGCGCGAGTAGAGCGTCCGCCGGGTGAGGCCGAGGAGCCGCGCCGCGGCGCTCTTGTTGCCGGCCGCGCGCTCGAGCGCCTGGAGGATCAGCTCCTTCTCGAGCGCCTCGAGCGACAGTCCCTCCGCCGGGATCCGGGGCACCCACGCGTGCACGGTGCTCGGCTCGGGCTGCGCGAACGACAGGTGCTGGGCCGTGATCTCGTCGGGGCCCGCGAGGATGAGCGCGCGCTCGATCGTGTGTTCGAGCTCGCGCACGTTGCCGGGGAACGCGTAGCCCTCGAGCGCGCGCATCGCGGCCGGGGCCACCTTGTCGGGCGGAGCGCCGTGGCGGCGGAGCACGTGCTCGACCAGGCGCGGCACGTCACCGGGGCGCTCGCGCAGCGGCGGGAGCACGATGGGGAACACGTTGAGGCGGAAGAACAGGTCCTCGCGGAACGTGCGGGCCTTCACCATCTCCTCGAGCGGCCGGTTCGTGGCGGCGACGATGCGGGCGTCCACCGTGAGCGGCTTGTTCCCGCCGACGCGCGTGAATGTCTTCTCCTCGATCGCCTGCAGCAGCTTCACTTGCAGCGCCGGCGGCATTTCCCCGATCTCGTCCAGGAACAGCGTGCCGCCGTGCGCGTCCTCGAAGCGGCCGGGCTTCTGGCGCACCGCGCCGGTGAACGCGCCCTTCTCGTGGCCGAAGAGCTCGGATTCGAGCAGCGCCTCCGGGAGCGCGCCGCAATTCACCTTGACCCACGGCCCGCCGGCGCGGCGCGAGAGCGCATGCAGCGTGCGCGCGAACAGGTCCTTGCCGGTGCCGCTCTCGCCCCGCAACAGCACGGTGCTGTCGGTGCCCGCGACCTTGCGCACCAGCTCGAGCGCGGCCCGCGCCGCCGGGGATTCGCCCACGACCGGCAGGGCGTCGCGGCGAAGCGACTCGACCGCGGCGGAGAGCGTGCGGTTCGACTGCCGGAGCTCCTGCCGCTCGGCCGTCTCGCGCAGCACGCGCGCGATGACGTCGACGTAATCGCCCTCCTTCTCGACGTAATCCTGCGCGCCGAGCTTCAACGCCTGGCGCGCGGTCTCGAGCGCTCCGAACGCGGTCATCATGACCACCGTGGTCTCCGGCCAGCGCCGCCGCACCTCGGCGAGCACCGCCATCCCGTCGGGCGGCTTCATGCGCAGGTCGGTGACCACGGCGTCGATGCCGCCGGCCTCGAGCCGCGCGAGCGCCGCCGCCCCGCCGCCCACGTGGGACGCGCGGAAGCCGGCGTCGCGCAGCTCGGCCGCGACCAGCTCCGCGTTCTTCACCTCGTCGTCCACCACGAGCACGTTCACCCGCGGAGTCCCTCCGTCGGCGGCGTCGTTGGATCGCTCGGGGCGGGGCGCCGGATCAGCGGCAGGTCTCGGCGGTGCCCCGGGGGGCGGTGCTCTGCACCCACGGCCCGTCGTCGATGCGGACCCGCACGAACCCGGTGTCGCTCAGGTTCGTGGTCGCGACGCAGTGAATCTCGCCCGCCACGCGATAATTGCTGTTGCCGCAATTGTGAATCACTTCGGCCGTCTGCCGGTCGATGGTCGTGATCCAGCAGGTGTTCGACTGGATCTCGATGTGGTGGCGCTTGGCGCAGCCGGCCGCCGCGAGCGCGACCGGCAGCGCGGCGAGGAGCAGGCGGGCGAGTGGACGGCGCATCACGGGGAACGGCTCCTCGGTTGGGGACACGGGCGCGGTGCGGCGGGCGGCTCAGCGCCCCCCAAGTGTAGCGGTCCCGGAGGCCCGGGATGAAGCGCTCCCGCACTGCTCCAGTCATCGACTCACCGGAGCGGCAGCTCCACCGTCACGATCGTGCCCGCGCCGGGACGGCTCTGGAGCCCGAGACTCCCCCCCGCCCCCTGCACGAGCTGCCGCGAGAGGTAGAGCCCCAGGCCCGTCCCCATGGCGCGGGTGGTGAAGAACGGCTCCCCGAGCCGGGCGAGCACGTCGGCCGGGATCCCCGTCCCGTCGTCCGCGACGCGGACCGCGACGCGCTCCGCCCCCCGCGCGCAGCTTACGCGCACGCGGCCACCCTGCGGGATCGCCTCGAGCGCGTTTTGCACCAGGTTGAGCCACACCTGCTTGAGCGCCGCGTCGTCGAGCGGGACCCTCGCCGGCTCGAACGCGCCCTCGCGCTCGAGCACGCAGCCGCGGGCGCGGAACTCGCCCTCGACCAGGTCGAGCGTGGCGGCGAGCGTTCCGGCGGCATCGCCGGTCGCGTCCGCCGCCGGCCCGCTGCCGCGCGCGAACTGGAGGTAGCGATTGACCGTGGCCGAGAGCCGGTCCACCTCCTCGACCACCGAGTCCGCCATGCTCAGCGCCTCGGGGTCGAGCTTCGTGAGCCTCTTCGCGGAGCCGCGGATGATGGCGAGCGGGTTCTTGATCTCGTGGGCGAGCGTGGCGGTCATGCGCCCCATCGCGGCCAGGTTCTCGGAGCGCGAGAGCCGCCGCTCGAGCGCGAGCTGCGCGGCGTTCGCGCGCATCACGAGCGCGGCCAGCGCCGCCACCGCGAGCACGCTCACCGCCGCGAGCAGCGTGAGATCGCGGCGGAGCCGGGCGAGCACCGCGTCCCACGTCGGCGTGGCGGTCATGCGCCCCATCGCGGCCAGGTT
>DATDEX010000392.1:0-8555 GCA_036522895.1 Candidatus Eiseniibacteriota bacterium | reverse complement strand
CAGGACCTGCCGCCGGTGGCGCTCGCCGAGCGGGCCCGCGAGGTGGCCCGCCGGGTGGGAGCGCGAGCCACGATCCACGACCCCGCGGCGATGGAGCGGCTCGGCATGGGCTGCGTGCTCGCGGTGGGCCGCGGGAGCCCGCACCCGCCGTGCTTCATCGAGCTCGTGAAGGATCCGGCCGGGGCCCGGCGCGGCGGCAAGCTGCCCGTGGTCGTGCTGATCGGCAAGGGCGTCACGTTCGACACCGGCGGCGTCTCGCTCAAGCCCCGCGAGGGCATGAACAAGATGAAGTACGACATGAGCGGCGCGGCTGCGGTGATCGGCGCGTTCGCCTCGCTCGAGGCGCTCGCGCTCCCGTTCCGGCTCGTGGGCCTGATCCCCAGTGCCGAGAACGCGATCGGCAGCCGCGCCATGAAACCCGGCGACGTCGTCCGGGCCATGGACGGCACCACGATCGAGGTCACCAACACGGACGCCGAGGGCCGGCTGCTGCTCGCCGACGCGCTCGTCTACGCCCGGCGCTTCGCGCCCACCGCGGTCGTCGACCTCGCCACGCTCACCGGCGCGATGTCGATCGCGCTCGGGCGGCACTCGGCCGGACTGTTCTCGGCGGACGACGCGCTCGCGGCGGAGCTGCATGCCGCCGGAGAGGCGAGCGGGGAGCGGCTGTGGCGCATGCCGCTCTGGCCCGAGTTCCTGGGCGAGATGCGCGGCGACACCGCCGACCTCGTGAACTCGAACGAACGCCGCGAGGGCGGCTCCTGCACCGCGGCCGCGTTCCTGTCGCACTTCGCGAAGGGCATGCCGTGGGCGCACCTCGACATCGCGAGCACCGCCTGGACGTACAACGAGCGCCCCGACTCGATGCGCGGCCCGAACGCGTTCGGGGTGCGGCTGCTGGTCGAGTGGCTCGAGCGACGCGCGGGCGGGCGCGCGGGCGAACGTTAGCGGCGGACCGGGGGCCGGCGGCGCGGCACGACCGGGTGCTTCGGCGCGGGCGCGGGCTTCGACTCGAGCACGCGCTCCACGGAGAGGCCGCTCGGCTCGTTCGCCATGCGCACCATCCGTCCGCCCGCGTCCGCCCACAGCTCGAAGCGCACGCCCTGATCCTCGAGCGAGTAGTGCCGCACCGGCACGCGGCGGGCGTCGACCAGCAGCGTGTCCGGCTTTCCGAGCGTGATCGTGGCCACGGGCAGCGTGAGCGTGTCCCGACCGAACGCCACGAGCTGGACGCGGCGGGTCACGAATTGCTTGTCGGCGAGACTCCGGCAGAGCACGTCGAACAGCGTGAAGAGCTGCGAGTCGAGCACGAACAGCCGTCCCGGGGGCTCGACAACGCGCTCCGCGGTGCCCGCGCCGTCGGTCTGCTCGTAATGGGTCAGCACCGTGTCCGTGGGCAGCAGGCCGCGAATCGTCTCGTGCTCGAGGAACCACTGATCCGAGACGTAGCGCATGAGCCCCAGGTCGCGCGAGTCCACCACCAGCTGCATGATCTTCTTGAACTCGTGCCGCTGGCCTTTTTCGTCCTGGAGCTGGCGCCGGGCAGTGGCCGTGACCACGAGCGAATCGCCCATGAACCGGTAGTCGTAGTGCTCGTGCGCGATCGGCACCGACCGATCGAAGATCACGAACTGGCCCGAGTCGACGGGGGCGGGCGTCTGCGCGCGTGCGGCGGGCGCGGGCGCGACGAGCAGCAGGACGGCGAGGCCCAGGTGGGGAGCGCGCATGGCCGACGAGCCTAACACGACGTGCGCGGCGCCGGCGCAGGGCTTTGCAATATGTCGAGCGGGCGGCGGGCTCACCCGCCGCGGCGTTCGAGTCGGGTCACGCTCTCGATGTGCGGCGTGTGCGGGAACATGTCGTAGGGCGTGACCTCGGCGGGCTTCCAGCCGAGCGCGGCGAAGTCCTTCAAGTCGCGGGCGAGTGTCGCCGGATTGCACGACACGTACACGATCCGGGCCGGCGCGAGCTCCGCCGTGCGCGCGACGACGCGCGGGTGAAGGCCGGAGCGTGGTGGATCCACGACGACCACGTCGGGCCGGGGCGCGCCGGCGCGCTCGCCGCGGGCCCATTCCCGGAGCACCGCGCGCGACTCGCCGAGCTCGAAGCGGGCGTTGTCGCACCGGTTGCGCGCCGCGTTCCGCCGGGCGCGCTCCACGGAGTCCGCGACGCTCTCGACGCCGACCGCGAGCGCTGCGGCGCGCGCGAGCAGCAGCGTGAGCGTGCCCGTGCCGGAGTAGAGGTCGAGCACGGTCTCGCGCCCGGTGAGTCCGGCCGCGGCGAGCGCGCCCGCGTAGAGCGCCTCCGCCTGCGCGCTGTTCGTCTGGAGGAACGCGTTGCCGACGACCTCGAACTCGAGCCCGAGCAGCCGCTCGACGACGACGCCGTCGCCGATCAGTGCCCGCTCCTCCTCGGCGAACGCCACGTGGCCGCGCCCGCGATTGATTCCGAGCGTCACCGTGCGCACGTCGCCGGAGAGCGCCGCGACCCCGCGCGCCCACGCCTCCAGGTCCGGCAGCTCGTCCGACGCCGCGAGCAGGTGCACCGCGCAGCTCGCGGTGTGGGCGAGGTGCCTCACGACGAGGAAGCGCGCGACGCCGTCGTGCCGCGAGGGATGGTAGGCGCGCCAGCGGTGCGCCGCGGCGAAGCGCTGGGTGAAGCGCACGATCTCGACCGTGAGCGGCGAGGGGAGCCAGCACTCGCGCAGCTCGAACACCCGGTCGTACGTGCCGCGCTCGTGCAAACCCAGCACGGCGGGCTCGCTCCCGTCGGCGCCGGGGGCGCCCGGCACGAACGAGAACTCCATCTTGTTCCGGTAATGCCATTCCGCCGGCGCCGGCACGATCGCGCGCACCGGCGGCTCCGCGAAGCCACCCAGGTGACGGAGCGTCTCGCGCACCTGCCGCTCCTTGAGCTGCAGCTGGTCCGGGTAGGGAAGCTCCTGGAATCGGCAGCCGCCGCAGCGATCGACGTGTGCGCAGCGGGCGGGCACGCGGGCCGGCGAGGGCACCTCCACCGACACGAGCCGGGCCTCCGCCGAGCGCCGGGTGGTCTTCGTGACGCGCGCCGTGACCCGGTCGCCCGAGAGGCCGCGGTCCACGAACACCACCCGGCCGTCGACGCGCGCCAGCGCCTTGCCGCCGAGCGCGACGTCTTCGACCTCCACGGTTAACACGTCCCTGACCTTCATGAGGGGCCGGCCAGCCTTCCGTTCCGGCGCAAGCGGCGTTCGCGCATTTCACGCTGAAAGGACGGAACCATTTGGCCCATTGGGATGTCTATTCTCTCATCGACGTACGCGATCCCCGCCCAGGGACCCCACGCTATCCCGTGCCTTCCGTGAGCCGCAAGCCGGCCACCAGCCGGGAAGGCCCAATCAGGAGGAATCCCATGCGACCGAAACTGGCGAGATGGTGGGTCGCCGCGACGCTGCTCGCGCTGACCGCCGTCTCCGCACTCGCGGCTGGCCGTGGTTACCTTGGCGTGACCACGCAGGCCATCGACGAGGACCTGCGCCGCGGTCTCGACCTGACGCGGAACGGCCTGCTCGTGAACCAGGTCAGCGTCGACAGCCCGGCCGACCGCGCGGGGTTGCGGAAGGGTGACGTGATCCTCTCCTACGAGGGGCGGAGCGTGACCGATCCCGAAGCCCTGCGCACACTCGTGCGCGACACGACGCCGGGCCGCAGCGCCGCGGTCAGCATCTGGCGGAACGGAACGCGCCGCACGCTCGACGTGACCGTGGGCGAGCTTCCGGGCTCGCAGGACGAGCGCGACAACTTCGACACGCCGCCGACCCCCGACGTGCCGTCGCCACCCGAAGCGCCGCAGGCTCCCCGTGCCCCGCGCGCTCCGCGTGACGACGACCGTGGCGACGTGCAGCGCCGCATCATCATCAACGGTCACGAAGTGCCCCAGGACGAGATCGACGACTCCTTGAAGGACCTTCCCAAGGAGCTCCAGGGGCTCGGCGAGCTCCGGAACCTGCGCGGCATGCGCGGGATGAACGGCTGGAGCAGCGGCCCGGGCGGCGCGATGTTCTTCGCGCGCTCTCCGCTCCGCGGCCGGCTCGGCGTGCGCATCGAGAAGCTGAACGGCGATCTGGGCGAGGCGCTCGGTCTCGACGGCGACAAGGGTGTGCTCGTGACCGAGGTGCTCGAGGACACGCCGGCGCAAAAGGCCGGCATCCGCGCGGGCGACGTCATCGTGCGTGTCGGGGACCGGAGCGTGGACACCCCGGACGCGCTGGTGAGCGCGCTCGCCGACCTCGACGGCAGCGTGTCGATCACCGTCGAACGCAAGGGCGTGAGCCGCGACCTCGAGGCCGAGCTCGAGCCGCGGGCGGACGGCGGAGCGTCCTCTCGGCTTCGCGCCGATCTCGACAGCCGCTCGAGAAATCCGGAACCGGGCCAGGGGGCGCGGGGTTTTCGATTCAAGGCGAAGGCCGACGCAGGGGATGAAACCGACCTTCGCGAGGAGATTCGCCAGCTCCAGCAGGAGCTGCGCGACCTCCGGCGACAGATGGAACAGATGCAGGACAAGAGATAGCTCCAGCTCGGCGTTCCGAGCGGCGCCCCCCTGACGCGGTATGCGTCGCGGCGAGAGCCCCGGCCGTCGCGTCGGGGGGGCGTCGTTCCGTTCAGCCGTCACCGAAAGGTGCCAGCATGGGGCGAAGTTAGGCTGAGCGGTGCAGCGCGGCGCCCCCACGATGCGACGGGAACGCGCCGGTTCGACTCCAACGAGTCGGACCGGCGCTTCACGTTTGCGGAGGACTGCGCGTGACTGCGCGCGACTGCCCGCGAGCTACGCGTTGCCCGCCCTCCTCTAAGGTTCGTCGCCGAGGTGAGGTGGGGTCTCGCCGACCGAAAGCCGCTGCGTCAGGTCGAGTCGGGGTGAGGCGAATGCCGCTGCGTCAGGTCGAGCCGGGGTGAGGCGGGGTCTTCGCCGAGGCGGCGTCGGGAGGGCTGCGCAGCCAGGATGGCGGAGCGGCCCGAACGCCGAGCGAGCGGAGCGCAGGACGCGCGCAGCGAGCGTTCGCGTCGGCGAAGGCCCCGCCTCACCCCGGCGACGAACGCATCCCAGATTGCCCGGTCGCTACGTTTGCCGAGTCGTGCCTGGTTGTGCACGGAGTGCGCTAGACTCCCGCGAATGTCCCCGTTCACGCCCGCCTATTGCCCGCGCTGCGCCACGCCGATGGCGACGGCGGACGACCACGGCATGCTGCGGCCCACGTGCCCGGCGTGCGGCTACGTCTGGTACCGGAACCCGGTCCCCGCGGCGGGCGTGTTGCTCGCCGAGGCGGGGCGCGTCCTGCTCGTGAAGCGCCGCTGGGAGCCGCGCGCCGGGGCCTGGTGCGTGCCCGCGGGGTTCATGGAGGCGGGCGAGACGCCGCAGCAGACCGCGGTGCGCGAGATGCAGGAGGAGACCGGCGTGATCGCCCAGCTCACCGGGCTCTTCGGCGTCTACGCGGGCTTCGACGACCCGCGGGTGCGCGCGGTGCTCATCCTCTACACCGGGGTCGCCACCGGCGGGGAGCTGCGCGCGGGCGACGACGCGATCGAGCTCGCGTGGTTCCCGCTCGATGCGCTGCCCGCGGACCTCGCGTTCGCGTCGCACCGCCAGGCGCTCGCGGAGTTCCGCGAGCGCCTGGCCCAGGCCTGAGCTAACCCCGAAGTTCGAACGGCGGCAGCTCCCGCTGCTCGAGCGACACCGGCGGGCCCGCGGCCGGGGGCACGACCCCGAGCGATTCTGCCGCGGAAGGAACGGGGATGCCCCCCGTGCTGCTCGTCCCGCCGCGCGCCGGGCCGCCTCCCTGCGAGACCTCGCGCACGCCCAGCGACATCGACAGCACCGCGCTCGCCATGATCGCGCGGTCGAGGTCCGTTTCGTCGAACGGCTTGCCGTCTCGCTTGTTGCTCAGATTGAGCACCCCGAGCAGCCGGTTCTGGTGCACGAGCGGCACCGAGACGAAGGAATCGGAGTTGTAGTGGTCCACCCCGGTCGGGCGCACGGGCGATGCGTCCCCGGTCTTTCGCATGAGCACCGGCTTCCGGTGGTGGGCGACCCAGCCGGCCACGCCCTGCCCGAGCGGCAGACGCACGCGCCCGGCCATGTTGGGATCCATGCCGCGGTGCGCGGCGATGTGCAGGTGCCGGTCGTCCACGCGCATGAGGCTGCAGCGGTCGACCTCGAATGCCTCGCAGAAGCGCTGCACGAGCGCGCGCGACATGAGCGAATCGTCGTGCTCGAGCTGGGAGGCGTCGAACACCTCGCGCAGGAAGTCCATGGTCTCCTGCTGGTCGTTCAACCGCTTCTGCGCCGCGGCGAGCTCCGTGTAGGCGTCGTCGAGATGCTTCGCCGCGGTCGACGCCTGCTCGTCGAGCGCGCGCATCTGCTGGCGCAGGCTTTCGAGCTCGGCCCGCTCCTGGTGCGCGGTGTTCTGGATCCGCTCCACCTCGCGCGCGAGCAACTCCATGCGCTCGGCCTTGAGCCGGTTGTCCTGCGCGAGCGCCGTCGACTCGGCCTCGAGCTCGCGCAACCGCTCCTGGAACATGCCCTGCGCCCGGCGCGACTGCTCCTCGGCCTGGCGCGCCTCGGGCGTCTGCCGGCCCTCGGCGTGCATGCGGCGCGCGAGCGCCACCGCCGCCATGGTGCGGATCGCGAGCACTTCCTCCACCGCGGCGGCGGGGAACGCGCCGCGCCGCGGGGACACGAGCAGCAGCAGCGCCAGGAGGTCGTCCTGGTCGGCGAGCGGCAGCACGATGCAGGAATGCCACGGCACCGGCGCGACCAGCGGCTGCACCTGCGAGGCCTCGAACCGGTCCGGCTCGTAAACCGGCGTGGCGCGGAAGACCTTGTTCAGGAGCGAGCGGCGCTCGGCGGCGTTGAAGAATGCACTCGGACGGAAGAACTTTCGCACGAGTCTCGCCGGCAGGTGGTCGACCGGCAGCACGACGTCGCGGCGGTCCAGCCGGCCGCGCTCGCGCGACCAGACGCGGGTGATCGCATCGTGCTGGCTGT
Organism: Candidatus Eiseniibacteriota bacterium; assembly: GCA_036522895.1. Taxonomy (GTDB): domain Bacteria; phylum Eisenbacteria; class RBG-16-71-46; order RBG-16-71-46; family RBG-16-71-46; genus JAIOPA01. The sequence goes on along the minus strand of DATDEX010000392.1, from coordinate 1,535 downwards.
CGACGATCGCCAGGGTCGGATGCCAATCCCCTTGGTAGGCGCGGAGATATGCGAGCAGCGCGTCGATGATGCCTTCTCCGTCCCCGGCGGAGGACAGGTGATCGCAGACGTCTCGCAGATGGATCTTCGCCATGATGCGTCCCCCCGATGCCGTTTCGAGCGATGGTTGTCCGCCGCGCTGAGGCAATGCCCGTGCCCGACCCGGTCGTGCAATCCGCCCGGGCGCTCCGGAAGCATTCGCCGGCTGCGGCCGGCGCGGAAAACTCCTACAGTCCTGTGACCTGCACGATTCACGGTCCTCCACCTGAGGGAATCCGCCATGCCTCGACTGATCGCCGACCGTGCCGTTCTGCACTCCACCTCCGAGCTCGGCCGCGTCATGGCGGCCGCGGCCGCGCGCGAGCAGGCCGGCGAGCGCATCCTCCACCTCGAGCGCGGCGAGCCGGACTTCGACACGCCGGCGCACATCGTGGAGGCGCTCGCGCGCGCGGCGCGCGACGGCTACACGCACTACCCGGACGCGCGCGGCGAGCGCTCGCTGCGCGAGGTGCTGGCGGAGAAGCTCGCGCGCGAGAACGGCATCCACGCGCACGTCGACGACATCGTCGTCACCGCCGGCGGCACCCACGGGCTCTACCTGGCGATCCAGTGCCTGCTCTCCGCCGGCGACGAGCTGCTGCTCCTCTCGCCGCACTGGATGGCGCTCCCCAAGCTCGTCGGCTTCGCGGCCGGCGCGCGGCAGCGGACGCTGCCGGTCTACCTGGAGCTCCAGTCCGGGGCGTGGACGCCGGGCGAGTTCGCGGCGCGGCTCCGCGCCGCGCTCCGGCCCGAGACGCGGGGCATCTACTTGAACACGCCCAACAACCCGACGGGCGCGGTGGTGTCGCGCGAACACCTCGCGGCGCTCGCCGAGGTGGCGATCGAGCGCGACCTGTTCGTGCTCGCGGACGAGGCGTACGAGCACATCACGTTCGACGGCGCCCGGCACGTCTCGCTCGCGTCGCTCCCCGGCATGGCCGAGCGCACGATCTCGATCTACACGATGTCCAAGACCTACGCGATGACCGGCTGGCGCGTGGGCTACGTGGTCTCGCCCCCGGCGATGCGGCCGGCGATGGCGCCGCTGCTCGCGTTCTACACGACGCACGGCGTGTTCCCGGCGGCGCAGATCGCCGCGCGCGCCGCGGTGTCCGGGCCGCAGGACGAGGTCACGCGCATGCGCGACGCCTACCAGGCGCGGCGCAAACTGCTGCTCGACGGGCTCGCCGGCGGCAATGCCGTGCACGCGCCGGTGCCACAGGGCGCGTTCTACGCGTTCGCGAACGTGGCCGCGGCGCTCGGGCCGCGCGACGTCTGGGCGCTCGTCGACGAGTGGCTGGGCTTCGGCGTCGCGGTGCTGCCGGGCACCGCGTTCGGCCCCGAGCACGGCGACTGGGTGCGGCTCTCGCTCGCCACGCGCGCCGAGGACGTGGCCGAGGCCGGGCGCCAGCTTTTCTGCGTAGCTGATCCAGGGCTCCATCAGGCTGATGGCGGCG
>DATDEX010000391.1:0-3990 GCA_036522895.1 Candidatus Eiseniibacteriota bacterium | reverse complement strand
CGCCGACGGCGTGTACCAGACCGCCGCGGGCAAGCCGGTCAACATCACCCTCAGCCCGAACCCGAGCCATCTCGAAGCGGTGAACCCGGTCGTCGAGGGCCGGGCGCGTGCCAATCAGACGAACCGCCGCGGCAAGGACGCGATCCACGACTGGAGTGTGGCGCTGCCGGTGTTGATTCACGGCGACGCGTCCTTCGCCGCGCAGGGCGTGGTCGCGGAGACGTTCAACCTGGCACGGCTCAGGGGCTACACCACGGGTGGCACGATTCACCTGATCGCCAACAACCAGCTCGGGTTCACCACCGACCCGCGGGAAGGGCGCTCCACCGATTACTCGAGCGATCTCGCCAAGGGGTTCGACGCGCCCATCATCCACGTCAACGCGGACGATCCGGAAGCGTGCCTTGCGGCCGCGCGGCTCGCGATGATGTACCGCGACAAGTTCCACGGGGACGTGGTGATCGACGTGGTCGGCTACCGGCGGCACGGCCACAACGAGGGGGACGAGCCCGCCTACACTCAGCCGGTGATGTACGAGCGGATCAAGCAGACCCCTACCGTGCGGCAGCGCTACGCCGACCAGCTGGCCCGGGAGGGCGTGGTGGAGGCGGCCGCCGCCGCCGCCGAATCCGAGCAGACCTACCAGCGCCTCGCCGACATCCAGCAGTCGCTCAAGGCGAACCTGCGTGAGGCAGGAGCGGGCGAGGAGCCGCAACGCATTTCCGGGGCGTACAGCCCGCCCCCCGAGCCCGAGACGGCGGTGTCGACCTCGCTGCTCACGACGCTGAATGAACAGCTGCTCCAGGCCCCCGACGGGTTCACCGTCATCCCGAAGCTCAAGAAGCAGCTGGAGCGGCGGCGCGCGGCCCTCACGAGCGGCGAGATCGACTGGGCGCACGCCGAGGCGCTGGCGCTCGCGTCGCTCGTGGTCGATGGGACTCCCGTGCGCCTCACCGGACAGGACACCGAGCGGGGCACGTTCAGCCAGCGGCACCTGGTGTTGCACGACGCGACGGACGGGCGCCGCTACGCGCCGATTCAGAACCTTCCGGGCGCGCGGGCACCGTTCGAGCTGCACAACAGTCCGCTCTCCGAGTTCGCGTGCCTGGGGTTCGAGTACGGCTACGCCGCCGCGGCGCCCGACGCGCTGGTGTTGTGGGAGGCGCAGTACGGCGACTTCACGAATGGCGGCGAGGTGATCATCGATCAGTTCCTCATCGCCGGTCTCGCCAAGTGGGGGCAGACCTCGCGGCTCACCCTGCTCTTGCCACACGGCTACGAGGGCCAGGGGCCGGAGCACTCGAGCGCCCGGATCGAGCGCTTCCTCGCGCTCGGCGCCGAGGGAAATCTGCGCATTGCAAACTGCACCACGCCCGCACAGTACTTCCACCTGCTGCGGCGCCAGGGACGCCACCCGGAGCTACGGCCGCTGGTCCTCTTTACGCCGAAGAGCCTGCTGCGCCTTCCCCAGGCGACCGTGCGGCTCGAGGACCTGACCAGCGGGACCTTCCGCCCGGTGCTGGACGACCCCGCGGGCGCGGCGCATCGCGACGCGACCCGGCTGGTGCTGTGCAGCGGCAAGGTCTATTACGACCTGCTGCTGTCGCCGCTGCGCGCAACGGCGGCCCATGTGGCGATCGGCCGGGTCGAGCTGATGTACCCGTTCCCCGCGGTCGAGCTGGCGGAGCTGATCACGCGCTATCCCAAGATCACGGAGGTCGTCTGGGTGCAGGAGGAGCCCCGCAACATGGGGCCGCAGAAGTTCATGCTGCCGCAATTGCGCGAGCTCGTCGGGGAGGGCGTGACGGTGCGCGACATCGGGCGGCCGGAGCGCTCCAGCCCGGCCGAGGGCTATCCGGCGGCGCACCAGGCCGAGCAGGCGCGGATCGTGGGGGCGGCATTCGGTCCGCCGCCTCGCTAACTTCTCCCTGAATGGACACCACCTCGACTCTCCGGACCCGGCAAGCGCGCGAGTCCGTCGTCATTCGCTTCGCCGGCGAAGCGAATGACGACGGACTCGCGCGCTTGCCGGGTCCGGAGAGTCGAGGTGGTGTCCATTCAGGGAGAAGTTAGCGAGGCGGCGGACCGAATGCCGCCCCCACGATCCGCGCCTGCTCGGCCTGGTGCGCCGCCGGATAGCCCTCGGCCGGGCTGGAGCGCTCCGGCCGCCCGATGTCGCGCACCGTCACGCCCTCCCCGACGAGCTCGCGCAATTGCGGCAGCATGAACTTCTGCGGCCCCATGTTGCGGGGCTCCTCCTGCACCCAGACGACCTCCGTGATCTTGGGATAGCGCGTGATCAGCTCCGCCAGCTCGACCGCGGGGAACGGGTACATCAGCTCGACCCGGCCGATCGCCACATGGGCCGCCGTTGCGCGCAGCGGCGACAGCAGCAGGTCGTAATAGACCTTGCCGCTGCACAGCACCAGCCGGGTCGCGTCGCGATGCGCCGCGCCCGCGGGGTCGTCCAGCACCGGGCGGAAGGTCCCGCTGGTCAGGTCCTCGAGCCGCACGGTCGCCTGGGGAAGGCGCAGCAGGCTCTTCGGCGTAAAGAGGACCAGCGGCCGTAGCTCCGGGTGGCGTCCCTGGCGCCGCAGCAGGTGGAAGTACTGTGCGGGCGTGGTGCAGTTTGCAATGCGCAGATTTCCCTCGGCGCCGAGCGCGAGGAAGCGCTCGATCCGGGCGCTCGAGTGCTCCGGCCCCTGGCCCTCGTAGCCGTGTGGCAAGAGCAGGGTGAGCCGCGAGGTCTGCCCCCACTTGGCGAGACCGGCGATGAGGAACTGATCGATGATCACCTCGCCGCCATTCGTGAAGTCGCCGTACTGCGCCTCCCACAACACCAGCGCGTCGGGCGCCGCGGCGGCGTAGCCGTACTCGAACCCCAGGCACGCGAACTCGGAGAGCGGACTGTTGTGCAGCTCGAACGGTGCCCGCGCGCCCGGAAGGTTCTGAATCGGCGCGTAGCGGCGCCCGTCCGTCGCGTCGTGCAACACCAGGTGCCGCTGGCTGAACGTGCCCCGCTCGGTGTCCTGTCCGGTGAGGCGCACGGGAGTCCCATCGACCACGAGCGACGCGAGCGCCAGCGCCTCGGCGTGCGCCCAGTCGATCTCGCCGCTCGTGAGGGCCGCGCGCCGCCGCTCCAGCTGCTTCTTGAGCTTCGGGATGACGGTGAACCCGTCGGGGGCCTGGAGCAGCTGTTCATTCAGCGTCGTGAGCAGCGAGGTCGACACCGCCGTCTCGGGCTCGGGGGGCGGGCTGTACGCCCCGGAAATGCGTTGCGGCTCCTCGCCCGCTCCTGCCTCACGCAGGTTCGCCTTGAGCGACTGCTGGATGTCGGCGAGGCGCTGGTAGGTCTGCTCGGATTCGGCGGCGGCGGCGGCCGCCTCCACCACGCCCTCCCGGGCCAGCTGGTCGGCGTAGCGCTGCCGCACGGTAGGGGTCTGCTTGATCCGCTCGTACATCACCGGCTGAGTGTAGGCGGGCTCGTCCCCCTCGTTGTGGCCGTGCCGCCGGTAGCCGACCACGTCGATCACCACGTCCCCGTGGAACTTGTCGCGGTACATCATCGCGAGCCGCGCGGCCGCAAGGCACGCTTCCGGATCGTCCGCGTTGACGTGGATGATGGGCGCGTCGAACCCCTTGGCGAGATCGCTCGAGTAATCGGTGGAGCGCCCTTCCCGCGGGTCGGTGGTGAACCCGAGCTGGTTGTTGGCGATCAGGTGAATCGTGCCACCCGTGGTGTAGCCCCTGAGCCGTGCCAGGTTGAACGTCTCCGCGACCACGCCCTGCGCGGCGAAGGACGCGTCGCCGTGAATCAACACCGGCAGCGCCACACTCCAGTCGTGGATCGCGTCCTTGCCGCGGCGGTTCGTCTGATTGGCACGCGCCCGGCCCTCGACGACCGGGTTCACCGCTTCGAGATGGCTCGGGTTCGGGCTGAGGGTGATGTTGACCGGCTTGCCCGCGGCGGTCTGGTACACGCCGTCGGCG
>DATDEX010000390.1:0-12055 GCA_036522895.1 Candidatus Eiseniibacteriota bacterium | reverse complement strand
GTCCGCGACGGCCTCGTGCACGTCGCGCACCGGCCCGGCGGGCACACTCGCGCGGCGGAAGCGCTCGAGCCACGCCTCGCGCGGCGCCGTGGCGAAGCGCGCCGAGAGCCAGCCGACGAGCTCGGCACGATGCTCGACCCGCCCCGGGTTCGAGGCGAATCGCGGGTCGCGCGCGCGCCCGGGCTCGCCGAGCGCCTCGCACAGGCGGGACCACTGCGCGTCGTTCCCGACCGCGAGCACGAACAGCCCGTCCGCGGCGGCGAACGTCTGGTAGGGCACGATGTGCGGGTGCGCGTTGCCGTGGCGGCGCGCGGGTCGGCCCGTGGAGAGCGCGGCCTGCGCCACGTTGACGAGCGAGTGGATCCCCACCTCGGAGAGCGCGAGATCGATGTGGGCGCCGGTTCCGGAGCGCAGCCGGCCGACGAGCGCCGCGAGGATCGCGGCGGCCGCGTGCGCGCCCGTGAGCACGTCGATGAGCGCGACGCCGACCTTGAGCGGCGGTCCGTCGGGCTCGCCGGTCACGCTCGAGAGCCCGACGAAGCCCTGCAGCACGGCGTCGTAGCCCGGCAGCTCGGCATACGGCCCATCCTGGCCGTACCCCGTGATCGAGCACACGATCGCGTCGGGCCGCGCCCGGCGAAGGCTCGCGGGGTCGAGTCCGAACGGCACGAGCACCCCGGGGAGGAAGTTCTCCACCACCACGTCGGCGGCCGCCGCGGCGCGCTGGATCGCGGCGAGGTGGGCCGGGTCGCGAAAGTCGAGCGCCGCCGAGCGCTTGTTGCGATTGACCGAGAGGAAGTAGGCGCTCGCCCCGCCCACGAATGGCGGTCCCCACGCGCGCGTCTCGTCTCCGCCGCCGGGGCGCTCCACCTTCCATACCGTCGCGCCGAGGTCGCCGAGCAGCTGGGTGGCGTATGGCCCCGCCAGCACCCGCGACAGGTCGAGCACGGTGAGGCCCGCGAGCGGGCGCGCGGGCTCCGCGGTCACGCCGGCGTACGGCCGGCGAGTTCGTCCACGAACGGTCGGGAGGCGAGCGGGCGGCCGGTGACGCGCTGCGTGAGCTCGCGCCAGCTCCAGCGCTTGCCATGCGCGTAGAACTCGCGGATCAGGACCTCCGCGACCTTGGGCGAGCGCACGTAGCGCTCCCACGCGTCGTGGCCGCCACCGAGCACGTTGCGCAGGAGATGGTCTTGAAGTTGCGACGCGAGCATCTCGCCGAGCTGGTAGTTGTGGTAGTAGACCGGCGCGATGCTCAGGTGGATCTTCGCCGCCCAGTCCGGCGCGTCGCGCGCTTCCGGCCGCGGCACCCCCTGGTAGCGCTCGACCAGCTCCCACCACAGCGAGCGCACGTTCTGGCCGGGATCGCGGTAGAGCGCCCGCTCCATGTGCACCATGACCATCTCCCAGCGGGTCTGCACGAGCAGCTGGTCGCGCACCGCGCGCGCGACGGGCTCGGCGTGCTTCGCGATCTCCGCGGCGCCGACGCCCGCCCACTCGCGGAGCCAGACGGGGTTGCGCGACAGCCGCCCGAACAGCATCGCGCTCGCCTCGGTGGCGAGGATGTGGGCGTGCGTGCGCAGCAGCCACGGCAGCGCCGGGTCCAGGTGGCGGTCGTAGACGGCGTGCCCGAACTCGTGCAGCAACGTGCCCATCCAGCGCTCGGTGGGCCGGACGTTGCAGAGGACGCGCACGTCGGCGCCGCGGTCCACGCTGACGCAGAACGCGTGCTGGCACTTGCCCGCCCGCTCGAACAGATCCGAGCGTTCCAGGACGTCGTCGATCGAAAACCCCACCGCCGCGAAGTAGCGCCGGGTGAGCTCCACGAGATCGAGGGAGGCGTAGAAGGGATCGAGGCTCACCTCCGCCGGCGGCGCCTCCTGGAAGAACGGGTCGGCGTAGTGCCACGGGCGGAGTGCCGATGCCGCGACTCCGAATCGCTCCGCGAGCCGCCGGTCGAGTGCCCCCTTGTACTCGCTCCACAGCTCGTTCGTGTCGCGCTCGAGATCGTCGAACAGCGCGAACAGCTCGCGCTCGTCGAGCTCGTCCAGCTCGAGCGCCATGGAGTAGTAGTTCGAAAACCCGAGCTGCCGCGCGCCCTCGTTGCGCAGGCGGACGAGGGCCAGGAGGTCGGCCTCGACCTCCGCGCCGATCTGCTTGCTCGCCTCCCAGGCCCGGCGGCGGAGGGCCAGGTCGTTCGAGCTGCGCAGCATTTCGACCAGCTCGTTGTCGGTGACGCTCCGGCCGTCGAGCTGGGCGCGGAACTGGTTGAACCGGCTCTCCAGCCCCTTCTCGAGCCGGACCTGCCGCTCGATCATCTCCGGCGGCAGCTGCCGGGCGCGGTGCGCGTGGTGGAGGAGCGTGAGCTGGCGATCGAGCAGCGGGTCGGCGAGCGTGCCCGCCGAGCGGAGCTCCGACAGCATCCGGTAGGGCTCCGGGCGCGCGAACAGCATGCGCATCGCCGACTCGAGTCGGGCGCTCTCCTCCTCGTACCGTGCCTCGCCCGTCGTGTTGGCGAGCCAGAACGCCTGGTTGTGCTGCAGCTCGAGCGGCTTGAGCTCGGCGACGAAGCGCTCGACGAACGCCGACAGATCGCGTTCGCGCGAGCCGGTGACCGCGCCGGACGAGTTCACGGGAGACCTCCTGGAGGACGGGTGGATATCCGCGGCGCGCCGCCGCGCACGAGGCTCCGATAGAACGCCGGACGGCGGTTCGTGAAGAGCGGGGTGCGCGCGGTCAGCCGCTTGTCGCGCGCGACCGCCAGGTCGCAGTCCACGGCCATGGCCACCTCGGCCATCTTGCTCGCGCGCGCGACGACTTCACCGTGCGGGTTTACGACTTGGCTCCGCCCGGTGAACGGGACCGTCCCGCCGGGGCGCCGCTCGGTGCCGGTGCGGTTCGCGGTCACCGTGTAGAGCCGGTTCTCCAGCGAGCGCACCCGCATCGCCTCCTGGGCGTTCGGGAACACGAGATTCGAGGGGTGCGCGATCACGTCGGCGCCCGCGAGCGCCAGCACGCGGGCCGATTCCGGGAACCGCCAGTCGAAGCAGATCAGCATCCCCACGCGCGCGCTCCCGGCGCGCACGACCGCGAGCGGCAGGTTCCCGGGCGAGAACCATTCCTGCTCGCGCTCGAAGAGGTGGAGCTTCCGGTAGACGGACTTGATACCCGAGGGTCCCACGAGCAGCGCGCTGTTGTAGAAACGCCCGCGCGAACGCTCCGGGAATCCCGCGACGTAGTGCCGCTTCTCGCGGCGCGCGGCCGCGATGAGCGCCCGGGCGGTGGGGCCCATCGCGGCGTCCTCCGCCAGCGCCGCCACCTCCGCATGCGAGGAGAACACGTAGCCGCTCGACCACAGCTCGGGCAGCACCACGAGATCGGCGCGAACGGTGGCGGCGAGCGCCAGGCCGCGCTCGAGGTTCTCGTCGCGCTTCCCGAACGCCGGACGGCCCTGCACGAAGGCGACGCGATAGGATCGCATGCGAGCACCGTAGCGCCGCGGCGGGCCATCCGCAAAAAAGCGCAAAAAAGCGACCGGCGACCAGGCCGGAACACGGGTCCGGAGACTGATCGCCGGTTCAAGCGGGTCCCTCACGACCCGCGTCACCCGCCCGAAGGCGGGAATCCGATGCGCCTGCGGGGCGCCGCCGTCATCCTCTCACGTCGTTGGGACCGAATCCAGCATCCGGAAAACGGGGGTAGTGAGGGGTGCGCCGGCGCTTTCCGCCACCGACATCCGCGCCACCGCCACCGCGTTCACCAATTGAACTTCCCGTCCCCTGAGGAGGACGAAGAATTCCCTCCCCCTCTGATTCATGAAGTCGGAGATGCGCTGAGTTGGACGTTCGAGAGGCATCCAGACGCGTCCGGTAACCGAACTTCCGTCGGTCAGCCATACTTCCGCATCCTCCTCACGCGACGGCGTGAAGCCGCGCGTGAACACGTCGCTCTGCAGCACGTCCGGACCCGGCACGAGCCTCAACAAACGCACGCGATTGACGAGCTCGATCCGGCCGTCCGATCCCGTGGCCACAGGCAGAAAACGCGACGGTGAGTTGAGCTTGGCGAGGATCGTCTGGTGCCGGCTGCCCGATGGGTCGAGGTCGAGAAAGATCTGGCCTTCGGCCGCCCCGATGTCGGCGCTCCAGTAACGGATCGGAATGCGCCGCTTGGGGATGTAATGATCCATGACTCGGTTCTCCTCGAGCCCGGGCGTTCGCCGGTTGCTCCGGGGCACGCTTCCGTGCCCTTTGATGTATGGGCGATCCGCTTCGCTCGCAGGGCCTAGGGAGCAATCCGCACGCCAAGCGCGCCGTCGAACCACCGGTTCGCGTCCCGGTCAGCAGGGGCGCGGGGTTCGCTGCCCGGCCGCCGTGCGACGCGGTCTCCGGCGCCGCGGCGCGGCCTTGCAGGGCGCACGCGCGGGCCGCTCCGGCGTGGCAGGTTGCGGCTCCCGCGACGGGTGGGGGCCGTATGTCGCCGGCCCGCCCCGCTGCTACCATTGGGGACATGATCCAGCGCGCTGCCGAACCCCCTCCCGGCCGGATCCGGGAGGCTCGAATCCGCCTGCCGAGGCCGTCCGGCGAGGTGCTGGCGATGCTCGTCGCCGCGCTGGTCCTGCGCGTGGCCTACGTGCTCGCGGTGCACCGGCTCTCGGCGCAGCCCTCGTCCGACTCGATCGCCTACGACCAGCTCGGCTGGAACCTCGCGCGCGGGATGGGCTTCCAGCTGAACGGTGAAGTGGCACTCTACCCCACCGCCAAGGCCCCGCTGCTCCCCTGGCTCGTGAGCATGCTCTACCGCGCGACCGGGCACGTCTACTTCGCGGCGCTGCTCCTCCAGTGCGTGATCGGGGCGTTCATCCCGGTGCTCGTCCGCGCGCTGGGGCGCACGATGTTCGGCTTCCGCGCCGGGCGCGTGGCGGGCTGGCTCGCGGTCGTGCACCCGCTGCTCGTCTTCTTCTCCGGCTACCTGCTGACCGAGAGCCTGTTCTGCGTCGTGGTGCTCGCGGCGCTCCTCGCGAGCGTCGAATGGTTGAAGGCGCCGCGCCCCGGGCGCGCGCTCGGCGCGGGGGTGCTCTGGGGCCTCGCGTGCCTGACCCGGCCGACCGCGATGCCGCTCCCGCTCGTCGTGGTGCTGTGGGCCTGGGCGCCGCTCGGGCTCACCGTGCTGCCCCGCGACCGCCTGATCCAGGTGGGGCTGCTCGTTCTCGGCGTCGGGCTCACGCTCGCCCCGTGGACGATCCGGAACGCGATCGTGCTGCACGATTTCGTTCCCGTCACGACCGGCGGGGGCCGCACGCTCCTCGACGCGAACAACGCCCGCGTCTGGGACGACCCCCGGTTGCGCGGGAACGCGATCAGCACGGCCGACGAGGAGCCGTGGGCGACGGAGTTCCGCGGTCGCTCCGAGGTCGAGGTGGACCGGATCGCGAGCCGCGAGGCGATCGCGTTCGGCCTCCGGCGCTGGCGGGACTGGCCGGCGGTGGGGCTCGCGAAGCTCGCGCGGTTCTGGCGATTCTCGGCGCTCACGGAGAGCACCGGCCGCTGGTATCAGCCGGGCTCGCTCCCGGATCGTCTGCTCGGGGCGCTCGATCCGCTGCGGCTCTGGTCGTGGGCCGTCATGCCGTTCGCGATCTGGGGCGTGGTGCGCACGCTCCGCTGGTCGCGCCGGCATTTCCAGCTCCTGCCGCTCTGGGTGATCGCCACGTTCAGCGCGGGCGCGGTCGTGTTCTGGGGCGCGCTGCGGCTCCGCGTGCCGGCGGAACCGTTCGTGGTGCTCTACGCGAGCGTCGGCTTCATCGACGTGGCGTGGCGCGTCCGCGTTAGGCGTGCGGGGCTGATGCTGCTGTCGCGCCGCCGGCCGTGACGGCGGCGGCGCACAATCTCGCGACCCCCCGGCTCTACCTCCGCCCCGCGGCAGCGGACGATCTCGCCTTCCTGCTCGCGCTGCGCGACCCCGCCGCCGCGCCCGCGGCCCACGCCGCCCGCCGGTCGGGGTGAATGCCGCGCCCGTCCCGGTCGCGTTGGGAGCGGGCCGCGGCTCGCCTAGCGTATGCGTCCGTTGCAGCTTCCCCGTCAGGAGTCGCGCGCTCCCGTGCGTTCCTGTCCCCTGCCGTGCGGTCCGTCCAGCCGGGCACACGGTGCGTCGCCCAAGAGGCGCGGCGACACGATCCCCGCCGCGCCGAGGAGTCCCCACCCTATGTGGTTCCGAGCTCCGAATCGACTGCTCCTGAGTCTCGCGCTTCTCGCCACGGCATCCAGCGCGATCGCCGGCGGCAAGCCCAAGTCGCAGCCCCCGTCGGCGAGCCCGGGTGGCGCGCCCGCGGCCGGCGCCTCCGACAAGCCGTTCGCGGAGTGGGCCAAGCTCACGAAGGACGCCGAGCAGAAGAAGGGCTTCTTCACGCTGTGGAAGAAGCGCGACAACCTCTACCTCGAGCTCGGCAAGGACCAGCTCGACCAGCCGTTCCTCTACGTCGTGAGCCTCTCGCGCGGCATCGGCTCCAACTTCACGCTCGGCGGGCTCCCGCTCGACGACCGCATGCTCCGGTGGGAGCGGCACGGCGACCGCATCCTGCTCGTGCAGGTGAACACCCAGTTCACCTCGCCCAAGGGCGCGCCGATCGACAAGGCGCGCGAGCTGTCGATCCCCAACTCCATCGTCCAGTCGTTCAAGATCGAGAGCGAGGACGAGTCGTCCAAGGCGGTGCTCATCGACCTCGGCGCGCTGCTGCTCTCCGACGTCACCGACCTCACCGAGGGCTTGAAGGGCGCGTTCAACAACGTGGCGGTGCGCTTCGACAAGGACCGCTCGGCGCTCGGCAGCATCAAGACGTTTCCGGACAACACCGAGCTCGAGGCGACGCTGACGTTTTCGCCGCTCGATCGCTCGCACCTCGTGCTCGAGGCGGTGCCGGACAACCGTTACATCCCGGTCGGCGTGCACTATTCGTTCACGCGCCTGCCCGCGACGCCCATGCCGGTGCGTTACGCCGACAACCGCGTCGGCTACTTCCTCGACGCCACGAAGGATTTCGGCCGCGACGACAAGGAAAACTTCTGGCTGCGCGACATCCACCGCTGGCGGCTCGAGAAGAAGGACCCCTCGGCGGCCGTGTCCGAACCGGTGAAGCCGATCGTCTACTACGTCGACTGGACCGTGCCGGACAAGTTCCGCCCGTGGGTGAAGGAGGGCATCGAGAAGTGGCAGAAGGCGTTCGAGCTGGCCGGCTTCAAGAACGCCATCCTCGCCAAGGACCCGCCGAAGGACGACCCCGACTGGGACCCCGAGGACGTGCGCTACAGCACGATCCGCTGGATCACCTCCCACGAGCCGAGCTTCGGCGCGATCGGGCCCTCCCGCGTGGACCCGCGCACGGGCGAGATCTTCGACTCGGACATCCTGTTCGAGGCGAGCATGTTCCAGAACTACGCGAACGCCTACCGGCGCTTCGCCGGCCCCGAGGCGATCGCGAAGAGCGCGCTGCCCGAGTTCGCGCTCGACGGGCTGCCGCCGGGCACGAAGCTCGACCGGCTGTGCATGGCGGGCGACGCGCTGGCCTCGGCCGGGGCGCTGCAGCACATCGCCCTGCTCATGGACGGCACGCTCGAGCCCGGGAGCCCCGTGCCGGACGCGTTCCTCAAGACCGCGGTCGAATGGGCGGTGATGCACGAGGTCGGGCACGCGCTCGGCCTGCGCCACAACTTCCGCTCCAGCACGAGCACGCCGTACGGGGAGCTCCAGGACACGGGCTTCACGGAATCGCACGGGCTCTATTCCTCGGTCATGGAGTATCCGAGCCCGAACATCGACTACACGCACCAGAAGCAGGGCGACTGGTACACGACCACGCCGGGGACTTACGACACGTGGGCGATCCGCTACGGCTACACGCCGAGCGGCGCCACGACGGCCGACGCCGACTACGCGTTCGCCCGGAAGATCGCCGACGAATCCCTCGCGCCGGGTCACGAATACTCGACGGACGAGGACACCTACCCGTCCGACGCGCCCGACCCGCGCTCGAACATCTACGACCTCGGGAGCGACCCGCTGCAGTTCGCGAAGGACCGCACGGCGTACCTGGCGAAGCTCTGGCGCTCGCCGGGGTTCGAGGAGCGGATCGTCGGCAAGTCCGGCGACCTGACCGCGCTGCGCCGCGCGATGGACAGCATGGCGCAGCAGTACGCGATCGCCGCCGGGATGGCGGTCAAGTACGTGGGCGGCTCGTTCATGTCGCGTGTCGAGCGGGGACAGCCGGGCGAGAAGGACCCGGTGGACCCCGTTCCGGCCGCGAAGCAGCGCGAGGCGGTGGACTTTCTGGCCCAGCGCGTCTGGGCCGCCGACGCACTTGGCGCGCCGGGCCGGCTGCTCGACCGCATGGCCCCGAACCGTTGGTCGCACTGGGGCATGGGTCCGGGCGGCACGTTCGCCGGCCGCCAGGACTACGCCTGGAACGACCGCGTGCTAGCGATCCAGACCATTCTCCTGAACGCGGTCACGTCGGCGCCGTTGCTCGCGCGGCTACGCGAAGAGGAGACGCGGTCCCCCGACACCTACCGGCTCGCGGAGCACTTCGACAAGCTGACGCGCGCGCTCTGGGGCGAGGTGGGCGGCGTGAACCCGGTGGCGATCCGGTCGCTGGAGGGCCCGCACACGCGCCGTGAGCTCCAGCGCGTGTTCGTGGACCGCATGGCGAACATGGTCGCGGACCCGCCCGCGGGGGCGCCCGACGACGCGCGCGCGCTCGCGCGCCTGGCCCTGACCCGCATCGACGCGCGGTGCGCCCGGGCGCTCGCGGTGCCGGCCCCGATGGGCGACGATACGCGCGCCCACCTGCTCGAAACGCGCGCGCGCATCAAGCGTGCGCTCGAGGCCGGCCGGGAGACCGATGCGGGCGCTTCGGCCCGCCCGGGTGGCGCGGCGGGGATGATCGACGGGCGATGAGCGAATAGGCCGTTCAGCGCCAGCATACCGAGCGTGACGCGGCGCCCCGGGAAATCCCGGGGCGCCGTATTCTTGGCCTCCACGCTCCACCTCTCGCATCGATCCGAAGCGCGCGGCGGAATCCCGGGGGACCCGTTGCGCGCGCGATCGCCGGGAGCGAACGCCGGTGCGCGAACGCGCGCGGCGACCGTGCGCGCCGCGAAACACGCGCGTGTTTGCCCCCGACGAACGAAGTGAAGCGCAGCCTCACCCTTCGCGGGGTGTCGACGCCGATTTCTCAATGTTTCAAGGGTTTACGCTTGTTGTATGCAGGGGATGTCTGCAGAATTCCACTGCCCTCGACCGCGAGGGCGTGAGTTGGCTCGCCCCGTGGGCCGTTCGTGCGCCTGGACGCGCTTCCGCCACGGGACTCGAGCGAGCGAGAGACCAGTTCCGGGCGGCGCAGCTCCTCCCCCCTTGCCGCTCCACCCCGGAGGAAGTGATGCGTCGTCGCCGCCCCGCGCTGCCCTGGCTCTGCGCCATGCTGCTGACGGTGTCCGCAGTCTCCCCCGGTCGCGCGGAGGTGAAGGCGCGCGCGTACGGGCTCTACGCCAACCTGCCGGGTTACGGCATCTCGTCCGCGACCCACTGCGACAGCGGCTGGCTGGATCGCGCTTCGGGCGGCGCGCGATCGAGCTACAAGGACAACGTCGCGTACGGGAACGTGCTCCACGTCGACCACATGGAGAGCGAGTCGCACGGTGACCGTTGCAAGGGGCACAGCGGCAGCAAGCTCGATGCGGGCTGGATCATGAAGGGTGCGCCGTGCGAGGTGACCTGGGTGCACATGGAGTCCACCGACGAGGACACCTGCTGCAAGCCGAACGACGTCGACGATCGGCCTTCGACGTTCGTGGGGCTCACGTTCGCGGGCAAGCCGGTGACCGTCACCGGTCGGCCGAACCAGACGCTCACGCTCCCCGGCGTGGCGACGCTGATCCTGAACGAGGTGAAGCACGAGCCTGACTTCGACTGCGACGACGACAACGAGGAGCACCACGCGCTGCACTTGATCCTGGCGAACGGCAACGAGGTCATCCTCGGCGTCGCCAAGTTCGACAGCGACGACGATTGCTGTCTCGCCGCGCCGGTCGAAGCCCGGACCTGGGGCGCGGTGAAGGCGATCTACCGCTGAGCCTGCCATCCCACGCTGCCGGCCGCCCGGGCGCTCGGGCGGCCGGCAGCGTGTTTCCGGCGCGGGTAGACCGCTGGACCGCCACGGACGTCCACCCATTTCGCCCTACGCCCGGACGGGGCCGGGGGCTACGCTCGTTCCAACGCAGCGCCTGGCCTCGACCCAGGAGGTGACGATGAAGCACGCTCTGACGTGCATCGCGCTGCTCGCACTCACCTCCCTGTCCGCCTCCGCCGCGGGGCTCACGATCCACTGGAACGGCTGCGCCGGGAATCCCGTCTCCGTCCAGAATCTGAACTTTGCCTGCGACAGCGACTCGGAGTCGTTTCACGCCCTCGCCCAGTTCCGTATCCCGTCGGCGCTCACCGGTGTCACGGGCGTGGAGTGCACGCTGGACATCGCGTTCGCCGGCACGACGGTCCCACCGTGGTGGCAGTTCAACGCGGGCGAATGCCGTTCGGGCGTGAATTCCTTCATCGGGCCGGCGCTGCAGTTGCACGGCGCGGTGCCGGGCTGCCCCGACTGGGCGAACGGCCAGGCGCTGGGGGGCCTCGCGGCCTACAATGAGGGCGCGTTCGGCCCGAATACGGCGCACATCCTCGGCGGGTTCGCTGCTCCGACGCCGGTCAACCTCACCAGCACGACGCAGGATTATCTCGCGTTCGAGCTCGTGATCCTTTCGGACAACACGACCCCCAAAGGACTCGCCGGCGTCGCGTGCCCCGGCTGCGCCGTCCCCGCTTGCATCGTGTTCACGCGAGTCAAGGTCATCTCCGGCCAGTTCGTCGCGGATCTCAACAGTCCGCAGTCGCCGGGCAGCAACTTCATCACCTGGCAGGGCGGAGCGGGAGTCTCGAGCATCCTTGGAAATGGCTGTCCGGCCGCAACCGCCACGCTCAAGTCCACGTGGGGGCGGCTCAAGTCGCTCTACCGCTGACGAGCCCGTCCCTCCCGCGGACGTCCCTCAGCGCTCCGCAGCCGGCACCCGCACCGGCCGACCCTGCCATGACCGGAGCGCCGCCATGAGCACGGCCTCGGCCGGCCGCCCGCGCGGATCGAACCCGTCGCCCGCGGCGCGCGCCGCGCTCCCCCACTTCCAGAAGTAGGCCCCCGCGAGCCACTCGCAGGGCTCGATCGCGGCGACGATGGCCTCGTAGCAGGCGCGCTGGGTGTCGGGATCCGGCGCGCCGCGCGTCTCCTCCCACGGTCGCACCGCGGCCTCGGCCCGCGGCGCGTAGCCCAGCTCGGCGATCAACACCGGCCGGCCGAAGCGCCGCGCCACGCCGCGCAGGAGTGCCAGCGATCGCGTGGCCCCCGCGCGCAGCGTCGCCGGATCGCGCGTCGGGCGCTCGGCGAGCGGGGCGTAGAACGACACGCCGATCACGTCGAGCGCGTCCCAGAACGGCACGCGCTCGACCTCGTCCCAGTTGGCGCTGTACGACAGCATCCCGGCGTAGACGCGGCGGATGCCGGCGATGAGCGTCCGCCAGCGCGCGGGCTCCGCGGCGGTGCTGCTCGCGAGCTCGTGGCCGACGAAGAATCCGTCGATCCCCTCGCGCTCCGCGACGATCGCCCAGTGAAGTGCCAGCTCGCCGTAACCGTCGAAGAAACGCTGCCAGCCGCGGGGCGTGAACGCGAGCTCGCCCGCCCAGCCGCGCGTCCACACGTGCGGGTTGAGCCAGACGCGCAGGCCGAGCGCGTGCGCCCGCGCCGCCGCCTCGCACACCGCCTCGTCGCTCTCCCCGTCCGGCCCGGCGTCCGTGCTGTTCGCGATCTCGGGCACGGTGGGATCGGCGAGCCACGCGAACGGCGTGAGCGACACCCAGTCGGCGCCGGCGTCGCGAACGGCGGCGAGCTGCCGTGCGCACGCCGCCGAGAGATAGCCGCGATCGAGACCCACCGCGTGCGCGAGACAGACCCCGCGCTGAAAGCCCTGCG
>DATDEX010000389.1:0-8711 GCA_036522895.1 Candidatus Eiseniibacteriota bacterium | reverse complement strand
GCGCCGAGCCCGCACCCGATGCCGCCCCCACGCCGGCGGCGGCGGGCGAGCGCAACGCCGAGCCGGAAGCATTGCCCGCCGGCGAGCCGAGCGCGCAGGAGGTCTTAGACTCCGGCGATCCGCGCGTCAAGGCATGGGTGGCGCGCTTCGGTGGCTCGGGGGTCCGGATCGGCTTGCAACTCTCGCGGCCGGCGTTCGATGCCTCAGAGCTCTTCGACGAGCCGCCCGCGGTCGCGACTCCCCGCGCGATCGAGACGCCCGAGCTCGTCGAGCCACCGTCGCACGCGGAGCCGGTCGACGTGACGCTCGCGGAGCGCACCGAACCGTTTGATGAGCCTGCCCCTCGGGCGCCGCGCGCCGCGCACCCCGCCGTGCCCCGCGCTCGTGCGCACGGAAGCGGGGTCCCGTTCATGCTGGGCCTTTTCGCCGCGCTGCTCGTCATGGCGGCGATCGTCTACTTCGTCGGCCGGCGCGTCCCGGCCGTTCGCCCGGTGCCGGCGCCCGCGGCGAGCGTACCCGAGTCCACCGCGGCGCCGGCCCCGCTCGCCGACTCACCGATCGCGCCGGCGGAGCGCGTCACACCGAGAATCGCGCCCGAGGCGCAGTACGCGATCGCGGTCGGGAGCTATCCGACGCGCGACATGGCCCGGGCGGAGGGCGACTACCTGAGCCGGCTCGTTCCGCTGAGCGTGCGCATGGCACCGGTGCGGGGGACGCACACGTACCGGTTACTCCTCGGTCGCTTCGATTCGTCCGAGCTCGCCGAGCGCTCGATGCGGAAGTTCCAGAACCGCGGGCTCATCCCCGATGCGAGCGTGATCCGGTCGCAGGGCACGCGATCCGCGTCGGTTCGACCCACGACGCGCTGAGCCGGAGCGCTACTCCTGCACGCGCTCGACGCTGGCGCCGAGCTGCGTGAGCTTGTGGTCGAACGCTTCGTAGCCGCGGTCGAGATGGTAGATGCGCGAAATGCGCGTCTCGCCGTCGGCCACGAGCGCACCCAGGGCCAGGGCCGCGCTCGCGCGCAGATCGGTGGCCATGACGGGCGCGCCCTGCAGCCGCTCGACGCCCTTCACCACCGCGACGTTCGCCTTGAGCTCGATGTTGGCGCCGAGCCGCTGCAGCTCCGGCACGTGCGAGAAGCGGTCGAGGTAGATGGTGTCCTCGATCACGCTGGTGCCACTCGCGATCGACGCCACGGCCATCATCTGCGCCTGCATGTCGGTCGGGAATCCCGGGTACACCTGCGTGGTCACGTCGCACGCGAGCGGCCGCGGGCGGCCCGAGACGGTCACCTCGTCGTGCTCGCGCACGACCGTGGCGCCGGCCTCCTCGAGCTTGCGCAACGACGCCTCGAAGTGGTCGGGGATCACGCGCTCGAGCGTGATGTTGCCGCCGGTCATCGCCGCCGCGGCCGCGAACGTGGCGGCCTCGATCCGGTCGGGGATGATCGTGGTGTCGATCGGCGACAGCGAGCGGACGCCGTGGATCGCGAGGCGGCGGGTTCCCAGCCCCTCGATGCGCGCGCCGCAGCGGACGAGCACCGCGCCCAGCTCCGTGATGTCGGGTTCGGTCGCCACGTTGTCGAGCAACATGGTGCCGCTCGCGAGCACCGCCGCCATCATGAGCTGCGCCGTCGCCCCCACCGAGACCACGTCGAACGTGAAGTGCGTTCCGTGCAGGTGCACGTCACGGCCCACGATGTAGCCATGCTCGATGTCGAGGTTGGCGCCCATGGCGGCGAGGCCGGTCAGGTGCAGGTTCACGGGGCGCGGGCCCCAGGCGCAGCCGCCCGGCAGCGAGACCTTGGCGCCGCCGAGTCGCGCGAGCAGCGGGCCCAGCACGTAGATGCTCGCACGCATCGTCTTCACGAGCTCGTAAGGCGCCTCGACCGAAATGGGGCCGGTCGTGTCGATCGTGCACAGGTCGCGCTGGAACGTGACCCTGGCCCCGAGCACCTCGAGGACGCGGCCGAACGTGCGCGTGTCGAGCAGGTCGGGAACGTTGCGCAGCTTGTGCACGCCCGGGGCCAGCAACGTGGCGGCCATGACGGGCAGGGCGGCATTCTTGGCCCCGCTGATGGCGACGCGCCCGGACAGGCGGCGTCCGCCCTGGATGACCAGCGCGTCCATGGGGGCTTTCTCGGTGGCCGTATCGGCCGGCGGGTGCGGGGTGGCGACGTCCATGCGCCGGGCTCCGAGCAAGAAGTGTGACGCAATGCGGGCCAATCCATGCCCCGCGACGAGATGGTGTGTAAACAGATGCGGCAAGGTGCATTATGCCGAGGTCTCGCGGCGGCGGCAATCGGGCCGCGGGCCAGTGGTTGCGGCATCGCCTCGCGAATCGCCACATCGTGACACGGCGGTGTGTGCGCTTTGCCACGCCGAGGCACAGACGCGGCGCGCGGGCTCGGCGAACGCCCACGGCCGAACTCAGCCGGGACGCAGCGCCTCGCTGATCGCCGCGTCGAGTTCCGCCGAGGTGTGCGGCTTCCGGAGCAGCACGCGGATGCCGAGCTCTCCGATGTCGAGACCCTCCGCCCGCTCGGCCAGCCCCGACACCATGATCACGGGCAGGTCGGGGCGGATCTTCCGGACCTCCTGCGTGAGCTGGAGCCCGGTCATCTTCGGCATGGTGTTGTCGGTCACCAGGAGATCGAACGCGGCCGGGCGGGCGCGGAAGTCCTCGAGCGCGGAGATCGAGCCGGCGTGGAGCGTGACGTGATAGCCCATGTCCTCGAGCAGGCGCTTCTGCATCTTCCCGACCGTCTCCTCGTCCTCCACCAGCAGGATGCGAACCCGGACCCGCGGCGCGGCGCTCGGGGCCGGCGCGGAGGTCACGGCGGCGGGGGCCGTCGCCGGCAGCGTGATCGTGAACGTGGTGCCACGGCCCGGCGCCGACTCGAGCTCGATGACGCCGCCGTGCTCGCGCACGATGCCGTGGACGACCGAGAGGCCGAGCCCGGTGCCGCGGCCGACGGGCTTGGTGGTGAAGAACGGCTCGAACGCGCGCTCGGCGACCTCGGGGGCCATCCCGACACCCTCGTCGCGCACGACGATCCGTGCGAGCTGCGGGCCGGGGACGCCGGCGTGCCGCTCGAGCCATGCCGGGTCGGCCGTGAACGCGCTCGTCTCGATCGAGAGGACGCCCCCGTCGGGCATGGCGTGGGCGCCGTTCGTGGCGAGGTTCATCACCACCTGGTGGAGCTCGATCTCGTCCGAGAGCACGTGCGGCGTGTCGGGGGCCAGGGCGAGACGCATCTCGATCGTGGCGGGGAGCGACGAGCGGAGGAGGTTTGCGGCCTCGCGTACGGTGCGCGCCAGGTCGATCGGAATCCGCTTCGTCTCGCGCGTGCGGCTGAACGCGAGGATCCGCTGGACGAGCATTCGGCCACGGTCGGCGGCGCTCTGCACCTGCGCGAGGTCGCGGCTCGGGGAGTCGCCGAGCGCGCGCTCGGCCAGCTCGGTGTGGCCGACGATCGCGAGCAGGATGTTGTTGAAATCGTGCGCGATCCCCCCAGCCAGCGTGCCGAGCGCCTCCAGCTTCTGCGACTGGCGCGAAGCGCGCTCGAGCTCCTGGCGCGCGCTCACGTCGAGGACCGAGGCGAGCGTCACCACGCCGTTCGCCGTGCGCACCGGGTTCAGGCCCACCTCGACCGGGAACTCGGTGCCGTCCTTACGGACCCCACGCAGGTCGCGGCCCGCGCCCATGTGGCGAGCGCGGGGGGCGGCGAAGAACGTGGCGCGCTGGGACGAATGGCCCGGCCGCAGGTTCATCGGGACCAGCACCTCCACCGGCCGGCCCACCAGGTCCTCGCGCCGCCATCCGAACAGCCGCTCGATCTCGCGATTGGCGAGCAGGATGGTGCCGTCCGCGCCGACCGCGAGGATGCCGGCCGGGGACATGTCGGTGGCAATGCGAAAGAGGTCGTCGTGCTCGGAAAACGGCGGGTTCAAGAAGAGGCCTCGCGTGGAGGAGTGAGGACGGAATGCGGGAAGATCATGCTGCGGCGGGGCCCGGGGAGACAAGTGAATCATGCTTGTCGGCACGCGCACCGCGTCGCCTCGGCCCGGCGCCGAGGGATTTGCCCCTGTTCACGCGCGGGTTAATCTCACCTCACCTGTACGCACGGCGTCCATCGGAGGTCATGGCATGGCTTGGGATCGAACCCGGTATCGCAGTCGCTCGATTGCGGGAGTCTGCGCAATTCCGCTCGTGCTGCTCGCGTTCGGTGCGGTCGCAGCGGAAGCGGCGACGACGCGTCCGCGCCCCGCGGATCCCGTGCGCGTCTCGAGCGCGGCAGCCGACTCGTTGCGCGCCGCCTACGCGCACGACCGGGCCGGGACCGAGAAGAACTTGAAGGAGGGCGCGACGTCGTACCTGGCGGCGGTGGCGCGCACTGACTTCGACGAGCGTACGGCGCTCGTGGTGGGCCGCGCGGCGGACTGCGATCTGCACGTGGACGACCCCGCGCTCGCCGCGCACCACCTGCGGGTGTCCGTGGTGGGCGACTCGTTCCGCGTCGAAGCGCTCGATGAAGGGGCGAAGTTTCGCGTCGGGAAAGGCGACGAGACGCGCACCGCCATGCTGCCCCCGAGCTTCATCCAGGTGGGCCGCCTGGCCCTCCGGCTGTCGCACCAGCGCTTCCCCGCGCTCATCGTGTTCGACCCGCAGAGCCCACACTTCGCCGACTACCACGGCCTGAGCTGGTACCCGGTGGACCTCGACTATCGCTTCGAGGCGCCGCTCACGCCCAGCCCGCACCCCGATACGACGGTCATCATGAGCACACGCGGGAACGCGCGACGTGCGGTGCTGGCGGGCTGGTTCGACCTGCGCGTCAAGGGCAGGCCGATCCGGCTCGAGGCCCACCGTCTGCTCGAGCCGGGCGTGGACGAGCGGAGCGTGAGCGTTTTCTTCCGGGATGCCACGACCGGCAAGGAGACCTACGGCGTCGGGCGCTACGTGGATCCGGAGCGCCTCCCGAACGGCGACTGGCTCGTGGACTTGAACGCCGCCTACAACCCGGCCTGCGCGACGAGCCCCTACTACAACTGCCCGATCCCCTCCAAGGCCAACACGCTCGGGATCGCGATCCGCGCCGGCGAGAAGGATTCGCACTACTCGCATTGAGCGGAGGACACGTCGCGATGCGAGCGCCAGCCCGTCCCTGGGCCAGCGCCCATCTCTCCCGCGCGCCGCGGCTCGCTCAGGCGGGTGTGGTCGTCCTCTCGAGCAGGCCCTTCATCACGTCGCCGGCGCCCAGCTGGCCGAGCCGGCGCAGCGCGGGCCGGCCCTGGCGGCGGATGGTGCCGTTGTTGAGCGCGGCGAACATCTCGCGGAAGAGCTCCGCGACCCCGCGCGGCATGCCCATGCCGGTGAACGCCGGGACCACGCCCTCGAGCGGACCTGGCTGAACGCTGATCGCGCGCCCGAGAATGATGGAGAGCTCCTCCGCGACATCGTTCGGCGACCAGTCCCGGATCGCGGAGAGCTCCACGACGCGCGTGCCGGCGGCCGGCTCGAACAGGAGCTCGGCCGCGACCCGGCCGATGTCCGCGGTGGCAACCATCGGGATGCGGCGATCGGGGGTGAGAAACGTCGGCAGCACGCCGCCTTGCGTGGCCGGCAGCACCGCCGCGAAGTTCTCGAAGAAGTAGCCGGCGCGGAGGAACGTGATGTTCTTGGTCGCGGCCCCGAGCGTGCGCTCGGCGTAGTGGAGGCCCTTGATCGGCCCGGTGCCGTCGGCGAGCTCGGCGCCGAACGACGAGAGGAGCACGACGTGCGGGACGCCGCTCTTCCGCACCGCCTCGGCGAGGGCGTTGATGAGCGGGCGATTCGCCGCGAACGGATCCTCGGCATCGTAGCGCGGGGGCACCAGCAGGTAGGCGCCCTTCGCGCCCGCGAGCGCCTTCGCCACCTCTCCGGCGTCGCCGAGCCGCGCGATCGCCACCTCGGCGCCCCGCCGCCTCCACGGCTCGCCCCTGTCGGCGTCGCGCACGATGACGCGCACCTTCTCTCCCTGCGCCAACAGCGCCTCTGCGACCGCCCCGCCCGTGTGGCCCGTGACCCCCGCGACGACGTACATGGATGGCACTCCCCTCAGAGTTTCGTTCCCGCCGGCCGCGCCTGATGCGCGGGCCGGTCGCGACGAGATTGACGCGGCAACGCGTTTACGGATGCCCGCAGCCGATGCCGCGGTGCGCGGCGAATCCCCGACGCCCGGGTCTTGACATCGCATTCACAGGCAGGCCGTGGCACGCCGGACCGGGCGAGCGGCGCGCGCAGCCGCGGCAACTGACCCGGGTGCCCGAAGGCATCGATCGGAACGGGGCGCGCCAGCGATCGTGACTCGTGCTTCAGGCTCCCGCATCCGCCCTGCGGCGCTGCTCCAGCCGCCGCCGCGCCTCGTGCTGCACGAGATCGAGCATGCCGATGAGACCCTGACCCTTGCCCATCGACAGGTCCCGGCCGAAGATGCGGAAGATGACCTCCTGCGGCACCCGGGCCACGAGCTCGAGCGGCTGGCCGGAGAGCGTTTCGTCGAGAATCGTCGCCCACGCCTTGGCGGAGAGCCCCTGCGGGCTCTCGACCGCGAACCACAGGCCGAGCGTGCCGTCCGGGCGGTCGGTCGCGAACACGTACGCCTCGGATTCGCAGCGCGGTGCGCGGTTCAACTCGGGGTAGGGCGGGGTCGCCACCTCGGGCGGGACGGGCTCGAAGCGATCGGCGTAGTCGATCAGCATCTCGGCGCGCGCGCCCCGGTCCAGGAACTCGAAGTCCGCGACCACGTCCGCGAGCGGCGCGGGAAGCGCGAGCGGCTCACTCATCGCCGGCGCTCCCCGGGCGCGGCCACCCCCGGCGAGCGGGCCGGCGTCCGAAGCGGTCGCGGGTTGCCGCAACTGCCCCGGGCTCCGGGCCGGCGCCGCGCGTGCGCCCGCATCAGGGCTTCTCGATGGGCATCCCGACCGCGTTCCCCCACTCCGTCCAGCTCCCGTCGTAGTTCCTGACCCGCTTGTAGCCGAGCAGGTACGTGAGCGCGAACCAGGTCAGGCTGCTGCGTTCGCCGATCCGGCAGTAGGCAATGACGTCGTCCTCGGGCTTCAAGCCGATCTCGCCCTCGTAGATCGCGCGAAGCGCGGCGGCGTCCTTGAACGTGCCGTCCTCCGGGTTCGCGGCGCGCGCCCACGGCACGTTCCGGGCGCCCGGGATGTGCCCGCCCCGCAGCACGCCTTCCTGCGGGTACTCGGGCATGTGCGTGCGCTCGCCGGTGAACTCCTGCGGGCTGCGCACGTCCACCATCTTCTTGTGCGCGCGCATGTGCGTGAGCACCTCGTCGCGGAACGCGCGGATCCGCGAGTCGTCGCGCTCCTGCGCCGTGTACGAGGTGGTCGTAATCGACGGCACCTCGCGCGTCATCGGGCGCTTTTCCTTCTCCCACTTGAGCCGCCCGCCGTCCATGACCCGCGCGTTCGTGTGTCCGAAGAGCTGGAACACCCAGAACGCGTAGCACGCCCACCAGTTGTTCTTGTCGCCGTAGAAGACGACCGTGGTGTCGTTCGTCACGCCGATGCGGGACATGAGCTTCTCGAACCCGGACCGGTCGAGGTAGTCCCGGCGAACCTGGTCGTTGAGATCGAGCGCCCAGTCCACCTGCACCGCGCCCGGGATGTGGCCCGAGGGGTAGAGCAGCGTGTCCTCGTTGGACTCGATGATGCGCTGGTTCGGCTGCTTGAGGTTCTGCGCCACCCACTCGGTGGTCACCAGCACCTCGGGGTGCGCGTAGCCACGGGCGGCGATATCGGCGAGCAATGCGGTATCGGACATGGGAACCTCGGGGTTCGGATGAGCCGGTGGGTGGACCCGCGGCGGACTGCGTTTCGCGAGTGTATCGCAGCCCGCGATCCCACGGGGCCCGGGCCGGGACCGCGGCCGGGGCCGCGGAGATCAGCGCTCCTCCCCCCATTGCGCCGGGGCGATCGCCGGGCCGTGCTCGCGGCGGGCGAGCAGGAGACGCGGGCGACCGGCGAGATCGTCGCGCAGTTCGACCTCGCGCCAGTCGCGCGCGCCATCGAGCCAGCCCGCCACGTGCGCCGCGCGCGCCTCGGCGAGCTCGAGCGCCAGCAATCCGCCGGTCAGCAAGTGGCGGGGCGCGGCTTCCAGGATCTCGCGCAGGTCGGCGAGGCCGTCGTCGGCGGCGAAGAGCGCCGCGTGGGGCTCCCAGTCGCGCACGTCGGCGGGCAGCTCGCCGGCCTCGTCCCGCGAAATGTAGGGCGGGTTCGACACGATCACGTCGAAGCACTCGTCCGCATCGACCGCCTCGAACCAGCCACCGCGCGCGAAGTTGACGCGCGGCACGAGCGCCAGCGCGGCGGCGTTCGCGCGCGCGACTGCGAGCGCCGCCTCGCTCGCGTCCGTGGCGGTGACCCGCGCGCTCGGGTGCTCGTGGGCGATCGAGAGCGCGATGCAGCCCGAGCCCGTCCCCAGGTCGAGCACGCGCGGGGGCCGCCGGCCCCAATCGCCCTCGGACAGGTACTCGAGCACCGCGTCGACCAGGAGCTCGGTCTCCGGGCGCGGGATCAGCACGGAGCGATCCACGGCGAGATCGATGTGGCGGAACGCCGCCCGCCCGGTGATGTACTGGACGGGCTCGCCGGCCGCCCGGCGGGCGAGCTGGGCGTCGAGGCGCGCGGCGAGCGCGGCCGGCAGCT
>DATDEX010000388.1:0-2375 GCA_036522895.1 Candidatus Eiseniibacteriota bacterium | reverse complement strand
GTTCCTGCTCGCAACGGCGTCGCTCACGCCGGTCTTCCCCGCGTGGCAGCCGAACCGGAGCCA
Organism: Candidatus Eiseniibacteriota bacterium; assembly: GCA_036522895.1. GTDB lineage: Bacteria > Eisenbacteria > RBG-16-71-46 > RBG-16-71-46 > RBG-16-71-46 > JAIOPA01. Next base: position 2,312 of record DATDEX010000388.1, on the reverse strand, counting down.
GTACGGAAGCGCCGGCCTGGGCGTGGCGTCCGTGGCGGCGCTCGGCGCCGTCCACCCACTCTGCGCCGGGCTCCTCGTCGCGGTGCGCCTCGGCGCGCTGGGGCTCGCCCCGGGTGCCACGAACACCGTGGCGGCGAAGGCGCCCGACACCGGCGCGTTCATGGACTACGCGCGGCTCACCCGGCTCCAGCGGTTCATGCGCGACACCCGCGAGCGGCTGCGCCACCGCTTCCCCACGCTACCGCACGGCGCGATCGTCGTGCAGGAGAACCTGCCCCACTCGCTCGAGTACGCGTTCGGCGGCGATCATGCGCTGCGCGTCTGGTACGCGGACACGACGCTCCACTGGATGCGCTTCGATGAGTTCCGCGCGCACCTCGAGACGCCGGCGAGCGTGATCGTGCAGGGGGAGCCGGGACACACGCCGGAGGTGGCGCTCGTGGAGCCCGATGCGGTGCGCGGGCTCTTCGCCGCGCGGCCCTTCCTCCACGAACACCGCTTCGCCGAGGTCCTCGCGATCCTCGATCACGCCGACGCGATCCAGCGCGACAGCACCGCCGTCCAGTACTGGGTCACGAGCGGGACCTGGCGCGCCTACGCCTACGTGCTCGGCGGGCGCGCGGTCGAGGGCGAAGCGCTGGCGGAGCGCGTGCTGGCGGAGGGGCGAACGGACGTGCTCGCCCGGCAGGTGCTCGCCGAAGCCCTGGCGGCGCAGGGGCGCCAGGCCGAGGCGCTCGCGCACCTCGACACGCTCGACGCGATCTCGCCGGGGGATTCGACGACGCGGGCACTGCGCGAGCGGTTCCGCCGCCGGCAGGGCGACCGTGCTACGCCGTCGCGGCCGTCCGGCGCGCCACCAGCACGGTGATGTCGTCCGCGGGCCCCGACTCGCCCTCGAACGTACGCACCTCCCGGACGATCCGGTGCGCGAGCTCGCTCGCCCCGGTCGAGCGCGCGGCCCGGATCGAGGCGATGAGGCGCTCCTCGCCGAACTGCTCCCGGGCGGCGTCCGCACCCTCGGTCACGCCGTCGGTGTAGAGCACGAGCAGGTCGCCCGGCGCGAGCGTCGTCTCGCCCCGGAGAAACGGCGAGCCCGGCACGATCCCGAGGATGAGTCCGCCCTCGTGGAGCATCTCCACCGTACCCCCCGCGCGGAGCAGCACCGGCGGATTGTGCCCCGCGTTCACGTACACGAACCGGCCGGAGTCCGCGTCCAGGAATCCGAAGAACGCGGTGACGAACCGGCCCGGTTCGACGCTCTTGTGCAGGAAGTCGTTGACGCGCCCGGCCACGACGTCCGGAGCGCCGTCCGAGGTGTCCTGGCTCATGAGCGAGGCGCGGAATCCCGACATGAGGAGCGCCGCCGGCACGCCCTTCCCCGAGACGTCCGCGATCACGAGCAGCAGTCGGCCTCCGCCCAGGTCCAGGTGATCGTAGTAATCGCCGCCCACCTCGCGCGCGGATTCCGAGAGGCCGGCCACGTCGAGCCCGGGAATGCGCGGGGCCGCGGCGGGCAGGAGTCGCGCCTGGATGCGGCGCGCCACCTCGAGCTCGTTCTCGAGCCGGTCGCGCTGCTTTTCAAGCTCTCGCGCGTTCTCAAGTCCCGCGGCCATCTCGTTGAAACGACGGGCGGTATCCCACAGGTCGTCGTCGCCCGCGATGGGGATCCGGTAGGCGAGCCGGCCGGCGCCGAACGCGGCGGCGCCGTCGCGGAGCGCGCCGATTCCCTGGGTGATGCTGCCGCCCATGCCGCGCACCATCCGCAGGTTCGTCTGCGCGAGCGGCAGCAGCAGCAGCGCGAGACCGACGAGCACCGCGAGCGGGATCGCCTGCAGCGGATTCTCGCGCACGCGGGCGAACAGGCCGGCGAGCGTGGCGTGAAACGACGCGCGCGAGGTGAGCGTGAACTGCGCGGTCGTCCAGCGGCGGGCGCCGCGCGTGAGCCCGTCCACCACGACCTGGCCGGTGAGCCCGATGTCACCCCGGGTCGCGTCGAGCGTGTCGCGGCCGGCGGAGAGCGTGACCGAGCGGCCGCCCCGTCCACCCTTCACCGCCGAGTCCGGGATGCCGAGCGCATGCGTGATGGCCCGGGCGCGGGCGAGCTCGAGCGAGTCGCGCTCCGCGGCTCGGCGCGCGCCCCCCGAGGGCACCACGTCGAGCGAAGCGACACGCTCCCCGAGCGAATCGAGCCGGGCTTCGTCGCGCCCGAGCGCCGGCATCGAGACCTTCGCGTCCACGAGCGGTGCGAGCGTGCTGTCGAGGACCACGCCGATCGGCGCGAGCAGCACGAGCCCCGTGCCCGCCCGCCGCAC
>DATDEX010000387.1:0-2557 GCA_036522895.1 Candidatus Eiseniibacteriota bacterium | reverse complement strand
CGAACAGCAGTCGCCGCGGCGTGGCCGTCGCCATGCGACGGATGCGCTCGAGCGCGCGACTCACCGGCTGCGCGCCTTCGTGGTGCGCGCGGGGCGCGCGGGTGCGAACCGCTCGCGCAGCCGCCGCTCGACGAGCGCCGGCACGAGGCCGCGGATCTCGCCGCCGTGCCGCGCCACCTCCTTCACCAGCGTCGAGTTCAGGTACGTGAACTCCTGGCTCGGCATCAGGAACGCCACCTCGATGCCGGGGGCGAGCCGGCGGTTCATGAGCGCCATCTGGAACTCGAACTCGAAATCCGACACCGCGCGCAGACCTCGAATGATGGCCTGCGCCCCGATCTTTCGCGCGCAGTCCACGAGCAGGCCGGAGAAGTGCATGGCCGAGGCACCGCGGAGTCCGCCCACGGCGGACTCGATCATCTCGACGCGCTCCGCGGCCGAGAAGAGCGAGGTCTTGGCCGAGTTGTCCGCCACCGCGATCACGACGCGGTCGAACAGCACCGAGGCGCGGCGGGCGAGATCCAGGTGGCCGTTCGTGAACGGGTCGAAGCTCCCGGGGAAGAGTGCGACGCGTCGCTCGCTCATGGTTCCTCGCCTTCCTTGGGCGATGGCGTATCGCCGCCCGCCCTGTAGACGTGCACCGCCGTTTCGCCGTAGCGCCGCTCGCGCTCGCGCGCGAGGGTTCCCTCGCGTTCGGGCACGACGTCCTTCGCATGCGTCTCCAGTACCACCCGCGTGCCCGGCTTGAGCACGTCGCGCGCCCCGAGCCCCGTGAGCACGGCCCGGGCGTCGCTCCCGCCGTAGGGCGGGTCCACGAACACGACCTCCGCGCGCGCGAGCACGCTCGACAGCCGGGCGAGCCCTCCCGGCAGCTTGAGCGGCCAGACGCGCACCCGCTCGCCGAGCCCGAGCTCATCGAGATTGCGGGCGATCGCCCCGCGCGCCCGGACGTCGCGTTCGACCAGGTCGGCCCACGCGGCGCCCCGGGACAGCGCCTCGATCGCGAGCGCGCCGCTGCCGGCGTAGAGGTCTACGACCCGGACGCCGTCGAGGCTCCCGAGCGCCATGAACAATGCTTCGCGCACGCGATCCGAGGTCGGCCGGGTGCGGTCGCCGTGGGGCGCGTGCAGGCGCCGGCCTCCCAGTTCACCCGCGATCACACGCATGGCGCGTCGAAGATGGCCGACGTCACGCGCGGGTGTCAATCACGGCAGCTCGACCGTCTCCATGCCGGGCGGAACCTCGAGCCGGAACGCCGTGCCGCCCTGCGCGCGCGTGAACCGCCAGCCCGCGAGCCGGTAGCTCGACTGCCCGCCCATCCCGTCCGCGAGGACGAGCCGCGCCGGCAGGCCGCGCGAATCGAGCCAGACGTCGGCGCTGTCCGCTTCGGCCTCGGGCGTCGCCGGCACGATCAGCCGGTAGCGACCCGGCCCGAGCCGGCGCTCAGTTGCGACCCCCCCGCCGCCGCCGCCGGCGCCCGCCAGGAGCCGCCACCAGCGCATCGCCGCCACCGCGTGCCGGGGCGTGAGCCGCACGAACTGCTTGAGACGGGGCTGGAGCCACTCGCCGCCGTCCGAGCGCAGCGTGATCCGCTCGCCGGTCCCGGTGACGTCGAGCCGCGCGAGATCCGGCGGCTCCACGGCGAGCCGGCCGTGGAGCGCCGTCGCGGCACTGCCCGGCGGGCCGGGCACACTCCACGACAGCGTCGCCTCGGCACGGCCCGCGCGCGCGAGCCCGGCCGCGAGCGCGCGCGCGGACTCGAGCGGAACGGCTGCCGCGCTCGCGGCAGCGGTCGAAATCGAGAGCGCGAGCATCGCGAGCGCTTGCAAGACTCGCGCTTGCAAGACTCGCGATTGCAATGGTCGCGATTGCAAAATATGCGCTCGCGCCGGCCACGTCTTCATCGCAATCCTCCCCGGGACGAGAGTACGCGCTTGACGTCGTCCAGCTCCAGCCGGCGCGCATCCTCGGGGAGCGCGAGCGCGAACCACGCCGCGCGCGCGCGCTTCGCCGCGCGCATGTCCTCGAGATCGAACCGCACCTTGAGCCAGCCGGCGCCGTCGGCGAGATCGATCCGCGCCGGCCATGCCCGCTCGCCCGCGCCGCGCCACGAAGCGTACCGCGCGGTCACCGTTCGCTCGCCGCGCGCCACGGTGACGTCGCGCGGCCGGCCGTCGCGATCCACACGCAGCGTCCAGCGCTCGTCGCCCTCCGGCCAATCGAGCGTGGCGCCGCCGCTGTCCGCCATGGCCGCCCGCCAGGCCTCGCGCGGCGCCTGCCAGCTCGCGGTGAGGGCGCGGCCGAGGAAGAGCGCGGGATCGCGCACGCCGAGTGTGTCGGCGAGGTCGGGAACCCGGATCCCCAGCCGCTCGGCCGGCATCCAGGCGACGAGCGTGTCGCCGCGCACCGCGACGTCCGCGAGGAGCCCCAGGAGCCAGTGGCACTGGAGCCGGACCCGGTCGGGCGAGGCGAGCCGCGCGTTGAGCGACACCGCGGGCAGCCGGCCCGTGGCGCGGCCGTCCACGCGGACCACGGCCTGGAGCTCGAACGCGGCGAG
>DATDEX010000386.1:0-19833 GCA_036522895.1 Candidatus Eiseniibacteriota bacterium | reverse complement strand
GAACCGCCGCGCCACCGCGGAGACGCCGCGCAGGTGGCGCTCCCAGCCGTCGCTCGCGCGGAGCGCGCGCAGCTCGTCGCGCGTTGCGGGGTCGCGCGCGGCGAGGAGCTCCAGGTAGGTGCCGTCGGCGAAGCAGACGAGCGCGTTTTCGGTGGGGAGCGCATCGTGGCGGCCGCCCGCGAGCACCGTGAAGCCGGCCGCCCCGAAATCGCGTTCCGCCTCGGCGAGCGAGGTGACGACGACGACGACGTGATCGAGCCGCGCGCTCATCTCACACGCCCTCCCACGAGACCCTCCCCGAGAAAGTGCTGCGCCCGATCATCCCGATCGCAGCGTGTGCGGCGGTCGACGGCGGGTCAAGGACACGCCCGCGAACGCGGGGTCGCCGTGGTCAGGCGCGCGGGGGACGTGGCGCGGCGATCCCGAGGCCGAAGTGCGTCGCGGACCGAGGAAACGCTATCCTCGCGGGCTGAATCCGTCGCGCCGGAAGCCCGCCCGCCCCTTCCCGAGGAATGCGCCATGACCAGACCCAACGCGCGTCGTATCCCCGCCTGGGGCTGGCTCCGGCGCGGCACGACGTTGGCACTCGCCGGGATGCTTTCGGCGGCCCCGGTCCGCGCCGCGCTCGACGAGGGTCGCCCGGCTTGCGACTACTGCCGGATGATCTTCGAGGACCCGGCCTTCGGCGCCGAGATCACGCTTCGCTCGGGCCAGCGGAAGATCTACGACGCGGTCGAGTGCATGGCCGCGGCCGTCTTGACCGACAGCGTCGCCCAGCGCGACATCCGTGCGATCTCCCTCGTCGACCATGACGCGCCCCACGCACGGGTGCCACTCGCCCGGGCGACTTTCTTGCAATGCCGCGCGTTCGAGAGCCCGATGGGACTCTCGCTCGGCGCGTTCGCGACGCGCACGCGCGCGGGCGCGGCGTGCGTCGGTGGCGCCGGGCGCATCCTCGACTGGCGCGGCGTGCTGACGCTCGTCGATTCCACCTGGTTCCAGGGTCGGCTTTCGGTCGAGCGCCACCTGACCCTTCCCCGCGCGAGGAGAACGCCCTCGCGATAGCTCGTCGCGCGCGCCCGCTTGGTCGCGACGCCGCGTGGGGCAACGCCCTCACCTCGTGGGTGCGTTCGCGCTCGACCGCTCGCGGGGGCCGTGCGAATCCGCACGAACTCGTGCACATCGCGATTCGCCAGCTCCGGTGCGGTGCCGACGGGGCGTGTCGGGATCTAGCACGGTCCTTGCACAGCTATCCTTACGAAGCACCGTATCCCCCACGATCTCGGTGCCCGCTGGAGTGCCGCGCCCCCACGCGCCGCTCCCCGCGAGCCCCCCACCGCCCGGGATCTTGCCTGCCCATCGCGGGACGCGGCGCTTCGCGCACGAACTCTCTCTCCCGTCTCACTTCTCGACCCCGCGCGGTCGCACGCCTGCATGGGCGTCGCCGCAGAGCGAAAGGCGTTCCCCATGACGTCCTTGTCTCGAGTCAGGCTGCTGGCCGTCGCGACGACCTGCACCCTGCTGTTCACCTGCGGGAGTGCGCTCGCGCAGACCACGAGTACCACTTCCAGCGCGTCGGCCAACATCGACCAGGCGCGCAACGGCACCGCGGCGAGCCCCACCTCGCCGGTCCATTTCCAGAACGGCAACGCGGGTGCTCAGAACTCGCACTACATCGAGGGATTCTCGATCCCCTATCGCGTCCGGATGGACGGCCTCACACCCGGCACGCACACAGTGGTGATCGGCTGGGACGTCCGCCAGGGCGGCAAGAACGCGATCGATTACGTCTCGAGCCCCAACAAGCTCGAGCCGCACGCGCAGTTCGTGCCGGCGCACCCGGCCGAGGTCGTGGACCCGCTCGAGGGGCTCACCGGCACGTTTTCCGCGGCGACGCACTTCGCGATTCCCGCGCCGGTCGCGATCCTGTCCGGTCAGCCGCTCGCGAGCTTCAACGCGCTGCCGGCAGCCGACAAGGAGCTCTGGACCTACAACGGCACCGTTACGGGCATCACCTACGTGCCGAACGCCGACGGCAACATGGGCGATCTCACCGCCACGTCCTCCGAGAGCCGGATGAAGATCACGTTCACCGCGACCGCGTCGAGCGTGGTGATCGCGTACGGCGGTCACATCGCGAGCCAGCTCGACTGGGGGACCGGCAACTCGGCCTCCTCGATCAGCGGCTCGCCCTACCACTCGCGCGTCATCATGATCGACAACACCTCGGTCGGTAACCAAGACCGCTCGCTGTCCGCGGATGCCGTGCTCACCTGCTCCGTCGAAGGTCCGGCCACCGCCTGCGCTGGCAGCGTGCAGACGTACGGCGAGTCGTCGACCGGATCGGGGAACACCTACCTGTGGTCGTTCGCGGCCAACAGCTCCGGCGCCACGTTCGTGGGCGGCAACACCGGCTCCTCCGTGCAGGTGAACGTGGGCCAGGCGTCGAACGGCAGCGAGGGCTTCACGCTCCAGGTCGCGGTCAGCTCCGGCAGCAACGCGGTCGCGTGCAGCATGCCGGTCACGGTCAGCGCGCCGGCGGCCGTCTCCCTGTCGGGCGATCCGGTGGTGTGCCCGAATGGCGTACGCACCTATTCGGGCCCCGCGGGCATGAGCTCGTACCACTGGACGGTGACCGGCGGCAGCATCCAGGGCGCCGCGAACGGCCAGTCGGTGACCGTGCAGGCGGGACACGCCTGCAACAGCACGCTCACGGTCTCGCTCGACGTCACCAATGCCGGCGGTTGCGGCGGCCACGGCGACCTGTCGGTGAGTGTCCGGGACACGCAGCCGCCGGTGATCACCGGCGTCGGCGGTCCGGCCACCGTCGAATGCCCCGCGCAGCCGGTGTTCTCCTCGCCGGCCGCGACCGACGACTGCAGCGGCACCGCCCAGCTCACGTTCAACGACGTGCAGGCCCCGGGTCGCTGCGCGAACGAGTTCTCGGTCACGCGCACGTGGACGGCCACGGACGGGTGCGGCAACGCCGCCACCGCCAGCCAGACCATCACGGTCGTGGATCACACCGCGCCGGTGTTCGCCGCGCTCCCCCAGCCGACCACGATCGAGTGCCCGGCCACGCCGAGCTTCGCCACCGCCTCGGCGACCGACGCCTGCGATGCGAGCCCGCGGCTGAGCTTCGACGATCGCACGACGGCCGGTTCCTGCCCCGGCCAGTACAGCATCACCCGCACCTGGACGGCGACGGATGCGTGCGGCAACACCAGCACGGCCTCGCAGGTCATCAACGTGGCGGACCACACGGCCCCGGTCGTGAGCTGCCCCAACGACACGACGGTCGGGGCGTGCCAGAATCCGGTGTACTTCTCGGTCCAGGCGAACGACGCCTGCGGCGGCCCCGTATCGATCGTGGCCACGCCGGCCTCCGGCAGCAACTTCCCGGTGGGCGACAACATCGTCACCGTGGTCGCACGTGACGCGTGCGGCAACGAGGGCCGCTGCACGTTCCACGTCCACGTGCTGGCGAATCCCGGCGGCGAGATCTCCGGACCGTCCGCCGCCTGCCCGGGTGAGTCGGTCACGCTCGTCGGCCCCGCGGGCTTCGACTATCACTGGAGCACGGGGGCGACCTCGCAGAGCATCGTCGTGAACGCGAGCGGCACCTACACGCTCACGATCACCGACCGCGCCACCGGCTGCTCGACGACGCTGTCGCATCCGTTCACCGTTCTCAAGCCGCCGGTCGCCAGCATCTCGGGCCCGGACTTCTTCTGCAGCGGCACCTCGGTCCAGCTGTGCGGGCCCTCGGGCGCCTACCACTACCTGTGGACCGGACCCTCCGGCTTCACGGCGACGACGCGCTGCATCGATGTCTGGGGTTCGGCGAGCTACCAGCTCGTGATCACGGACACGCTGACCGGCTGCGTGAGCGCCGCGGCGAGCAAGTCCGTCCGCGGGGACTTCTGCAACGTGTACTGCGCGCACACCATCGGCTGGTGGATGGCGCAGTGCAGCGGCGCGGCGAACGGCTCGGTCAAGTACCCGGCGGCCGATCTCGCGACGATCTACAGCTGCGTCGACGACCAGGCCGCCATCTTCGACTGGAGCAACGACGTGGCGGGGTTCTGCGCCGTCCTCAACCCGCCCAGCATCGACCAGCGCACGCAGGCGAAGCGGCAGTTCGCCGGCTTCCTCGCCAATGTCTGCACCTCGCAGATGGGCATCCGCGCCTCGAACGGCGAGCGTATCTACATCTCGCTCGGCACGCCGGTCTCGTTCCCGGGCTTCCAGGCGGGCACGATCGGCGACCTGATCAAGGAAGCGGACCAGAAGCTGGTCAGCCTGGAGGGCCAGTCGCTCGCCAATCAGCAGGTGAAGAACCAGTACACGCAGATCACCAGCGCGTTCGACGCCATGAACAACAACAACGTCCCCAACACCTACTGCCCCAGCGGCTCGTTCACCTCGACCGTGGGCAGCTTCGACCCACCCGTTCCGACGTCCAACCCCGGCGGACCGGTGTCGGCGACGGCCGGGGACGCGGAGGCGGGGGCGGCGATTCGCCTCTACGCTCCGTCGCCCAACCCGTTCACCGGGCGCACGCACGTGGCGTACGCGGTCGGCGCCGAAGGCCAGGAGGTGGATCTGGCGGTATTCGATCTGGCCGGTCGTCGCGTGCGGCAGCTCGCGAGCGGCGTCCAGTCGGTCGGGCGGCATGACGTCGACTGGGACGGCCGTTCGGAGTCCGGCCAGGTGGTCGAGGGCGGGGTCTACTTCCTCCGCGCCAGGGTCGGCCGCGAAACGCGCGTGATGCCGCTGGTCCACATGCGCTGATGTTCGCGGGCCACGCCCGCTCGAAACGAACAGACCGCAGCCGCCTCGGGGTCACCCGCAGGCGGCTGCCGGCTTTTCGTCGAGCGCATCGGTGCGCGATCGCCGTCGTCCTTCGATCCACTCCGTAATGCGTACGCCGCTGTGCGCACCCTGCGCGCGAGCGCATCGCTCTCACATGATCGTCGAACGTGGGTGCTCCGCCCCACTCGAGCGAGAAGAGGCGCAACTTTCTTCTCCCCGTGCTTCACGTGTTGCGTACGACTATCCGCGGTGTGGGTGTGGCTGAACGAAATTGCACAACATGTCAAATCGCATTATCGCATTCGTCATGAGGGATATCTGCACGAGCGCAATCGTGCATTTCGATATATACTTAAGAAGCCTGACGACTCATCGGGTCTCTCCTGCGTCCGCCCGATGGGACTTTCGTCGCCAACCCACTCTCTCCAAGCTGACGACGAACGCTCCGCGACGCGGCCCCATGCCGTGTCCGCCCCCGGTATTCAGGGGAGGACCGGCGTTGAAAGAAGGGTCTGCACATGCGTCTCTCTCCCCACGTCCGCAGCGTAGCCCTCATGGCTGCGGTCATCCTGTGTCTCCCGCCGGCGGCCCGTGCCGCCGGCAATTCGTCGGCGAACATCGACCAGGCCCGAAATGGCACGGCGTCCGCGCCGATTTCGCCCGTCCACTTCCAGAACGGCAACGCGGGCGCACAGAACTCGCACTACCTGGAAGGCCACTCGATCCCCTACCGGGTGCGACTCGACGGTCTCACCCCCGGCACGCACACCGTGGTGATCGGCTGGGACATCCGCCAGGGCGGCAAGAACGCGCTCGACTACATCACCAGCCCCAACCGGCTGGAGCCGCACTCGCAGTTCCTGCCGCCCCACCCGGCCGAGGTCGTGGACCCGCTCGAGGGCCTCTCCGGCTCGTTCGCCGGGCCGACGCACTTCGGGATCCCGGTGCCGGTCGCGGTCCTCTCTGGCCAGCCGCTCGCGAGCTTCAACGCGCTGCCGGCCGCCGAGAAGGAACTGTGGACCTATAACGGCACGGTGACCGGCGCCAGCTACGTGAACAACGCCGACGGCAACCTCGGCAACCTCTCCGCCGCGGCTTCGGAGAGCCGGATGCAGATCACGTTCACCGCGAACGCGTCGAGCGTCGTGATCGCCTTTGGTGGTCACATCGCGAGCCAGGCCGACTGGGGCGCGGGCAACTCCGCCTCGGCGATCAACGGCTCGCCCTACCACGGCCGCGTGATCTCGCTCGACAACACCTCGATCGGAAACCAGGACCGCTCGCTCTCCGCGGACGCGGTACTGGGCTGCAACCTCACGGGTCCGCCCTCCGCCTGCTCCGGAACGGTGCAGACGTTCAGCGAGACCTCGCACGAATCCGGCGTCAACTACGTGTGGTCGTTCACCTCCAACAGCTCCGGCGCCTCGTTCGTCGGCAGCACCACCGGTTCCTCGGTCCAGGTGAACGTGGGCCAGGCGGTCGGCGGCAGCGAGGGCTTCACGCTCCAGGTCGCGATCTCGAATGGCAAGAGCGCGGTGACCTGCAGCCTCCCGTTCACCGTCAACCCGGCCCCGATCGTGGAGCTCACGGGCGAGTCCCTCGTCTGCCCGGACGGCGTCCGCACCTACAGCGGACCCGCCGGCATGAGCACGTACCACTGGACCGTGACCGGCGGCACCATCCAGGGCGCCGCGGACGGTCGCTCGGTGACCGTGCGGGCGGGCCATCTCTGTAACGGCACGCTCACGCTCACGCTCGACGTCACGAACACGGCCGGCTGCGCCGGTCGTGGCGCCATGACGGTCAATGTCCGCGACACGCAGGCGCCGGTGATCTCCGGGGTCGGCGAGCCGTCGAGTGTCGAGTGCCCGGCCTCGCCGGTGTTCTCGTCGCCCTCCGCGAGCGACGACTGCGGCGGCGCGGTCACACTCACGTTCAAGGACGCCCAGGCTCCGGGCCGCTGCCCGAACGAGTCCGTCGTCACGCGCACGTGGACGGCCACGGACGGGTGCGGCAACGCCAGCACCGCGAGCCAGTCGATCACGATCGTGGACCACACGGCGCCGGTGTTCGCGGCGCTCCCCGAGCCGAGCACGATCGAGTGCCCGGCCACGCCGAGCTTCGCGACCGCGTCCGCGACGGACCTGTGCGACCCGAATCCGCGTCTCGGGTTCGTGGACGTCACCACGCCCGGCTCGTGTGCGGGCCAGTCGACGGTCACGCGCACGTGGACGGCGACGGACGCGTGCGGAAACGCCAGCACCGCGAGCCAGGTCATTCACGTGGTGGATCTCACCGCGCCGGTGATCTCCGCGCTGCCGGATCCGAGCACGATCGAGTGCCCGGCCACGCCGAGCTTTGCGAGCCCGTCGGCGACCGATGCCTGTGACCCGAGCCCGACACTCGAGTCGAAGGACGTCACCACGCCCGGTTCGTGCGTCGGCCAGTACTCGGTCACGCGGACCTGGACGGCGAAGGACGCGTGCGGCAACACCAGCACCGCGAGCCAGACCATCAACGTGGTGGATCTCACCGCGCCGGTGATCGCCGCGCTGCCCGATCCGAGCACGATCGAGTGCCCGGCCACGCCGAGCTTCGCGACCGCGTCGGCGACGGATGCGTGCGACCCGAGCCCGAGGCTCGAGTCGAAGGACGTCACCACGCCCGGCACCTGCGCGGGCCAGTACTCCGTGACGCGCACGTGGACGGCCACGGACGCGTGCGGCAACGCCAGCACCGCGAGCCAGACCATCCGCGTCGTGGACACCACCGGGCCGGTCGTGACCTGCCCTGCCGACATCACGATCGGGGTCTGCCAGAACCCGGTGCCGTTCGAGATCAAGGCCGAGGACGCCTGTGGCGGCCCGGTCACGGTCGTCGCCACGCCGCCGTCCGGCAGCACGTTCGCGGTCGGCGACAACCTCGTGAACGTGGTCGCCCGTGACGCGTGCGGCAACGAGAGCACCTGCTCGTTCCACGTGCACGTTCTGGACAACCCGATCGGCGAGATCGCCGGACCGGTCGCGGCCTGCCCGGGCGAGTCGGTCACGCTCGTCGGTCCCGCCGGTTTCAACTACCTGTGGGGCACCGGGGCCACGTCGCAGAGCATCGTCGTCAACACGGCCGGCACCTACACGCTCACGATCTTCGACCGTGTGACCGGCTGCCCGGCGAACCTGTCGCATCCGTTCGCCGTGCTCGTCCCGCCGGTCGCCAGCATCACCGGCCCGGACCGTTTCTGCGGCGGCACCACGGCGCAGCTCTGCGGTCCCCTGGGCAACTTCGATTACGCGTGGACCGGCCCCAACGGCTTCACCGCGGCCACGCAGTGCATCGACGTCACCACGACTGCCACCTACCAGCTCGTGGTGAAGGACAAGCTCACGACCTGCCCGAGTGATCCGGTGAGCAAGTCGGTCACCGCGGCTCCCTGCTTCGTCAACTGCCCGCACACCATCGGCTGGTGGATGGCGCAGTGCGGCGACGTGCTGAACGGCTCGGTCAAGTACACGGCCGGACAGCTCGCCCAGATCTACTCGTGCGTCGACGACCAGGCCGCGATCTTCAACTGGACGAACGACGTGGCGTCGTTCTGCGCGGTCATCAACCCGACCAGCACCGATCAGCGCACGCAGGCCAAGCGGCAGTTCGCCGGCTTCCTCGCGAACGTCTGCACGTCACAGCTCGGGATCGTCGCCACGAACGGCGACGCCATCGTCATCTCGCTCGACACGCCGATCAGCTATCCCGGCTTCACGTCGCACACGATCGGCGACCTCGTCAAGGAAGCGGACCAGCGGCTCGTGGCGCTGGAGTCGCAGCAGCTCAAGAAGCAGAGCGTGCAGACCCAGTACTCGCAGATCATCGATGCGTTCGATGCTCTGAACAACAACCGCATCCCCGGCTCGAGCTGCCCGTCGGGCGCGGTCTCGGTGGCGAGCGGTGGGTCACCGATGAGCGCCACGTTCAATCCGAACGCGCAGTCGTCGAGCGCGGGCGGTGACGTGCAGGACGGTTCGTCGATCCGCCTCTACGCTCCGTCACCCAATCCGTTCACCGGCCACACGCGGTTCGCCTACGCGGTCGCGGCCGGCGGCGCGGAGGTGGACGTGGCGGTGTTCGACCTGGCCGGGCGCCGCGTGCGTCAGATCGCCACCGGGTTCCAGCCCGCCGGGCGGCATGACGCGGAATGGGATGGCCGTTCGGCAGCCGGACAGCTGGTCCAGGGCGGTGTCTACTACGTCCGTGCCCGGGTGGGTGGCGAGACGCGGGTGATGCCGCTGGTCCACATGCGTTAGACCGCGCGGGCCACGCCCGCACGTTGCGAACACACCGCAGCCGCCTCGGGTTCCCCCGGGGCGGCTGCGGGCATTTCGGGTGCTGGGGACTCAGCCCTTCGCCAGCTTGCGCAGGACCGTCTGGAGAATGCCGCCGTTCCGGTAGTAGTCCACGTCCACCGGGGTGTCGAGTCGCGCGAGCGCGGTGAACTCGAGCACGGAGCCGTCGTCGCGCTTCGCCCGCACCTGGATTCGGAGTCTCGGCGCGAGCTCGCCGGTGAGGCCCGTGAGGTCGAACGTCTCGCGGCCGGTCAGGCCCAGCGATTCGGCGGTCTGGCCCGGCTCGAACACGAGCGGCAGCACCCCCATGCCCACGAGGTTGCTGCGGTGGATGCGCTCGAAGCTCTCCGCGAGCACCGCGCGCACGCCCAGCATGAGCGTGCCCTTCGCCGCCCAGTCACGCGAGCTGCCCGCGCCGTACTCCTTGCCCGCCAGCACCACGAGCGGGGTGCCGGACGCCTGGTACCGCGCGCTCGCGTCGAAGATCGGCACCTGCTCGCCGCTCGGGAAGTGGACCGTGACGTTGCCCTCGCTGCCCGGGACGAGCAGGTTCTTCAGGCGGATGTTCGCGAACGTGCCGCGGACCATGACCTGGTCGTGGCCCCGGCGCGAACCGTAACTGTTGAAGTCCTTCTTCTCGACGCCGCGCTCGCCGAGCCACTTGCCCGCCGGGCTCGCGAGCGCAATGTCCCCCGCCGGCGAGATGTGGTCCGTCGTCACCGAGTCGCCCAGCATCACCAGGCAGCGCGCCCTGAGCACGTCGCGGACGGGCGCCGGCTCCGCGGTGAGCCCCTGGAAGAACGGCGGCTCGTGGATGTACGTGCTGTCCGCGTCCCACGCGTAGCGCTCGCCGCCGGCCACAGGGATGGCATTCCACCGCGGGTTGCCGTCGAACACGTTGGCGTAGCACGACGCGAACATCTTGGGCTCGAGGCTCGATGCGACGGCGTCGGCGATCTCCTGCTGCGTCGGCCACACATCGCGGAGGAACACCGGCCGGCCGTCGATCCCGGTGCCGAGCGGTTCGCGCTCGAGATCCACGTCGACGCTGCCGGCGAGCGCGTAAGCCACCACGAGCGGCGGCGAGGCCAGGTAGTTGGCGCGCGTGAGCGGGTTCACGCGGCCCTCGAAGTTGCGATTGCCCGACAGCACCGCCGCGGCGACGAGCCTGCCGCTCTCGACCGCCTGCGCCACGTCTTCCGGAAGCGGGCCGGAGTTGCCGATGCAATTGTGCACCGCGACCGTGCCCGCGACGAATGCGTGCAGATCGCTCACCGCGAGGTCGAACACCTCCCGCTTTCCCGCGGGCCGGCGGTCCAGGACCTGGAGCGCGAGCGTGGGCAGCGCCATGGCTTCCTTTTCGGCGCAATAGCGCTTCTCCGTGCTCTCGCCCCGGGGATCGAGGGACGCGAAGCGGTCACGGGCACCGATCTGCCGGAACAGCTCGACCGGGGAGGGGAATCCGCACGAGTCGCGGTGCAGCGGCTGGAATCGCCGTGCGGACGAGCGCGGGAGCCGCGAGAAGCGATCGTGGCCCGCGAGCAGTGAATAGTGCGGGAACACGGCGGGCTCGCGCTCGAGCAGCTCGGTGGCCGCGGCCTGGCGGACGCTCGCGAAGCTCTCGGCACGGTCGGCCCGGTGTCGTTCCTCGATCCGTTCGGACATCCACAGGCGCTGCTCGTGAACCCGCGCCACGGTGCGCCAGTAGACGGCGGCCGCGGAGGCACGGAGCGCCTTGTCGACACAGTGGCGGTACCCGACCCCTTCAATAAACGAAAGACCGTCCGCCAACACCAGCCGCACCTCGACCCGGGGCGATCCGTCGACGGCGCCCGGGTAGCTCGAGTCGGATCGACGCGTGGGGTACTCGTATAGCTTGAAACCGGCGGTGGTCACCCCGCAGCGAGCGAGGAGCCCGACCAGTTCCGTCATGAGCTGCCGCAGCTGCGGGACATGTTCGGGCTTCGCCGTCTGGGAGAATGCGGGTGCCTTGAGCACTGCGTCCGCCTCCCGGTGGCCCTGGCGGTGGAGCGTCGGTGCCCAGCCGTCCGCGCCGAACATGCCGCCCAGGAACTCACGCACGACGGCGACCGGGCAGTGGGGATCCCGAATGAACTCCGGCAGCGCCGGCGCCTGGTGGATGCGCTGGCCTACACGCACACCGGGCAGTGAACCGATGGCCGCGGTCAGCTCCTTGGGAAGCGCGATGCTCCACTTGCGCTCGTCGTACCGGGTTCCCGCCGGGCGCTTGCCGGTGATTCGCTCGACGTCGTCGAGTACGGTCTCACGATCCAGCGCCTGGCCGGCGTTCATACGGCCCTGGCCATTCAGGCTGATCGAGCCGTCGCAGAGCAGGTGGCCGACGAGCCTCGCAAACGCCAGCGTGCGCAGGCGCTCGTCCGGGCCCCCCATCGTGAACGCGAACCCGCCCGCCTGGATCGTATAGCCGCGTTCGTCCGCCCCGGGCACGTCCAGCGGCACCTCGAGCCCGACGACGACGCGGTCGTGGCCCAGCTCGAGCGCGTCGGCGCGCACCCACCGCCCGTCCGCCGTGAGCACCTCGTGGTCCGGCGTGCAGGTCAGCGTGCGCCCGTCCTGGAGCACGATGGAAACGCACTCGCGAACGCCCTGGATCATCTTCTCGGTCTGCTCCGCGAGCGCCAATCGCCCGCGATCGTCCGGCCCCCACAGACGGACACCGCCCGATGCGGGCAGGTCGTCGATCCGCCGCGCGGTGCCGTCGGACATGAGGATCGGCGTTCCGGACGCGATGCAGCTGGTACATCCGTACCCCACGACGTTGAACCCGAGCGCTTCGAGATCGGCGAGCGTTCCGGACTTGGCGAGGTATTCCGTCACCACCTTGGAGCCGGGCGCCATACTGGTCTTGACGTACGGCTTGACGCGCAGCCCTTTCGCCACCGCCTTCCGCGCGAGCAGTCCCGCCCCGAGCATGACCGTCGGGTTCGAGGTGTTCGTGCAGGAGGTGATCGCCGCGATCACCACCGCGCCGTGCGCGAGCGTGTCCGAGTGGGCGTTGCGCTTCACCTGGACCGTGCTCCCGAGGTCGGCCTCCGCGAGCCCGTAGCCGCGCTCCTTGACCGGCGCCGTGAGCCCCTTCCGGAAGCTCGGCTTGACGTCGCGCAGGGCGACCCGGTCCTGCGGCCGCTTGGGGCCGGCGAGACTCGCCTCGACCGCGCCCAGATCCAGCTCGAGCGTGTCCGTGAACGACGGCTCGGGCGAAGCATCGGTGCGGAACAGGCCCTGCTCCTTGCAGTACACCTCGGTCAGCTTCGCCGCGTCCGCACGATTCGTACGCTCGAGGTAACGCAGCGTCTCCGCATCGACCGGGAAGAAGCCGATCGTGGCGCCGTATTCCGGCGCCATGTTCGCGATCGTGGCCCGGTCGGGCAGCGACATGGCCGACACGCCGGGTCCATGGAACTCCACGAACTTGTCGACGACGCCCTTCTTGCGCAGCATCTGCGTGACGGTCAGCACGAGGTCGGTCGCGGTGACGCCGTCGCGCAGCCGGCCCGTGAGCTTGAAGCCCACGACCTGCGGCGTCAGCATGTAGAGCGGCTGCCCGAGCATGACGGCCTCGGCCTCGATCCCGCCGACGCCCCAGCCCAGCACGCCGAGACCGTTGATCATCGTCGTGTGCGAATCGGTCCCGACGAGCGTGTCCGGGTACGCCACGGTGACGCCCGCGCTCTGCGCGGTGAGCACAACCTGCGCCAGGTACTCGAGGTTCACCTGGTGCACGATCCCCGTTGCGGGCGGCACGACGCGGAAGTTCGAGAACGCCATCTGCCCCCAGCGCAGGAACTCGTAGCGCTCCTTGTTGCGGCGGAACTCGATCTCGGCGTTCTGCTCGAGCGCCGCGCCCGAGCCGAACACGTCCACCTGGACCGAGTGGTCGATGACCAGGTCCACGGGCACCAGCGGATTGATCTTCCGCGGATCGGCGCCCATGCGCTTCACCGCCTCGCGCATCGCGGCGAGGTCCACCACGCACGGCACGCCGGTGAAGTCCTGGAGGATGACGCGCGCGGGCTTGAAGGGAAGCTCGACCGGCTCGGCGCCCGTGGCCTGCCAGCGGGCGAGGCGTTTCACGTCGTCCTGCGTGACCTGGTAGTCGTCGCAGTGGCGGAGTGCGGCCTCGAGCAGCACGCGGATCGAATAGGGCAGCCGTCCGAGGTCCGCGCCGAGCTGCGAGGCGAGCGCGTCGAGACGATAGACGTGGACGGTGCCCGCGGGCGTGACGAGCGGCTTGCGAACGCCGAAGGCGTCGCGCAGGGATGCGTTCATGGCGCGTCCTTTCCGGATGACGGCGGCACACAGGGCCGCCGGGAAGACGGGGAGGCACACAGGGCCCCCGGTGAACTATGGCTATCCTATCGTATCGGCACGAGGCTCGGGAACAGGAGAGATCGTGTGCTAGCGCAGGCGGCGCAGCAATGCGAGCGAGACGCGGCTGAATCGGTGGCCCGGTTCGCCGTCGCGCGTGCCGACGTCGATGCGGGCCGAGACGTCCAGCAGCCCCCAGCGCACCGTCGCGTCGGTTCCGGCGAGCCGCTGCGTCACGTCGCTGGCGCCCGCGCGCGCGAACTGGGCGCGATCGGCGTGCGCGCCGACGCGCCAGGCGCCGCCCGGGTTCCAACCGACGCTCACCCGCTCTTGCGTCGAGCCGAGCCGCCCGTCGGACTCGCGGGCGCTCGTCATCGCCACTTCGGCCGTGGCGAGCCACGCCGTCGAGAGGCGCCACGTGAGCCCCGCGTTGGCGTCCGAGGTGTGCGCGGTGCGCCCCTCGACCACGCGCCGCCGCGCGCCCGCGGTCAGGTCGAGCCGTGCCGGCCCCCGCGGCAACGCCGCCGCAACGCTCGCCGACTGCTCGCGCTGGCCCAGGCTCGCCGCGCCCCGGTCGCGCGGCGTATCGCGGGCGACGTTCTGCCAGTCCTCGAGTCGCAGCGAGAGCCCGTGCCACTCCCCGCCGATCGCGACATTCGTGCGCGTCGAGCGCCGACTCGGGGTACCCGGCGGCGTCGCTTCGTAGGTCACGAGGAGCAGGTCGCCCACGGCGATCCGGCTCCCGAGCGGGATCAGCACGAACGTCTCGAGCCCCGAGCGCGCCTGACTCCAGTCGAGGCCCTCGACGAATCCCGCCGCGCCGTTCGCATCCCGGACGACGACCGTGGCGGAGTCGACGCCCTCCACCTCGAGCGCGAACGAACGCGTGGCGGTCACGGCGTGCGACTCGTTCGCGACCGCGACACGGGCGTCGTTCGCGCCCGTGCGGCGCTCGTGCTCGAGCGACGCGCCCGCTTCGCCCGAGATCCGCAGGCCGCCCCGCCCGTTCCGCTGCCAGAACGCGCGCGGTCCGAGCGACCAGGCGTGGCCGTCGCGGCCCGGCGAGCGGTCGGACCGGAGGCCGGCGTTCATGGCCAGTCCGACGCCATCGGTGCGCGCGCTCAGCTCGGCGAACTGCGAACGGGTCCTCCCCTCGCCCGCGACGAACTCCACGTGCGTGTCCTGGAACCGGTAGTCGCTCGAAAGCCAGCTCGCGTGTCGGAGGTGGAGCTGCTCCTGGATCGCGCGATCCACGATCGTGAGCGCGCTCGGAGACTGACCGTTCCACTCGAGCCTCGTCGCGAGCCGGCTCCCCCGTCCCCAGCGGAGCGCGTGGTCGAGCGTCGTCTGCCGCGTGTGAATCTCGCTCGCGGCCTCCGGAACCGCTTCGAACGTCCGGCGCTCGCTCACGCGCAGCTTGCTGCTCTCGAGCCACGCCTCGAACGCGCGCCGGTCGACGTGGCGCTCGAGCTCCGGGGCGAGCACGGTGGACATCCAGCGGTCGTCGGAGCGCTCGCGCCGGCCGAGCGTGCCGAGCGTGAACGCGGGCGTGCGCGCCTCGGCCCGCGCCTCGGCGTGCGTGAAGCGTGATTCCCGCGACGCGTCCTCGCCGCGGTTCGCCACGATGCGGTCCCGGTCCGCCGAAGCCTGGGCGCGCAGCCACGGCCACGGCTGGCTGGCGGCCGTGAACTGGTGCGCGAGCTCGCTCGTTTCGAGCGAGGCATTCGGCTGATTGCCGCCGCTGCGCACGAACCCGGGGCGCACGTTCCAGGACCAGCCCAGCCAGCGCGAGTCCACGAGCTGGCCCGCAAGCGAGACGCCGACCCAGCCGTGCAGGTTCGATTCGCGCACGAGCGGCGAAGCGGTCGAGCGCCCCTCGCTCGCGTCCCAGCGCAGACCCGTCTCGCCCGACCCTCCCCAGCCGACGAGCGGCCCCGGGGCCGCGAGCGAGCGCACGGCGAAGAGCGCCCCGACGAGCGCCCCCGCGCCCAACCGGGTGGCGAAGGCCCGGGAGGCCCGCATCAGCGCTCCTGCAACAACGTGTCCACGATCGACGAATCCGGCGGAGGCACGGTCGGCTTCGTGTGACAGCGCTGGCAGTTGCCGAAGCCGGCACGGAATGCGGTCTCGCCGTCGTGGCAGCGCCCGCAGGCGCGCCCTGCCGTGATGTCGCGCATCGTGATCCGGTTCGCGCCGGCGCGCGGTTCGAAGAGGTCCATGTGGCAGGTGCGGCACTGGTAACGGATCCGGTGCACCCAGTGCGGGAACAGCGCCGGCGGGAGCTGCTGCTCGGGCGTCGAGGGCGACATCCCGCTTCCGTCGGTGACGCGCGCCATCTGCACCGTGCCCAGCAGCCGCGCCCGCGTGCGGTGCGCGGGAAGGAGGATCCGGGTGTGGCAGCGCTCGCACCCGCTCACGAGCGGGAACGACACCTTGCCGTGGCACTCGCCGCAGTAGCGGCCCTCGAGCAGATCCTGCATCTGGTAGCGGACGTTCCGATAGCGGAAGAGCCGCCCGTGGCACTGCGCGCAGGCGATGATCTGCGTGTGCACCGAGTGCGGAAACGAGACGTCGAACGAGGTGTCCTTGCCGGCGAGGAAGAAGTCGAAGCCGAAAGGTGTGGGACTGTCCTCGAAGCGCCCGCCGATCGCCGGCCGTGGTCGCATGAGTCCCATGCGCAGCGCCGCGACCCAATCCGCGTGGCCGATGGAGTCCCGCGGAAGCATCGTGAGCACGCTGTCCGGGTCGAGCGTCGTCTCCAGCACGGGCAGCGGCGCCCCGGCGACATCGCGCGGTGCCGCGCGACCGGGCATGGTGGCCGCAGGCGGCGCGGCGGCCCGGGGCGCGGGCAGATCGAACAGCGCGCGGGCGGCATTGCCGCAGCCGACCACGCCGAGCCCGATCAGGAGCAGCGCGAGGATTCGACGCACGTCACTTGATGTGGCAGGTCAGGCAGAGGCTGCTGCCGGCGTTCGAGATGCGCAGGAACGGCCGGTTCGCGGCGGTGTGCGGATTGTGGCAGCTCCCGCACTGCACCTTCCCGCCGTAGAGCTGGAGCCCCGCCGCCTGCACGGACGCCGCCGAATGGAACAGCGGGTCCGCGGTGGGGTCGTAGGTGATCGAGATCGGGTGATCGTTCCGGAGGTCCGTGGACAGGTTCGCGATGATGTTCGTCGGCATGCGCGTGCCGACCGCGGGCCCGCCGGTGTAGTTGTTGGGGGTGTTCACGATCACGTCGAGTCCGACCGTCCCGTCGTGGCACGACAGGCAGGCGAGCGACACCCCGGTCGGCTGCGGATCGACCGTCATGTTGATCGTCGAGCTGTGCGCCGCGTCGTACATCTGGTAGGACGCGACCGAGAAGTTGCGGTCCCAAAGCGGCGCCGAGGTCTGTCCGCCGTGCGGCGTGTGGCAGTAGACGCACACTTCGCCGTAATTCCGCAGCGCACCGGGGCCGTAACGATCCGACGACGCGGCGTAGGACAGATTGTGCAGCGTCTCGACGACCGAGGTGCCGTTCGGCCACGCGCCGGGGGCTTGCGCGAGGCCCGGGGACGCGGCGAGCGCCCCGGCGAGCCACGCCGCGGCCACGACGACGAGTCGGCAGGTGCTTCTCATGCTGTCCTCCTCTTCTTCTTCGGGTTGACCTCGCGACGCCCGGCGGCGGACGTCAGCGGGTGCGGCTCTCCGCCGCGGACTCCAGCCTCGCGAACGTCTCCACGCGCGCGTTGTACCGATCCGCCACGTAGATGTGGCCGGAGCGATCGATCCACAGACCCAGCGGCAGTCGGAGCTGCCCCGGGCCACTTCCCAACTGGGCGAACGCCAGCAGCAGCCGGCCCTCGGGATCGAAGATCTGAACGTTGTTGAACGCCGCATCGACCACGTAGACGTTGCCGTCCGGGTCGAGCGCGATGCCCTTGGGGCGCGCGAACGAGCCCGGTCCATCTCCGAGCCGGCCGAACGAGCGCCGGTACCCGCCGTCACGGCCGAACACCTGCACCCGCGCGTTGAGCCCGTCGCACACGTACAGCTCGCCCGCGGCCGAGACCGCCACGCCGCACGGGTAAAGGAACTCGCCCGGTCCACCCCCGCGATTCTCGCGGACGTCTCGGGAGCCGGCCTGCGAGCGATGCGCGTCGGCGAGCGAGCGCCCGGCCGCGTTGCCCGGGGGCTCCTGCTCGACCGACTTGGAGCGGGCGTCCCCGCTCGTACGTCCGAGCGTTCGCACCCGCTCGCCGCGCTCGTCGAACGCGATCACCTGGTGGAGCCAGCTGTCCGCGACCCACGCGAGCCGGGCGGTGGTGTCGAGCGCCACGTCGACGGGGTTGAGCAGCACGCCACGGCCCCCGAACGCGCGCACGAACCGCCCGTTGCGATCGATCACGACGACGCGCCGTCCGGGGGGATCGGTCACGTAGAGGAGCCCGCGCCCGTCGCCGGTGATGCCCATCGGCTTCGACGGGGCGCCCGCGCCCTCGATCGGGAGCGAACGCATCGTGAGGCGGTCGCGCTCGAGCACGAACACCCGACTCTGCGCCGCGTCGGTCACGTACACCCGGGAGCTGTCCTCGGCGTAGACGTCGGTCGGACGCACGAGCTGCGCCTCCGGGGTGGCCGAGCCGCCCGTGAACAAGCGGCGGAGCGCGCCCCCGAACCCGCCGGCGTCGCCGGCGTTGCCGCGCCTGAGCTCGCCCGCCCAGCGCACGCGCGCCGTTTCCGGCGGGGCGGGCCAAACGAGCGGGGCGATCGACGACTCGGAACGCTTCGCGTGCGCACTCCCGGCGCCCGCGGCGGCGAGCAGCGCTAGCACGACGAACGCGGAGCGGAAAGCACGGGGGCGGAACACGGGCGCGGCCGCGGGCTCGATCATGCGCTCACCAGAAGTGCGCCGTCGTCCGCGACGGCGGCGTGCGGTGGCAGAGCAGGCACAGACTGCCGTTCGTGTTCGGGATGCGCAGGAACGGCCGGTAGCGCGCGGTGTGCGGCTCGTGGCAGGTCGCGCATTGCACCTTCCCGTCCTCGAGCACGAGCCCGGAGGCCACGACGCTGCCGGCGGGGAGGAAGTTCGGATCGCGCGAAGCGTCGTACAGCACCGAGATCGGGTGCTGGTTGCGCAGGTCGTCGGGACGGAACCAGAGCTTCTCGAAGTTGAACCCGCCCGCGGGATTGCCACCGTTGTGGCAGCTCGTGCAGCGCTGGATCGTCTCCCGGAACGGCCCCGCGCTCGTGAAGCCCGCCGGAGCCACCAGCACGTCGTCGAGCCCGATCGTGCCGTCGTGGCACGAGAGGCAGTTGCGCGAAACGCCCGTCGGCTGGGGATCGCCGAGCATGTTGAGCGGCCCGTACATGCGGTAGGGGCCGCTCGGCAGCCGGCGATTCCAGAGCGGTCGCTCGCCGGCGGAGCCGTGCGGCGCGTGGCAGTAGACGCAGGCCTGGGCGTAGTTCCCGATCATGCCGGACATGGGCGCGATCGCCGCGGGATGCGTGAGGTTGTGGAACGTCTCCAGCACCGTGGTGCCGCCCGGCCACGCACCGCGCACGGGAGCGGCGAGCAGGAGGAGCACGAGGGCGGTGCCTCCGGCTCGCCGTGCGAGAGGCATTCGCCGGCGGCGTTCATCGCTCACTGCGCCAGGCTCGCGATGTACACGGCCACGTCGATCACCGCCCGATCGCTCGAGAGGGCCGTGGCCATGCCGCGCATCTGCAGGCCCGCGACGTCCATTTCGTGGTAGCCGCGGATGCCGCGCCGGAACTTCCGCAACTGCGAGACGATGTACCAGTCCGCCTGCCCGATCAGCGCCGGTGTGCGCAGCTCCGGCCGGCCGACGCCGTTCACGCCATGGCACGGGGTGCAGATGGTGCGGAACGTCCGCTCTCCGCCCGCGCGGTCGCCGCGCATGGTGGGCGCCGGCGGGACGCCGACGAGGCTCGAGACGTATGTCGCCACGTCGAGCAACGCCTGCTCGTCGGGGAGCGACTTCGCCATCGGCGACATCATCTGGCCACCGACGTCATCGTCTTTGGCGCCCCGCAGGCCACTGCGGAACTTCCGTAACTGGGCGAGCAGGTACCAGGGCTCCTGGCGGTTGAGCGCCGGCGCGCCGATCGCGGGATTGCCCTCGGCACTCTGGCCGTGACAGGGCATGCAGGTGCTTTCGAACAACACCTTGCCCGTCCCGAGATCGCCGAACGCCTTGGAAGGCGCGGGCAGCTTCAATGGCGCTGGCGCGGGCTGCGCCGCGGACGCGGCCGCACCCCCGGTCGCCGCGGAATCCGGGGCTCCGGGCGGGGACGAGGCCGTGCCGGCCACCGGCTCGACTGGGGCGAG
>DATDEX010000385.1:0-6656 GCA_036522895.1 Candidatus Eiseniibacteriota bacterium | reverse complement strand
GGACGCTTGCGGGCGGGCGCGGCGACGGCGGGCGTGCGGCGAGCGCGCTTCGGGGGAGCCGGCCGGCGGGATTTCGGGGACACGGAAAACACTCCTTCGCTGGACGCGAAACGGGCGGCGCGGAGGCGCCGCCCGGACCGGTCAAGCCACCTGGCGTGAGCTGTGTCGGATCAGGCTTCCTTGCGCCGCTTCTCGCGCTCGCCGCGGAACGTCAGGAGCGGCGGCGCGCCATTCTGGATGGACTCCTTCGAGATCGTGCAACCGATGACGTCGGACCGCGACGGGATCTCGTACATCACCTCCAGCATGGCTTCTTCGATCACCGCGCGCAAGCCGCGAGCGCCGGTGCCGCGGGCGATCGCCAGCTGCGAGATCGCGCGCAGCGCGTCCTCGGTGAAGTCGAGCTTCACGCCCTCCATCTCCATGAAGCGGCCGTACTGCTTGGTGATGGCGTTCTTGGGCTCGGTGAGGATCCGGATGAGCGAGTCCTCGTCGAGCGTGTCGAGCGTCCCCACGACCGGCAGGCGGCCGACCAGCTCGGGGATGAGCCCGTAGCGCAGCAGGTCGTCCGGCTCGACCAGGGCCATCATCTCGCCCGTGTTGCGCTCCTTCTTCGTCTTAACGTCGGCGCCGAAGCCCAGTACCTTCTGGCCGACGCGCTTCTCGATCACCTTGTCGAGGCCCTCGAACGCGCCGCCGCAGATGAACAGGATGTCCTTGGTATTGACCTCGATGTATTTCTGCTGGGGGTGCTTGCGGCCGCCCTGCGGGGGCACGTTCGCGACCGTGCCCTCGAGGATCTTCAGGAGCGCCTGCTGCACGCCCTCGCCGGAGACGTCGCGCGTGATGCTCGGGTTCTCGCTCTTGCGGGAGATCTTGTCGATCTCGTCGATGTAGACGATCCCGTGCTCGGCGTTCACCAGGTTGAAGTCCGCCGACTGGAGCAGGCGCACGAGGATGTTCTCGACGTCTTCGCCGACGTAACCGGCCTCGGTGAGGCTCGTGGCGTCCACGATCGCGAACGGCACCTTGAGGAACCGTGCCAGCGTGCGGGCGAGCAGCGTCTTGCCCGTGCCGGTGGGCCCGATGAGCAGGATGTTCGACTTCTCCAGCTCGATCTCGCCCGCCGAGGGCGGCGAGTAGATGCGCTTGTAGTGGTTGTACACCGACACCGCGAGCGTCTTTTTCGCGCGATGCTGGCCGACCACGTAGTCGTCGAGGATGCGCTTGATCTCGGAGGGCTTCGGCAGGGATCCGCTCGCGGCCGGAGCCTCGCGCTCGGTCTCGCCCTCGAGGATGTCGTTGCACAGCTTGACGCATTCGCTGCAGATGTACACCGACGGTCCGGAGACGAGCCGGGCGACTTCGTCCTGGCCACGGCCACAGAACGAGCAGCGGATCGGGTGCGGCGTCGCGATGCGCTTCTTCATGCGAGTTCGGTCCTCGAGTACGGGGAGACGGCGTCACGGCCCTCGCGGGCCGGGGCGCTCAGCGTCGCTTCTCGATGATCTCGTCCACGAGACCGTAACCCTTGGCTTCCTCGGCGGTGAGCCAGTGGTTGCGGTCGGTATCCTTCACGATCTGGTCGATGGGTCTGCCGGTGTGCTTGGCCAGGATGCCGTTGAGCTGCTCGCGCGTCTTGAGCATCTCGCGCGTCGCGATCTCGACGTCGGTGGCCTGCCCGGAGGCGCCGCCGAGGGGCTGGTGGATCATGACCTTCGCGTTCGGGAGGCAGTAGCGCTTGCCCGTCGCGCCGGCGGTGAGCAGCACCGCGCCCATGCTGGCCGCGAGGCCCAGGCAGAGCGTGCTGACGGGACACTTCACGAACTGCATCGTGTCGTAGATCGCGAGGCCCGCCGAGACGACGCCGCCCGGACTCTGGATGTACAGGTTGATGTCGCGGTCCGGATCCTCGCCCTCGAGAAAGATCATCTGGGCGACGACCAGGTTCGCGATGTAGTCGTCGATCGGCGTCCCGATGAAGATGATGCGATCCTTGAGCAGGCGCGAGTAGATGTCGTAGGCCCGTTCACCACGGCCCGTCTGCTCTACCACGAACGGAACGGAAGCCATCCCGGGGATCCTTTCTGTTTCGGTCGCAACAGTCATCGGCATCAGCCCGCCGCTTCTTCTGCTTGGATTCATCGACCCGCCGGAAGTTCCGCGGGTTCGCTGAGCGTCTCATCCTTCACCTGCGCCGCCCCGACCACGAGGTCCAGCGCCTTCTTCTCCAGCATGCTCTCCGCCAGAGCCTTGCGCCGCTCGGGGGACGCGTAGTGCTGGCGAACTCGCGCGGCATTTCGCGGATCGGATTCGACGAGGCGCAGGATTTGCTGCCCCACCTCCTCGGCCGTGACCTCGAGCTGCTCCTGCTTGGCGATCGCGATGAGCAGGATCTCCCGTTTGAGCGAGCGCTCCACCCCCGGACGATAATGCTCTTCGAGCTGCTTGTGCAGGTCTTCCGACACCTCGCGCCCCCCGGTCTGCTCGTGGACGACCTGGTCCAGCATGTAGCCCACCAGCCTCGGCGACAAGTCCACGCTGTTCCGCCGGACAAGCTCGTCGATGGCCTGGGCCTCCAGCTCCCGCCGCGCGCGCTGGGCCTCCTCGAGTTCGAGGTTTCGCCGAACGCGGTCGCGCAGGGAGGCGTAGGACTCCAGCCCGAACACATCCTTCGCAAAGTTATCGTCCAGATCCCGCAGTTTCTTCTCCTGGATTTTCTTGATGTTCACGACGTAACGCACGGTCTGGCCTGCCAGTTCCGCCTGCCTGAACTCGGCCGGGTAGGTCACGGCGAGCGTCCGCTCCTGCCCCCCCTCGGCGCCCGTCAGCCCGGCCTCGAGGTCGGGCAGCAGTTCCGGGGCCCCGAGCTGGATCCGCGTCCCCTTGTTGCGGGTGCCGGAGAGCCGGCGCCCGTTCGCGTCCAGGCGCTGCGTGTCCAGCAGCACGATATCGCCCTTCCCCGCGGGCCGGTCGACGTCCGCGAACACGGCGGACTCCTCGCGCATCTGCCCGACCATCGCGTCCACGGCGGCGTCGTCCACCGGGCGGGTCCGGCGCGTGAGCGCGAACCCCTTCCAGTCCCGCACCGTGAGCTCGGGCGCCACGTCCACCACCGCCTCGAACTGGAGCGGCTGGCCGGGCGTGAACCGCAGGTTGTGCACCGACGGCGGCACGACCGCCTTGAGCGCGGACTCCTCGATCGCCCGCTGCGTCACCTCGGGGATGAAGCGCTCGAGGAACTCGCGCTCGATCTCGGCGGCGTAATCCTGGCGCACGCGCTCGAGTGGCACCTTGCCCTTGCGGAAGCCCGGCAGCGAGACCACCTGCTGGAACCGGCGGGAGACGTCGCCCAGCCGGCGCTCCACCTCGTCCGCGGGCACTTCGATGCTCAACGTGTGCTGCCACTGGCCGGTTTCGCGGACGGTGTGCGTCATCGGTCGGAGCGTCCTCAGGGTTGGCGGGGCGGGGGTCACCCCCGCGTTCGATCGAATTATGGCCGGGCTCTGGCCCGGGCCGAAGCCGGAAGGTCTGGTGCGAGAGGGGGGATTCGAACCCCCATGAGTTGCCCCACCGGAACCTAAATCCGGCGCGTCTGCCAGTTTCGCCACTCTCGCACGCGGACCGAACGGCGCGGCGTACCCGTGATCGGCCCCGGGGCGGGGCTCACGCGGTCATCCACCCACGCTTCGCCGGGTACCCCGCGCGGGACGGCCCACCACGGGCCTCCGCGGGGATGCGAAAGAGAGCCCGAGCATAGCACAAGGCCCCGCGCCGCCCGGGGCGCGCGGGGCCCCACCCGCTCCCCCGCGGGGGCGTCAGAACGCGAGCTTGACCGAACCCACGAGACGGTCGTCCGCGGAGCTGGGCGAGCCATCGCGGGCGAGGTTCCGGTGGAGCAATCCGATGTCGAGCGCGAGGTCTCCCGACACCCACGTGAAGCCCACCGAGAGGAGCCCCGCCTTCTTCTCGATCGCGCCCTGGTTCGCCTCCTGCCCCACCCCGAAGCGCGCGCCCCAGGGCAGCTCGGGGTCCTTCCAGTCGAGACCGGCGCTCCAGCTCACGCCGCCGGACGTCCCGAAGTCGAACCCGCCCCAGTCGGCGCCCGAGCGCCCCGTGATCCCGAGCAGGACCCGGGTTGCCGGCGCGACCGTGACCCGCGCGGACACCCCGCCGGACCACTCCGCGTCGCGCGTCGCCGCGACGGGAGCGACGCCGGTGGTGTCGAGCAGCCGCTGATCGACCGAGCCGGTCACCTTGAGCTCGGAGCCGTAGCGGATCGCGGCGCCGAACCAGCTCCCCCACGGCCGATCGGGATCCTTCGCCCACGTCACGCCGGCCGCGCCACCCCAGGCGTCGCCCTTGAACTCGAGGACGCGGTCCCCCGCGGAGGGGGAGCCGGATTGCTCGTGCGTCTCGTAGGAATCGTCGCGGTGCACCCACTCGCCCGACACCCCGACCCGGACCGCGCCCGCGTCGCGCGAAATCGCGAGGCCGCCGCGCACCTCGCGTTGGAGCGCCTGCTGCTGGATGGCGGCGGGCGTGACGAGCGGCCCCGCGAGGTAGCCCAGCTGCTCGAGCCGCAGCACGGGCTGCCACGCGTAGAGGACCAGCCCCCAGTGCTTGCCGGGCAACGACAGCGCTCCCCCCGCGGCATCGGGATAGCCGAATGTCTGGTCGACGTCGCGATTCTTCGCCGCGAGGTCCTGCCGGTTCACGCGCTGGAAGAGCGGCGAGATCTCCACCCCCGAGCGCACCGAGGCGGCGGGGTTCTCGTACGCCGACTCGCCCAGCCAGCGATCGGAGAGCGCGAGCCCCGCCGAGGCGGCGTTCGCCGCGGCCGCGTAATCGCCGGGCAGCGGGAAGCCGTACGTGGGATTGGAGAGCGGCGGCGGAGCTCCGGCGCGGGCAGCCGGAACGAGTGCGAGGGCGCCCAGGATGAGCGCGGCCACGCGGAGCGGGGTGAGGCGTCGTGCAAGCATTCAGGCTCCGTACTTGTCGAGACGCCCGGCGTTCGCAAGCAATACCGCGATGAGGTCCTTGCTCGCAAGGTCCCCAAGCGAGCCCGCCCGGCAGGCTTTCTCGTGGAATCGGGGGTGTCCGTCCGCGAAGCATACGGCCGATCGCACCAGCACGGGAACCGGATGCCAGGAGTGACCCTTCATCGGGACCGGCGTCGAGTGGTCGCCGGTGATGCACACCACGTCGGGCGCGAGCGCGAGGAGTGCCGGGAGCGCCGCGTCCACGCCCTCGATGACCCGGACCTTGCCGGCGAAGTCGCCATCCTCCCCCGCCATGTCGGTGCCCTTGACGTGCAGGAAGAGGTAATCGTGCGCCCCCCACTCGCGCGCGGCGACGGCGACGGCCTCGGCCGCGCCGTCCCCGGTGGGGACGAACAGGTCCATGCCGGCGAGGCTCGCGACCCCGCGGTACATCGGATAGGCGGCGATCGCCGCGGCGCGCAGCCGGAATCGCTCGCGGTAGCCCGCGAAGCGCGGGCGCTCGGAGAGGCCGCGCAGCAGCAGGCCGTTCGCCGGCGACTCGCGCTCGAGCACCCGGGCCGCGCGCGTGATGAACGCGTTCACGATGCGCGCGGTCTTCTCGTGGGTGGGGCCCGGCTCGAGCGGGTGTGCGGCCGGGACCGGCTTCCCCTCGCGATGCGGATCCGCATCGCTCACCGCGCCACCGAGCCCGGGCCCGCGCAGGACCACGACGAAACGATGGCCCTTGCCCGCCTGGAGGACCAGCTCGACGTCCTCGATCCGGCCGATCTCCCCGCGCAGCCGTTCGACCAGGCGGACGCAGGTCTCGGTCGGGATGCGCCCCGCCCGGCGGTCGGTCACGACGCCCGCACCCGCGGCCGCCTTCGCGACCGTGCAGAAGTTGGCGCGGGCGGCGACGTCGCCGTGCGCGAGCTCGATGCCGGCACCGATCGCCTCGAGCACGCCGCGTCCGACGAGATGCGTGAGCGGGTCGTAGCCGAAGAGCCCCAGGTGCCCGGGGCCGCTGCCCGGCGTGATGCCGGGTGCCACGGGGGTCAACCGTCCGAGCGCGCTGCCGGGCGAGAGCGCGTCGAGGTTCGGCGTGCGCGCGGCCTCGAGCGGCGTGCGGCCGCCGTGCGCGGGGTCGGGCAGGTCGCCGAGGCCGTCCAGCACGAGCAGGACGATCTTCGAGGTCTGCTCGAGGACGAGCGATTCGAGCACGGTCTCGATGGCGGGTCGGGTCATGGGTGGGTTCGTGTCTCGGGTGACATCCATGGGGCGATGAGCCTCCCCCGCGCGTCGCGCGGTCCGGGCTTACGCGGTGTCCTCAAACATGCGCGGCGACTCTAGGCGGGACGCGGGGCGGCCGTCCACCTGTGACCCGCGTCATCCGCCGCGCGTGATCCCCAGCTCGCGCTCGAGCGCGACCAGGTCCGGACCCGGGGGCGAATCGAGTTCACGCCGGCAGCGCGCGTGGAACTCGGCGCTCGCGGTGGCCGCCTCGCCGCGGCGGCCGAGCGCCACGAGCGAGCGGAGCCGCCATGCCTGACCCTCCTCGTGAAGCGCGTCCACAGCGAGCACCTGCTCCGCGAGCGCGAGGGCCATGGCCGGCGAGCGCGCGGCGAACGCGGCGCGCGCGCGGGCGACGCGCAGGCTCTCGACGAGCGAGTCCAC
>DATDEX010000384.1:0-6634 GCA_036522895.1 Candidatus Eiseniibacteriota bacterium | reverse complement strand
GAGACGCGAAGCGCCCGCGCCAGCGTTGACCGGCGCCGCATGCGGGGGTAGCTTCCGCAGGCTTGCCCGTGCGCTACCCGCGTGCGGGAGGGGCGAATCACGCGAATGGGAGGCGCATGGACCCCCGTCCCACGGGACGCTCACTGGGGCTGGTCGAGACGCATGGTTTCGTCGCGGCGGTCGAGGCCGCGGATGCGATGACCAAGACCGCCCGGGTGACGATCACGCGGTACGAGGTCACGCGCGGGGCCCTGGTCACGATTCTCGTTCGCGGCGAGCTCGCCGAGGTCGAGGCCGCGGTGGCCGCGGGCTCGGCCGCCGCCGCCGCGATCGGCGACCTGCGCCGCGGGCACGTCATCCCGTCGCCGTCACCCGAGATCGAAGCGGTCCTGCTGACGGGGCGCGATGCGCCTCGAACCGACGAACGAGCGCGGCGCAAGGCGCCGCAGTCTGGCTAACGAGTGTGGCGCCGCGCGGCGTCCTGAACATCTCACCCTCTCAGCATGGAGAACACGATGAACGAAGAAGCCCTGGGCCTGATCGAGACACGCGGCTTCGTGGCCATGGTCGAGGCGTCGGATGCCATGGTGAAGGCCGCACGCGTCACCCTCGTCCACTATGAAAAGATCGGCGGCGGCTACGTGACCACCGTGGTTCGCGGCGACGTCGCGGCCGTGCGCGCGGCGACCGAGGCGGGTGCCGCCGCGGCGTCCAAGGTCGGCGAAGTGGTGTCGGTGCACGTCATCCCGCGGCCGCACGGCCAGCTCGAGGACGCGCTGCCGATCCGCCGCCCCGAGATCGCCGGCAAGAAGTAGCCATGATCCTCGCCAAGGTGCTGGGCACCGTGGTGAGCACGCGCAAGGACGGCGGGCTCTCCGGCTTGAAGCTGCTGCTCGCGCGCGAGGTCGACGCGGCGTTCATGCCGGCCGGCAACCAGGTCGTGGCCGTGGACGCCGTGGGCGCCGGCGTGGACGAGCTCGTCTTGATCGCCGCCGGCTCGTCCGCGCGGCTCACCGAGGTCACCAAGGACCGCCCGGTGGACCACGTCATCTGCGGCATCGTGGACATCGTCGAGGTGGCGGGGGAGGACGTCTACCTGAAGCACGCGGAGCTGCCGCGGTGAGCCGGCCGTGAGCCTCGACCCCGCGCGCATCGGGGCCATCGTCGCCGAGGTGCTCGAGCGCCTCGAGCGCGACCCGGCCGACCCGGCCTCGGCCCGCCCGCTCGGGCTCCACGCCTCGCTCGACGACGCCGTGGCCGGTGCGCGCCGGGCGTTCGCGAGCTGGCGCGAGACCCCGCTCGACGTGCGGAACCGGGTCATCGCCTCGATCCGCGACACGCTGCTCGCGAGCCTCGAGGAGCTGTCCCGGCTCGGGGTCGAGGAGACCGGGCTCGGGCGGATCGAGGACAAGATCTTGAAGAACCGACTCGTGGCCGAGAAGACGCCGGGCACCGAGGACCTGGAGCCCATCGCCTGGACGGGGGACCACGGCCTGACACTGCTCGAGCGCGCCCCCTACGGGGTCATCGCGGTCATCACCCCGGTGACGAACCCGAGCGAGACCATCATCAACAACGGCATCTCGATGGTGGCGGGCGGCAACACCTGCGTGTTCTGCCCGCACCCGAACGCGCGCCGGGTGTCCTCGCTCACGATCGACCTCATGAACCGGGCCGCGCGCAGGGCCGGCGCCGCGGAGCCGCTGTTCCATTCGGTGGCCGAGCCGACACTCGACGTGGCGAAGGCGCTGCTCCGCTATCCCGGCATCCGCTTGAACGTCGTCACGGGCGGACCGGGCGTGGTGAAGGAGGCACTCGACGCCGGCAAGAAGGCGATCACGGCCGGGCCCGGCAACCCGCCCGCGGTGGTGGACGAGACCGCCGACCTCGAGAAGGCCGCGCGCGACCTCGTCATGGGGGCCTCGCTCGACAACAACATCGTCTGCACGGACGAGAAGGAGATCGTCTGCGTCTCCATCGTCGCCGACCGCTTGAAGGAGTTCCTGTCGCGCTCCGGGGCGATCGTGCTGGCCGCGCACCAGACCGAGCAGCTCAAGCGCCTGATCCTCGAGACGGACCGGGGACCGCGGAAGCACGGCACGATCAATCGCAAGTACGTCGGGAAGGACGCCGCGGTGATCCTGCGCGACGCCGGCATCCCGTGCCCTCCGGACAAGCGGCTCGCGCTCTGCGAGGTGGACGCCGACCACGCGTTCCTGTGGACCGAGCTCATGATGCCGGTGCTGCCGCTCGTGCGCGTCCGGAACGTGGACGATGCGATCGATTTCGCGGTCGAGGTCGAGCACGGCTACCGGCACACCGCGTCCATGCACTCGCGCAACATCGACAAGCTGCACCAGATGGCGCGCGCCTGCGACTGCTCGATCTTCGTGAAGAACGGCCCGAACGCCTCCGGCCTGGGCTGGAACGGCGAGGGCCCGACGAGCTTCACGATCGCGAGCCCGACCGGCGAGGGCATGACCACGGCGCGGAGCTTCACGCGCGTGCGCCGCTGCACGCTGGTGGACCGGTTCCGGATCGTATGACCCCGGTCGCGGTGGCCGCCGTCGAGACCTCGAGCATCGCGCAGGGCATGGTCACCGCCGACGCCATGGTCAAGCAGGCCGAGGTCGACGTGCTGGAGGCCACCGTGCTCTCGCCCGGGCGCTACTGGATCCTGATCGGCGGCGACGTCGCCACGGTGCGTGCGGCGCATCGCCGGGGCGTCGAGGTCGCGGGGGACACGCTCCTGGACCAGCTGTTCATCCCCCAGCTCCACGCGGGCGTGCTGCCCGCGCTTCGCGGCGTCGTGCCGGCGAGCGACGACGACTCCGTCGGCGTGCTCGAGACGCTCACCGCCGCCTCGGCGATCGTCGCGGCCGACCTCGCGGCAAAGGCCGCCGGCATCGTGCTCCGCGACCTGCGGCTCGCGAACGGGATCGGCGGCAAGGGGGTCGTGCTGCTCTCCGGTACGCTGCCGGACGTCCAGGCCGCGATCGACGGCGGGCGGGCGGATGCCCAGAAGCGCGGCATGCTCGCGCGCGCCGTGGTGATCCCGCGCATGGACGCGCGCCTGCGCGCGCGCATCGTCTGATGCTGTTCGCGCGCGTCCTCGGCACGGTGGTCTGCACGGAGAAGGTGCCGGCCTGGCGCGGGCAGCGACTGCTGCTCGTCGAGACCACCGATCCGGCCGGCACGCCCGCGGGGGGCAGGCCGTTCACCGCGATCGACCTCGTCTCGGCCGCCCAGGGCCAGCTCGTCTTCGTGGTGCGTGGGCGCGAGGCCGCGGTGGCGCTCGCGAACCCGGAGAACCCCGCGGACGCCGCCATCGTCGGGCTCATCGACGACGTCCATCGGTACGAGCGGGAGAGGGGAGACTAGGTGTTCCTCGCGCGCGTGACCGGCGTGGTGGTCGCCACCGTCAAGCACCCGCACCTCGCCGGCCGGAAGCTGCTGCTCGTGACGCCCGAGCCCACGCCGGGCCGGCCCGCGCCCGCGGAGGTGATCGCGGTGGACTCCGTCGACGCGGGCGTCGGCGATCGCGTCGTGGTGGCCGACGAAGGCAACACCGCCGCGCAGGTGCTGGGCATGCCGCGGGGTCCGGTGCGGACGATCATCGTCGGCGTGGTGGACCACGTCGACGGGCCCGGCCCGGAGGGCCCCGACGGCGGGCCTTGAGCGAAACCGCCCGGACGCTTATGGTCACACGGGCCATGCGATGGGGCGAAGGGAGGTCCGTCGTGCCACTCTATGAATACCGCTGCCCCGCGTGTCACCACGCGTGGGAGACACTTCAGACGAGCTGGACTTCCCCGGCACCCGCCTGCCCCGCGTGCGGGGCGGTCCGGTCCGAGCGGCGGATCAGCACGTTCGCCGTCGTCGCAACGCCCGCGGCCGGCGCGCGTTCCGCCCCCGGGCCATGCGGCTCGGACGACTGCGCTTGCCGAAGGATGCAGGACGATCACTAGGGACGATCACCCGGGAGGACGCACGATGACCAAAGCGGACCTGGTGGAGGAGATCGCCGCGACGACAGGGGTCTCGCGGAATCACACGGCTGTGATCATCGACGGAATGCTGGATGCGGTCTGCCGCGCCCTGAGCGAGGGCAAGCACCTCGAAATTCGTGGCTTCGGGACGTTCAAGGTGCGCGAGCGGCGCGCCCGCCGCGCCCGTAACCCGCGCAGCGGGACCGAGGTGCAGGTGCCCGCGAAGCTGGTGCCGGTGTTCAAGCCGAGCAAGGAACTCAAGGCCCAGGTCCTCGAGACCGCGGCCGTATCGACCAGCGGCTCGGTCGCCTGACCGGCCGCGCGAACGACGCTCTGGAAAGGAGTCGGGATGGGTTCGGGGAAGAAGCGGAAGCGCAAGAAGATCGCGACGCACAAGCGCAAGAAGCGCCTGCGGAAGAATCGTCATAAGAAGCGCGTCCGCTGATCGTCCCGCCCGGGACCCCGATGCCATCCGCCGACTCCTCGGCCGCGCGCACTTCGCGCGCGGCCGATGGAGCTTCGACCCCGCGAAGCGGGGCCCCGGCGTTCGTGAACTGAAGTGGCGGGGCCACCACGCCCCCGATGACGGGGACTGGGTGGTGGCCGAGGTGCCGTGGGAGGGCGCCGCCCACCTGGTTGAAGTTTTGGGCGCGGACGATCGTCCGGAGTGGGACGATGCCGCCGTCGCCTCGCAGTTCCGCCTGCGCGTGTCGTTTCCGCCCGCGGCCGTGGCCGAGGCGGAGGGGTTTCGCGAGCCGGGGAGCCGCGAGCTCCACGGCCGCGAGGATCGCCGCGAGGATCTCGTCGTCACGATCGATCCCGAGGATGCCCGCGACCACGACGACGCCCTCGCCGTGAAGGCGCTCCCGGGCGGTCGGCACGAGGTCGGCATTCACATCGCCGACGTGTCCTGGTACGTCCGGCCGGGGAGCGCGCTCGACGACGAGGCGCGCGCGCGCGGCACGAGCTGCTACCTGCCGGGGGGCGTGATCCCGATGCTCCCCGAGCGGCTCTCGGCCGGCCTCTGCTCGCTCGGCGAGGGGAAGGACCGGCTCGCGCTCTCGGTGCTCGCCGTGCTGGACGAGCGCGGCGTGCTCCACGAGTACCGCTTCGCAGCGTGCGTGATCCGCAGCCGGGCCCGGCTCACCTACGAGCAGGTCCAGGCGGCGCTCGACGGCCGGGCGACGCTGCCGGGGGGGCAGCAGGACGTGGTGGCGACGCTCGTCAAGCTCGCGCGCGCGCTGCGCAAACGCCGGTTCGCGGTGGGCGCGCTGGCGATCGAGTCGCCCGAGGTGAAGGCCGTCGTGGACGAACACGGCCGCACGCTCGCGATGGTGCGCCGCCCTCACCTCGAGAGCCACGAGCTGATCGAGGAGTTCATGCTGCTCGCGAATCGCTGCGTCGGCGAGGCCGCCGCGCTCCGCGGCAGCGGCGTGCTGTGGCGCGTTCACGAGCCGCCGGTCATCAAGAAACTCGCCGACCTGGACGAGGTGCTGCGCGTGCTGGGGCTCCCGCGGCTCGGCCACGCGGGCGATCCGCACAAGGCGCTCCAGGCGCTGCTCGCGGTGCCGCTCGACCCGCAGAAGAAGCGGCTCGTCCACCGGCTCGTGCTGCGCTCGCTCACTCGTGCCCGCTACCTCGAGCGCGACCTCGGTCACTTCGGGCTCTCGACGCGCGAGTACCTGCACTTCACCTCGCCGATCCGCCGCTACCCCGACCTCCACAACCACCGGCGCGTCCGCGAGTGGCTGCTGCGCGCGAAGGACTCCGCGTGGGACCCGCACGAGACCGCGCTGCTCGCCGCGGCGTGCAGCGCCCGCGAGCAGGACGCCACCGAGGCCGAGCGCGAGGCCACGAAGGTGAAGGGACTGCGGTTGCTGGAAGGGAGACTCGGGGACCGCGCTTCGGGTAGTATCTCGGGACTCGTACCCAGAGGGTTGTTCGTGGAGCTGGAGGATCCGCCCGTGGATGGCTTCGTGGCGGTCGCCGACCAGCTCGACGATCGCTTCGACCTGGATGCGGCGGGCGTAAGACTCGTGGGCCGGCGGACGCGCCGGCGGTTCACGCTCGGCGATCCGGTGGAGGTGACGATCGCCCGGGTGGACGTCCAGGCCCGCGAATGCGATCTCGCGCTCGACGACGGGGAATCGCGGCGGGGCCGCCGCTCACAGAGGAGGCAGGGATGGCGATGAAGAAGAGCGCGCGGCGCGGCCGCGAGCGCCGGGGAAGCGAACGCGCCGCCGCACGGCTGTCCATGCGCGTCGAGGCCGGCGCGACCGGCGCCGCGCGGATCGTCACCGAGAGCCAGAACATTTCCGCGAGCGGGGTCTACTGCCACGCCTCGCACTACCTCGCCCCGCTCTCGAAGGTGCAGATCACGATCGTCCTGCCGCGCACGCCGGGCGCCGGCCAGGCGGGGCAGGAGTTCGTGAAGTGCGACGGCATCGTCGTCCGCTGCGACCAGCGCCCGGGCGAGCGCTCGGAGACGCCGTACGAGCTGGCGTGCATGTTCACCGGGCTCGATCCCGACATGCGCCGCCGCCTGGACGAGTTCGTGACCTGGCGGAATCTCCAGGCGCTGCGCGCGGCGCTCGGGCCCGCGCCCCGGGGCGAGAGCGCCGCCTCGCGGACCGCCAGGCCCGGCT
>DATDEX010000383.1:0-26320 GCA_036522895.1 Candidatus Eiseniibacteriota bacterium | reverse complement strand
CGCACCACGAGCCACGTGGGCAGCACCTCGTGCGAGCGAGCGGGCGCGGGCTCGCCCGGGTCGCGCCGCAGGAGCCGGTGGAGCGCGCGCTCGCCCATCTGGTAGGCGTCCACGTGCACGGTGGTGAGCGGCGGCGTCAAGTGCCGGGCGATCGCGATGTCGTCGAAGCCCGCCACCGCCATGTCGCGCGGCACGTGCAGGCCGGCGTCGCGCAGCGCACCCAGGACGCCGACCGCCATGACGTCGTTCCCGACGAACACCGCGGTCGGCCGGGGCGAGAGCCCGAGCAGCGCCTGTGTGGCCTGGAAGCCCGATGGCTCCGTGAAGTCCCCCACCACCTCGAGCGAGCGCGTGCCGGTCACGCCGGCCTCGCGCATCGCCGCGCGATAGCCCTCGAGCCGCTGCCGCGCGTCGATGTTGCGGGCGGGCCCGGTGATCGTGGCGATCCGGCGGTGGCCCAGGCGCTCGAGGTGGCGCACGACGGCGTAGGCGCCGTCGTAGTTGGCGATCGCCACCGTGTCGAAGTCGGGCACCTCGCTCCCGGGGCCGAGCAGCACCACCGGGCAGTCCCACGCGGTGGCGCGGATCGCCGGCGCCGAGTCCACGTCGGGCGCCATGATGATCAACCCGTCGATGCGCCCGCGCATCGCGCGCAGCGTCGTCACCAGCTCGTCGGTGTCCGAGTGCGAGCTCGCGAGGAGCACGTGGAGCCCCTCGCGGCGCGCCGCGAGGTCGATGCCGCGGATGACCTCGGAGAAGAACTCGCCGTGCAGGTCGGGGAGCAGCACGCCGATCGAGTGCGTGCGATTGGTGATCAGGCTGCGGGCGACGCCGTTCGGCCAGAACCGCAGCCGTTCCGCCACGGCGCGCACCCGGCGCCGCGTCTCCTCGTTCACGCGCTCGCTGTCGTTGAACACCCGCGACACGGTGGCAACCGACACCCCGGCTTCGCGTGCCACGTCCTTGATGGTCGCCATCGCGGAAACGCTCCGGGCGGGGCCGGGACTCGGCCCGCCGTTTCGGGGACCGTGCCGCTCGCCACCCGCGTTCGCGGGTCGTGCGGACCGGGGTGTGAAGGGAGTTCGGGTCATCGTGTCAAGCGGTGCGTGGGAAGTCCACCGGGTGCCCGCGCTGCCGCGCTCAGCGCTCCGGGCCGAGCGTGACCTCCAGGCGGTGGTCGGCGCCGTCCTGCGGCAGGGGCATACGTGCCTCCCCGCCCGCGATGCTGAGCGCGCGCCCGTCGCAGCTCGCCGCCACGACCGTCGCCGAGCAGCGCCGCGGGTTCGTCA
Organism: Candidatus Eiseniibacteriota bacterium; assembly: GCA_036522895.1. Taxonomy (GTDB): domain Bacteria; phylum Eisenbacteria; class RBG-16-71-46; order RBG-16-71-46; family RBG-16-71-46; genus JAIOPA01. Next base: position 25,031 of record DATDEX010000383.1, on the reverse strand, counting down.
CGACGATCTCGACGCTCGTGCCGCTCGCGCCGGGCATTCGCCACCGGATGCGGAAGCCGTCCCAGCCGTCGGGGATGCACGGCCGGACGACGAGCTCCTCGCCGCGCTCGAGCCGCACGCCGAGCACCGATTCGAGCGCGACGCGATACATCCAGCCCGAGGAGCCCGTGTACCAGGTCCAGCCCCCGCGCCCGACGTGCGGTGCGACGCCGTACACGTCGGCCGCGATCACGTAGGGCTCGACCTTGTAGCGCCGCGCCGCCGTCGCGTCGCGCGCGTGACTCACGGGCGACAGCATGCCGAGGAGTCTCGCCGCGAGGTCGCGCCGGCCGAGCTCGGCGAACGCGCGCACCGCCCAGAGCGCCGCGTGCGTGTACTGCCCGCCGTTCTCGCGCACGCCGGCCACGTAGCCCTTGATGTAGCCCGGGTCCTGCTTCGTGTGCTCGAACGGGGGCGCCAGGAGCCGGATCAGGCCCTCGGGCTCGGAGACGAGCCTCGCTTCCACCGAGGCCATCGCGCGCGCGGCGCGCTCGGGCGGCGCGGCGCCGGCGATCACCGACCAGGCTTGCGCCAGCGCGTCGATCCGGCACTCGTCGCTCTCCTTCGAGCCGAGCGGCGCGCCGTTGTCGTACCAGCCGCGGCGGTACCACTCGCCGTCCCAGGCCTCGGACTCGGCGGCGCGCGCGAGCCGCTCGCGGTGCGCGCGCCAGCGCGCGGCACGGTCGGGCTCGCCGCGGCCCTCGGCGATCGGCGCCCAGGCGTCGAGGATCGCGCACAGGAACCAGCCCATCCACACGCTCTCGCCGCGGCCCTCGCGGCCGACGCGGTTCATGCCGTCGTTCCAGTCGCCGCACCCGAAGAGCGGCAGGCCGTGCGCGCCGACCGCGAGCGAGCGGTCGATGGCGCGCGCGCCGTGCTCGTAGACGCCCGCCCGCTCGCCCGAAGACCCCGGCGTGAGATACACCTCGTCCTCGCCCGGCGCGAGCGCCCGCGCTTCGAGGAACCCTGCCGCCTCGTCGAGCACGCCGGCGTCGCTGGTCGCTCGTACGTAGGTCGCGGCGAGGTACGGAAGCCACAGGAGATCGTCGGCGAAGCGTGTGCGCATGCCCCGCGAGAGCGGCGGGTGCCACCAGTGGAGCACGTCGCCCTCGCCGAACTGGTGGCCGGCGTGGAGCACGATCTGCCGGCGCGCGAGCTCGGGGGCGAGCGGGAGCAGCGAGAGCGCGTCCTGGAGCTGGTCGCGGAATCCGAACGCGCCCCCGGACTGGTAGAACGCCGAGCGGCCCCAGATGCGACAGCTCAGCGTCTGGTAGGGCAGCCAGGCGTTCACCATGAGGTTCAGCTCCGGCGCTGGGGTGTCGATACGCACGCGCGAGACGAGCGCGTCCCATGCCGCGGCGGCGTCGTCCGCCGAGCGCTCGACCGCGCCGGGGTCGGAGAAGCGGTCGAGCAGCGCGCACAGCTCGCGCTCGTCCGCGGCCTCGCCGAGCAGGAACACGATGTCGGCGCTCGCGCCCGGCGCCAGCTCGAACGTGACCCGCCACGCGAAGCACGGGTCGTGCATCGGGCCGACGGCGCCGTCGAACGCGCGCTCGTCGCGGAGCGCCGCGGGCCGGGACGGCTGGCCGTGCCGGCCGAGGAACGCCGCCCGGTCGGTGGTGGTCTCGATCGCCGCGCCGCCGGGGGCCAGCACCTGGGAGAACGCGGTCGCCGCGCGCCAGGCTCCCGCCGTGGCGTTGCGCGCGAGCAGGGCTCCCGTGTCCGGATCGCGCTCGGTCACGACGCGGCACGCCGAGCCCTCCCCCGGCCCCAGCACGAGACGCGCGTAACAGACGAGCGACAGCCGCCGCGGCGCGAGCCTGCGGTTCTTGAGCCGCACGCGCACGAGCTTGACCGGCGCGTCGCGGTCCACGCTCACACGCGTGTCGTGCTCCAGCTCCTCCGCTTCGAGCAGGAAGCGGGTGTACCCGAGCCCATGCCGCACCTCGTACGACGCGGCGTGCGGGAGCGGACCCGGGAGCGGCGACCACGCCGCGCCGGCCGTCTCGTCCATCACGTAGAGCGCCTCGCCGTGCGGATCCAGCAGCGGATCGTTGGACCACGGCGTGAGGCGGTGCTCGCGGCTGTTGCCGCTCCACGTGCAGCCCGCCCCGGACTCGCTCACGAGCGTTCCGAAGCGCTCGTTCGCGATGACGTTGACCCACGGGAGCGGCGGGCGGCGGTGCGTTCCGTGGCGGAGCGCGTCGATGTGGATCACGTACTCGCGGCCATCGCGTGAAAAGCCGCCGTAGCCGTTGTCCTCGATCAACGCCTCGCGCTCGCGCCGGGGGGCGCGCCGGGCTCGCGCAGCGGCGGGTCGCGCGGGCACTCCGTCGGTCACGGGCGCACCGGCGAAGAGGTCACGGAGGAGCGCGCGCGTGCCCTCCCGCACGACGATGCGAGCGCCGGCTTCGAGCGTGCTCGAGGCGGTAGCGTCGAGCGCCGGGGCGACGCGCACGCCGGGTTCGCCGGCGCGCGTGGCAAGCGTTCCCCCCACGCCCACGAGCTCGGCGGGAATGTCGTGCGCGCGCCACCACGCGACCGCCCGGCGGAGCGAATCCCACTCGGCGGCGGCGCCGGGCTCCGCCCCGCGCACCACCACGAGCGGGGCCCCGGCCGGGATCCCGCATGCCGCGCGCACCGCGCCGTCGTCGCCGGCGTGTCGCAGCGCGTCTTCTGAAGCGCGCAGCCGTGGATCGCCGTAGAGCAGCACGCCCGCGAGCCCCGCGAACGTCTCGGCCTGGTCCAGGTCGAGACCCATCCGCTCGAGCTCGTTCCGCGCGTGCGCGGGCGCTTCCTCCAGCGCGGAGTCGATGTCGGCGTCCGTGCCGAAGTGCGCGAGCGTCGCGATCGCGGCGTCGCGATCGGCGGCGGCCGCGAGCACGAACGTCCAGCGCCGCGCCTCCCCGGGCGCGAGCGTGGCCGAGCGGCGGGTGGCGAACACCGGGTCGAGCACGTTTTCCACGCTCCCGGCGAGTGGCCGCGCGACCGCGAGCGCCGCGGGCCGGTGCCAGCCGCGCCCGCGCCCGAGGAAGAGCGCGCGATCCGTCTCGCATTCGAACGTACCCTCGCCAATGACCGCGTGCGCCACGCAGGGATGTCGCTCTCCCGGAGCGCGCGGGCGCCGGCTCGCCACGAGCACGTCGCGGCCCGGCTCGCGCGCCGTCTGGACGAACAGCTTGGAGAACGCCGGGTGCGCGGCGTCCGCCGCGGGGTCGTTCAACACCAGCTCGATACAGCCGGTCACGTCCAGACGGCGCGGGCGATTCGTGCGGTTGGTCAGCGTGATGCGGCGGAGCTCGGCATCGTGCCCGGGGGCCACGCACACCTCGAGCCGCGTCTCGATGCCGTGATCGCGCTGCAGCCAGGCGAACCGGCCGGGGGTGCCGAGCACCGTGCCGTGCACGCCCGGGCGCGACGACGAGGGCTGGAGAAGTGACCAGGTGCGCCCCAGCTCGAGGTCGCGAAGCCAGAACCGCCAGCCCTCCGCGTCCTCGATCCGGTCCCCGCTCCAGCGCGAGAGCGCGCTCCCCAGCCAGCTCGAGCGCCCCATCCCCGCCTCGGTGAGCCATACCGTGTAGCGGCCATTCCCGAGGAGGTGCACCGCGGGCACGGCGGCGGCGAGCCGCGGGGGGCCACTGCGCAGCGCGGTGGAGACGACGCTCAAGTGGACGATCCTGGAGGTCTCACGGGAGGACGACGAAACGCGAATGACGCTCGGCTCCCGCCGCGCGCAATCGCAACCAGTAGATGCCGGCCGGCATTCCGTCGCGGCCCACGATCTCGGAGTGTTCGCCCGCGGCGAACGGGCCCGCCGCGAGGCGGAGCACGGCGCGGCCCTGGAGATCCAGGAGGTCCAGCGTCACCTCGCCCGGCTTCGCGAGCCGGAACGACACCCGCGAGTGACCGGTGACCGGGTCCGGTGCCACGCGACCCAGCTCGAGCCCGGCGACCGGCGGCGGCCCGCCCACGCCGAGCGCGAACGGCTGGAAGTCGGCGCGCGCGAGCCCCTGTTGGATCGCGGGGTGGGACATGACGCGCTGCCACGGTTTGCCGGTCAGGTAGTTCTCGATCATGACCAGGATGGGCCCCTGGTCGATGCCGAGGACGTCGGGCCCGACCCAGTTGCCGACCGACAGATTGAACCCGTCCTGCCAGCCGTAAGGTCCCCACACGGTGGGACGGAAATGGTCCCACATGTATTGGATGAAGCCGATCGAGATGTCGGGCGTGAACACGATCGAGGAGATCGCAGCGGTCGGCGTGATCGTGCCGTCGTCGTTCTGATTCGGGGGCGCGCCCCTGGCGTTGTAGCCGAACGGGCCGTCGCCCGCCGTGATCCCCCACAGGCTGTCCGAGTAGCCGATCGCGCCGATCGGGTTCGCGACACAGTACGCGTGCTGCGCGAGCGTGGCGCGGCGCGAGTTCTCGAAGTAGTCCTCCAGCTTCGCCCGCATGTAGGCGTCCGCGATGTTCCGAAAGTCGACCCAGCAATGCGAGTACTGGTGCGTAAAGAGCGGCGGACAGCTCACGTAGCTCTGCCCGAAGAACGTGTTGTAATGGTAGCCGCTGGTCCACGCGCTCCAGGCCGAGGTGGGAACCGCGTACGAGGGCGAGCCCAGCGCCTCGAGGTAGAGGATCATGGCCTCGTTGTAGCCGATCCACTGGCCGAAGCCGCTGAACCCGAACGCGGGCTTCCACCCCATCATGATCCCGGGGTTGAAGTTGCGCATGAAGTTGAAGTCCGCCCGCTGAAAGAGCGAGTCGGCCATGAGCCGGATCGCGATCTCGTCCGGGTCGGAGGGATCGTCGAAGTACTGGCGCGCGTCGAGCATGCCGGCGAACAGGAGCGCCGTGTCGATCGTCGAGAGCTCCACCCCGGTGTCGTAGCGCGTCGCGGTGTTCATGTTGAGGAAGTGGTAGAAGAACCCTTTGTAGCCGATCGTGCCGAGGGCGGCCGTGCCCTGCGGGCCGGTGTAGAACGTGGTGAGCGTGGTGCGGACGCGCGAGCGGCCCGCCGCCCGGGTGATCCAGCCGTGGTCGATGCCGATCGGGATCGCCGAGAGCCCGAAGCCCACGGCGGCGATGCTCGAGAGCGTGGAGCCGGCCGCGCTCCGGTCGCGGATCAGCCCGTTGGCCGGGTTGACCTCGTTCCAGAAGAAGCCGAACGCCGAGTGCTGGAGCGTATCGAGGAGCGCGGCCGTGGTCTGGGCGTGCGCGGGCGAGGCGAGCGAGAGCGCGAGCAGGAAGCAGAGCAGGATGCGTCGCATGGGTGTCCTTTGCTTAGAAGAGAAGTCCGAACGAGAACCGGTGCGTGTCTTCGAGCCGGCCTTGATCCGCCCAGGCGTAGTCCACGTGGAAGCGGAGCCCGTCGAGCGTGCCGCGGAAGCCGGCACCGGCGGTGAGCCCCACTTCCGAGTCCTGGAGGAACATGCTCTGGTAGCCAAGCCGGAGCCCCATCGCGTCGCGGAACGTGAGCTCCGCGCCGAGGCTCAGGCTCTCGGTGTTGTCCGACGGGTGCACGGCATCGGCCGCGATCAGCAGCCGGGCGTCGTGCGCGACCGCGAACGGCTGCGCGACGCCGACCCGGAACGTGATCGGGACCGCGAACGGGTCCGTGTCGCGCGCCCCCGGGAGCGCCGGGTTGTCGCCGTTCTGGCCGCTCACGTTGTCGTAGGCGATCTGCAGGTCGTTGCCCGAGAACGCCGCGCGGGTGCCGAAGTTGGCGAGGCTCGCGCCGATCCGGAGCCCGTCGGCCGACATGCGGTAGAGCGTGCCCCCGCTGAACGTGACCGTGCCGGCGGAGGTGTGGAAGATCGTCTCCTCGAGGTAGTTGACCTGCGCGGCCGCGGCGAACCTCAGCGAGAATCGGTGCGCGAGCCCGAGCGCGAGCGCCATGTCGGAAACATTGAAGAGCTCGCCCGTGCCGAGCGGCTGGGTCACGGTCCGCACCGGCATGTCGCCCGAGTTGAGTGACGTGAACGTGGCGTAGAGATCGCCGAAGCGCCCGACCGGCTGGGCGTACGCGATCCAGTCGTAGCGGATGCCCGCGAACCAGTCGGCGTGCACGAACTCGAGCGAGTGCTGCGAGAGCCCGGCCACCGCGCCGGGATTGTGGAACGCGCCCGCGAGCCCCTCGCCCGCCCCGGAGCCCGCGTTCCCCATCCCGGCCAGGCGCGCGTCGGGCTCGATGAGCGTGAACGCGCCGAACGTCGTGCCGGTCTTGCTCTGCGCGTGCGCTTCCAGGACAGGAAGTGATGTCGCGAACAGGAACGCGAGCCAAAGCGAGCGTGTGCCGAGTCGCGAGCGTGGGCCAGGTCGCGGGCGCGAGCGAATGCCGGCGTGGGTGCGCATCACTTGACCACCGCGAACTTGCCGATCGACGCGGGCCGGCCCGGCGATTCGACGTGGAAGATGTACAGGCCGGGCGCCACGTCCAGGTTGTCCTTGGTACGCAGGTTCCACGCCACGAAGCCGTCGAGCGAGCCGTCCTGGCGGAGCGTCTGCACCAGGTCGCCGTGCACGGTGTAGACGCGGATGGTGGCGCCGCGGGGAATCTCGCGGAACTCGACGCGGCGCTCGCCGCGGCCCTTGATGTTGAACGGGGCGGGCTCGAAGCTCGCGGCGCCCAGGTAGGGATTCGGCACCACATACGGCGCGCCCCCCGTGCCCGCGGCCGCGGGGCCGGCAGTCTCGCCCGTGGTCGTGAACGCAAACGTGTCGCCGGGCTCGAACGGCACCTTGACCTTGAGCCGCCAGACGTCGCCGGCCGTCGGTGGAATCAATGCCGTGCCGGTGGGGCCGGTGGGATCGAGCGCCACGCGCCAGGTGAAGTCCGCTGCGCTCTTGCCTGCGCCGGCCGGTCGCGTCATGACGTCGAACGACTCGCCCGGCGCCGACAGCGTGCCGTCCTTGTTGGCGCTACCGCCCGTCTTCGTGCTGTCGGTGAAGAAGAAGTCGAGGCGCGTCTCCCCGGTGTCGGTGACCGCGTAGACGTGGAACTTCGCCGGCCTGCGCGGGCGAACCGTGCTGAGCGACTCGCCCGCGTCCACGAAGGTCGAAGCGAATCGGACGACGATGTCCGCGGGGAACCCCGGCCGCTTGAGCACGACCGGACGTCCGGGCTCGTAGACCACGGTGAGCTTCGCATTCGTCGCCGAGCCCCGATCGAACCCGGCCGAATCCACACTGGTGATCGGCGGGCTGGTCACGATCGGCAGGATCCCGGCGCCCACCGGGCCGCGCCCGCTGCCCGAGAAGTCGTTCCCGGTGCGGAACCAGACGGTGTTCGACGTGCTGTCCACCATCGAGTAGCGGGTGGCGCGCACGGTGTCGGGCGACTGGCCGTCGAACTGGATGTGGAACCGGTGCCCGGCCGGGACCTGGGGGGAGTTCACGACCTCGAGCGCCACGGTGCCCGAGCCGCGGCCGGCGACGTGCGTGGCCTGCGTCACGTGGGCGCGCTCGAACCCCGGCACGCGCGGGTTAGGCCGCACGTGCACGACGTTCGTGGGGAAGATCGTGCCTCCCCGCAGCGTGCGCGAGATCGAGTAGGAGTTCTCGGACGGGTAGAACGCGAGCGAGTCGAGCTCGGGACCCGGGTCGAATCCGAAGTCGTAAGCGCAGACCGCATAGTAGTAGTCCTGCCCGTTCACGACATTGTCGTCCTCATAGGTGTGCTCGATGCCGGAATCGTTACCGAGGTTGTAGGCCACGCCGTCCACGAGCTTCCGGGTGAAGCCCTTGCGCCCGTCGACCAGGTCGAACTGGGCGATCGGCCGGCCGTTCCCGATGACGTTGGATCCCGTACCGTTGGTGATGATGCGGGCGTCGCGGAAGTCGGGGTCGGTGGAGCGGTACACGCGGTAGCCTTCGAAGTCCTGCACGTTCGAGACCGGGTCGATGCTGCGCTCGGCAGCGTCGTCCCAGGTGAGCCGCACCGTGTGGTCACCGGCCTCGGCGGTCACGATGGGCCGCGTCGGCGGCACCGCGAACTGGTAGTTGGCGGTGTAGATCTGCTGCACGGTGTGCACCGTGCCGCGGAGCTCGTCGAGGTCGCCGCCGTAGGCGAGCGCGAGGCTGAAACGTTCGGTCTGCCCGGGTTTGAGCTTGAACGGGCCCGAGGCAAACAGGAACGCGATGTTGTAGTTGTTCGCGAGCGCGCTCGGCTCGAACCGCGCGGCCGGGTCGGGGTCGGTGAACTTGCGATAGAGCCGCTCCGGCCAGTTCTGCGTCTCGGTGTAGAAGAGCACGCCGTCCGTGGTCGGGTCCTGGTTTCCCTGCCCGACCGCGATGCGATTGAACTTGAAGCCGGTGAGCCCGATTTGGTCGGATTCATCGAGGTCGGTCTTGTCGAAGTTCGGCTCGCCCGAGGTCGGGATGCCGTCGCCCTCGCCGGTGTCGTGCGTGTCCTTGACCCCGTCGGCGCCGACGTCGTTGAGCTCGGCGACCCAGTCCATGTCCTCGTCACCGGTCCACCACTGTCCAGCGCGGTAGGCCGGGCGGTTCTGGATCCGGCCGTACTTGGCGACGAACTTCGCGGTGTCGTAGTGAGCGACCACGTAGTCGAGGATCGCCTGCTGCCCGCTGATGAGCGTCCCGGGGCCGCTGTCGCGGCGCTCGTCGGTGATGCCGTCCTCGTCGTCGTCGATGCCGTTGAACGGGTTGCCAGGGGTCTCGAGGTAGGCGTAGCCGAGATACCCGGTCGGGCTGCAATTGCTGCGCAGGTCGCGACCGGTCCCGTGGTTGTCGTAGGTGTAGACGAGGTTCAGCCCGCTCGATTTGTCGAAGAACGCGTTGTCGTCGTCGGACTCGAAGATGCCGTCGCACGACAGCAGCGGGCCACCCACGCCCGAGTCCATGTAGAGGCCGAACACGATGTTGTCGTTGTACTCGGTGGTGACCTCGTTGGTGATGTCGTAGTGCCAGAAGATCACGTTGCCGGCCTGCGGATTGGCCCACTGGAACCCGCGCACGCCGATCCGTAGTCCCAGCCCCTGACGGGTGGTGTCGCGCGAATCCGGGTACCAGAACGGCTTCCAGCCATCGTAGAAGTCGTCGTCCATGACCGTGTAGCTCTCCTGGTCCGCCGCGGGGCGCTTCCCGAAGTAGCCGTCCCACGATCCTGGCCAGCCCGGATCGTCCGGCACGTTCGCCTTGTCAGGCCACGACGCGGGCCAGGTGCGCGGGTCGCTGCTGATGGCGACCGAGCGGCCGACGTTCTTCGCGGGGTCGGGCTCGAAGTATCCCGGCCGCGGCTCGAACCGCATGATGCGCTCGGTGTACGGGCTCTGGGCCTGCCGCTCGCGGTAGCCGGTCTCCATGATGTAGGCGTCCTGCCCATTCAGGAGGCGCACCTTGGCGAGCACGAACGGCGTGATGCCGTCGCTGTAGTTCATCCCCGTGCCCTTCGGGACTTCGACCGAGTGGAAGATGGACAGGTCCACGCCCTGCGGGTTGGCGTCCGGGTAATCGCCGACCATGCCGAAGTTGTGGAACACGGTGCGGATGTTGGCGGCGTCGTGCGTGCCGGGCCGCTCGGCGCCGATCTGGCCGCGCTCCGGCTTGGGCACCACCGGGACCGGCGTTTGAGCCGCCGCATACACGGGCAGGACGACCGCGAGCAGCAGGAGCGCCGGCGGCGGGCAGGCCGGGAATGCGGCAGTAACGCGACCGTACGGTGAGCCTCGCGAGCGCTTCATCGGGCCTTCTCCGCGCGCAACGTCACGCCCACCTCGATCCGGCGCGGCGCGTTGAAACGCGTCGGATCCTCCAACTGCGCGCCCTCGGTCAGGGGGAAGCGCGTGTAGTCTGGCCTGCCGCTGCTCGGGAACACGAAGCCGTTGAAGAAGCGCGAATCGAACGCGTTGAACACACGGACGAACGCCGTGGCAGGCGCGCCCCACAATCTTGCCGGCCGCTCGGCGCGAAGGTCGGCGGTGAGTCCGATCGGCTTTCGGGCGGAGTTCTGGGTCAGTGCCACCGCGTTGTCGAGCTGCGGCGTGTACGGCTGCCCGCTCGCGAAGCGCACGATCGTGCTGCCCGACCAACCGTTGGCGGCGCCGGTGCTGAGCGTGAGGTTCAAGGTGTGCCGCTGGTCCCAGTTGAACGGGATCTGGCGCGGGAGCGGGTCCTGCCCCGCCGCGGCGCGGTTCAAGGTCTCGTCGGGGTCGCTGGAGTTGCCGAGCGCCAGCTGCCAGGTGTAGTCCGCCGCCACCGTCACGGGGCCGAGCGCGCGGTGGTCGACCTGCAGCGTGAAGCCCACCACGCTGCCGTAGTCGACGTTCGTGAACCGCACGTACTGGGCGCCGTTGTAGGTGGACACGAACTGCACGCCGAGCAGGTCGCGGATGTCCTTGTAGAACGCGTTGAAGTCGACCCCCAGATCCGGCGTGAGCGCGTCCTTGATGCCGATCTGATACTGGACCGTGCGCTGGGGCCGGATGTCCGGGTTGCCGAGGATGCCCTTGCGTTGGATGTCGTCCGCGGCCGCCAGGTCGGCGAGCACCGTGTAGTCGGAGTTGCTGAACATGTCGCGCATCGGCGGGTACTGGTAGAAGTGCCCGTACGCGAAGTAGAGCGCGGCGTTCGGCGACACCGGGTACGACACGCCGATCCGCGGGGAGAGCGTGAGCTTGTTGCTCGTGGCCTGCGGGTGGGCCTGCGGCACACCGGCGATGCTGTTGGCCGGGTTCGCGAGGTCGCTCGGCAGCGTGGTGCGGGCGTCGAACCAGTCGGCGCGCGCGCCGATCCGGAACATGACCTCGTTCCACTCCCGCTGGTCCTGCACGTAGCCCGATGCGAACACGGGCAGGAACTCCGGCCGGGGCCGCTCGGTGCGGACGAGCCCGGTCTGGCCCGTCCCCGGGATGACGCCTATGAACAGCGCGCCCGGCGCCCCGAAGCGCATGAGCGGCGCCTGGTACTCGGCGCCGAGCTTCCACTGGTGCGAGGTGGAGAGCTGGTTCACGAACGTGCCCTTGGCGAGGAATGCGTTCGTGGTGAGCTGGAAGCGATTGAAGTCCACACCCTGGACGGGGTTCTGGAAATCGTAGCCGCTGAGCCCGGTGAGCGGGCCGTACTGGTCGTAGCGCGGGTCGTTGACGTCGTCGAACGCCATGTCGCGGAAGTCGTAGTAGTTCTGGCGAAGGTCCACCTCGTAGTAGCGCTTGGGACTCAGCGTGTGCGTGAACGACAGCCCCTGCACCACGCTGAGCGTCCGCTGTCGCGTCCCGCCGTCCGGCAGGAGGTGGAGCGACCAAGGCGCGTTGTGCGCGTCCACGGCGTTCGCGAGCGCCTGGTACGAGAACTCCATGTTCGCGAACTTGCGGTTCGTGAGCTTGAGGATCCCCGACCACTCGCGCGAGCGGTGGAGCGGCACGTTGTCGCCGTCGCCGTCCGGAGCGCTCACCTTGCTCGCGGGGCTCCCGTCGGGGGTGCGGGCCGGGGTGAAGCGGCGCACGCCGTAGGTGGCATCGTCGGCCGCGTGCCGGCTGAGGTTCGCGAGGAACGTGGTCTTCGGCAGGAACGTCGGGCCGGAGACCGTGAACTGGTAGTCCTGCTTGGCCGCGGGGCGGAAGTCCAGCGCCTGGCCGCGGCTCGTGCTCGAGTACACGAACCCGCCCGCGAGCGCCTCGCCGTCCCAGTCGAAGTGTTCGCCGCCCCGGCGGAGCACCGCGTTCACCACCCCGCTCATGGCCTGGCCGTACTCGGCGTCGAACGTGCCGCTCACCACCTGTACCTCTTCGAGCAGCGAGCGGTCGAGGCGGACCGAGTTGGAGTTGTCGAACGCGTTGTTCACGCTCACCCCGTCGACCTGGTACTGCACCTCGTTCTGGCGGCCGCCGCGGAAGTGCCCGTCCACGACGCCGGCCTGGAGGTTCACCACGTCCTGAAGTTCCTGAACCGGAAGCTTCTGGATCTGCTCGCGCGGCACGATCGCCACCGTGCTCGTGCGGTTCACCTCGACGACCGGCCGCCGCGCGGTGACCACGACCTCGGTCATCTGGACCGGGGCCTCCTCGAGCGTGAGGTCGAGCCGGGTGGTTTCGTCGGCCGAGACGAGGACGTTCGTCGTGGTGACCGCCCGGTAGCCGACCAGGCTCGCGCGCACGGCGTAGGCGCCCGCGGGGATGTTGATGATGTTGAACTGGCCGGCCTCGTCGGTCATCGCCCCGAGCCGGACGCCGATCATGCCGACCGTGACCCCGGCGAGCGGCTGCTTCTTCGCGTCGAGGATCCGCCCGGCGATCCGGCCCGACGTTCCCGCGTACGCGTCGAGGGGCCCGCACGCGAGACTCCACATCAGCAGGCTCGCGACCCAAAGCACGCGGCAACCCGCCGGGTGACTGCCTCCCTCGCGCTTTCGGTCCCGCAGCACGTGTTTCCGGCCTCCACACGGCCGCCGGCGGCGTGGCTACCCGCCGCCGGCGGCCGCGATGCGACTGTCGTTACCTGACCACCAGCATGCGACCGGAGAGTGCCGCGCGCTCCGCGCCCGACTTGGGGTCGCTCATGCGCAGGCGATAGAGGTAGACGCCGGTCCGGCCCTGGAACCCGAACACGCCGGCCGACTGCTCCCCCGCGGCCTGGACGCCGAGCGCCCGGCTGTGGACGACGCGCCCTTGCGGGTCGAAGACGTCGAGCTGCACGCTGGACGCCGAGGGCAAACGGTACCGCAGCTTCATGGCGGAGCGGAACGGGTTCGGCGCCGCGGAGAGCAGCACGTAGCCGTTGCCGCCCGGATCCGTCGGCGGGACGCTCGTGAGCACGTTCTCGAGCGGGTCCATGTAGCCCCACGGCGGGCAGCAGGTGTTGTCGTATTCGGACCCCCACCACGTGCGCGTGCCGTAGCTGTCGGTGAACGGCGTGAACGAGTCGCCGTCGTAGAGGTTCACGTTGAAGAACACGAGGCCGTCCCCGCGCCCGGACGGGTAGCCGATCTTCGTGAGATCGATCACCAGCTCGGCGGTATAGCCCTGGTCCACGTCGACCCCGGTCGTGTCGATCGTCGTGCCCGGCTTGAGCTGGAGCTTCACGCGCGCGCCGCCGTTGTTGACGAGGGTGGTGAGGTAATCGGCCGTGCGGGCCGTGCCCGTGGGGCTCACGTCGAACGTAAGCCGGTGCGGCTGCAGCGTGTTGTCGAACGGCTCGCGCGCCGTCCGGTCGTAGACGCCGACGACGAAGCCGTCCATGCGGTCGGTGAGCGCGACGGATTGCACGACGGCATCGCGAACGTCGAAGCCGAAGTAGAGCGAGTCGTCGCGGAAGAAGTAGTACACGGTGGCGTCGCCCGGATCGAGCACCGCGGCCTGCCCGCCGTTGACCGTCGGCTGGAACTGTCCGCCGCGCCACTTGAGCACGCCCGGGTAGGTGTTCCGCAGCGCGTCGTCGCCGTAGCGGATGTCGACGTGCGAGGCGTGCGACCAGACCGCGTCGGACAGGCTGCCGTCGATGACCGGGGCCGGGAACGTGTGACCGTTCGGGACGATCACCTCGGGGCCCACGTACGGCACGCTGGGCGAGTTGATCGTGACGCTGGGGTTGCACATGAGGCGGACTTCGTTGTACCCGGCGGCGTTGCCCCACGGACCCTGCCACCAGACGCGATTCGCTGCCAGGTTGATCGGCACGAGCGGCCAGTAGTTGTCGCAGTCGTAGATCGACAGGTTGAACTCGACGATGTCACCCCCGGGCTTCGTGATGTCGTAGCCGATGGGCGTGAGATCGAACTTCATCTCCACGGTCCAGTCGGTGTCCTGGAGCGTGTCGGAGTTCGCGAGCCCGTGCACGATCGTCACCGCGTCCCAGGCCGCGATCTGCGCCGCGGTGCGCGGCGTGTACGAGGGGTTCGCGGCGAACTGCCCGCCGGCGAACGCCGGCTGGCGACCGATCGGCTGCGGGTCGTGGCTCGCGGGATCGTTGTCCCACCAGACGTAGAAATACTCCCCCGGCGGCGCGGGATGGGTTGGCGCCGAGTGATCCTTGAGCGACATGAGCAGGCCGTCGAAGCGATTGAAGTTGATGGAGCCGCCGATCGACTTGTCCGGCAGCACGATGCCCATGTACAGGAAGTTGCCCACCGTGAGGAACTTGACGGTCGCGTGCGTCGGGTCCGTGGGGAGGAAGCCACCTTCCGGCTTGTACCCGCCACCGGGAATGCCGGTGTCGGTGCCCCAGTCGATCACCTTCGTCTCGGCCTTGGCCCACGCGGGCTCGTTCAAGATGCCGTCGAGCACGATCGGCGCGCCCGCGGTCGAGCGTGCCCAATAGACATCCTGGCGCGGCGGCTGGGCCCCGGCGCCGGTGGCGAGCGTGAGCGACGCCAGGCTCAGGGCAGCAAGCAGTGCGACACGCTTCATGGTGCGAACCTCCTCGATCCGTGAACGAGTGATGTGGTGTAGGGGTTCGGCGAGCGCGGGTCTCACGTTGCGGCGCGGCCATCTGGGCCACGGGCGTGAGAAGTTCGCACACGGGCCGTGCGGCGGGAGACTGGGCTCCCTCCCGCCCGGCTGTGTAAACGATTACATCCCGCAATAATGGCTGTCAACGACTGGTTACCGTGGGTCCACTCGGGGCTGTTGCTGGCTCCGGATGGCGACCACCTGCAGTGGTGTGCTCGGGGACCTGCACCCCCCCCTGGGCGCGCCCCGGCAGAGAGGCCCCTCTCGATGAGGCGAACGCTCGTCGGCCGCTTCCTGCGGCCTCCTCGCTCGGCGTTCGGCCTGCTTCGCCATCCATGGCTCTCGCAGGCCTCTCGACGCCGCCACATCGAGAGGGGCCTCTCCGCCGGGGCTCCTACCTGAAGAGGCGATTGGGACACCTTCCCCGCCACACCCTCCGGGAAGCTCTCGGATCCCCTAGACCCGCCGGCCCAGCACTTCGGCGATCGTGCGGATCTGGCGTACTAGCTCGGTGAACTGGTCGGGTTTGAGCGACTGGGCTCCGTCGGAGAGGGCGCGGTCCGGGTCGTGGTGGACCTCGATGATGAGCCCGTCCGCGCCCGCGGCGATCGAGGCGCGCGCCATTGGGGCCACCTTGTCGCGGATGCCGGTGCCGTGCGACGGGTCCACGATCACCGGCAGGTGGGAGAGCTCCTTCACCACCGGCACCGCGTTCAAGTCGAGCGTGTTGCGCGTGTAGGTCTCGAACGTGCGGATGCCGCGCTCGCACAGGATCACCTGGCGATTCCCCTGCGCCATCACGTGCTCGGCCGAGAGCAGCCACTCCTCGATCGTGCTCGAGAGCCCGCGCTTCAGGAGCACCGGCTTGTCGCTGTGCCCCACCTCGCGCAGCAGCGCGTAGTTTTGCATGTTGCGCGCGCCGACCTGGAGGATGTCCGAGTAGCGCGCGAGCAGCGTCACGAGCTGCGGCTCCATGACCTCGCTCACGACCGCGAGCCCGTAAGCGTCCGCGGCGCGGCGCAGCAGCTTCAAGCCCTCCTCGCCCAGGCCCTGGAACGCGTAAGGGGAAGTCCGCGGCTTGTACGCTCCGCCGCGCAGCACCGTGGCCCCCGCGGCCGCCACCGCCTTCGCGATCGTGAAAACCTGCTCCTCGCCCTCCACCGAGCACGGGCCCGCCATGATCGCCAGCTGCGCGCCCCCGATCGCGACCTTTCCCACCGTGATCACGGTGTCGTGGGGATGAAACGCCCGGCTCGCGAGCTTGAACGGGCGGACGAGCTTCGCCACCGACTCGACGCCGGCCCACTGCTCGACGAGCGCCCAGTCCACGGCGCCCGGTTCGCCCACGGCCGCGATCCGCACCCGGCCGTCGTGCTCGGTGCGGTGCACCGAGAGCCCGGCCATACGCAGCCGCGTCGCCACGTCGGCGGCGGTGGCCTCGGGGGTCGCGGGCTTCAGGATCACGAGCATCGGGGCGGCTCCTCAAAACAAGAAGCCCACGCCATCCGGCATGGGCTGGGAGATCGTCAGCGTGGAATCGTCAACGGACGAACGCGATCTCCCGGCCGCGCCAGAGGGCGCGCCAGTACCAGCGATAGGTCCGAAGCGAATCGCGCAAGTTTGCCTCCGGGATCGTGCAGCGTCGAAGCGGCAACGAGCGTAGCACCCGAGAGTTGCGAGGGTCAATGGAACCGCCGCCGCACCCCCGGCGAGGCTACCGAACGACGACGAAGCGCCGCGCCAGCGTGCCCTGCTCGGTCGAGAGTCGCGCGAAATAGGCCCCGGGAGCGAGCCGGGCGCCGCGGTCGTCGCGTCCGTCCCACGCCACGGACTGCTCGCCCGCCGCGAACCAGCCGGCCGCGAGCCCGCGCACGGCACGCCCGGAGAGATCGTGGAGCACGAGCGACGCGCGGCCGGCCCGCGGCAGGCCGAAGCCGAAGCGCGATCCCTCCCGCGCCGGGTTCGGCGATGCCCCGGCAAAGCGCAGCGCCGCGCTCGCGGTGCCGGGCGGCACGCCGGCGCCGCCCACGGGCGTGAGCAGGAACGCGCGGTGATCCCCGTTCGGGCGGACGCCCTCGCCGACGATGTCGCCGGCCTGATCGATGTCCCAGGCCGAGGCGAGGAACCAGTCGGCTCCCGGCACGAGTAGCGTGTTCAAGTCCACCATCTGATTGTGGCTCCAGAGAAACGCAGCTTCCACCCCGTCGGCGCGCGTGCTCGTGCCCACGACCTGGTCGAAATCGTTCAAGCCGAATGCCGAGCTGTAGATGCCGCCGAGCGTGCCGAGCGCCTTCATGATCCCGTCCGCCCACAAGAAGCCGCGCGACTCTGGGCCGACGAAGTTGAGCAGGGACCAGCCACAGACATGCACTGCGTTGTTGACGTCCCAGCCGTAGCTCGCCGGTCCGCCGAGCGAGCCGAGGTCGTAGAGCGGGCTCCCGGGCTTGCTCAAGAATGCGTGGATCTCGTTGTCGCCCTCGGTCGACCCCCAGCCCGAGATGTCGCCCGCCGCGTTGACGGCGAGCGCCCGGCTACCCGTTCCGCCGAGCGAGCCCATGTCGTGCATGACTCCGTCCTTCCACCAGAACGCGCGCTCATGCTCCTCGGCGTTGAAGGCGGAGCCCACGATCAACCCGGCGTCATTGATCCCGTGTGCGTCGGCTATCGGACCGCCGAACGTGCCCAGATCCGTCATCACGCCCTGGTGCCAGAGAAACGCGCGCTGGATATTGAGCCCCGGCGGGTACGCCCAGCCCACGACGTCGCCCCACACGTTGACGGCGCGCGCGAGGCTCTGCGAGCCGCCCAGGGTCCCGAGGTCGAGCACCGTGCCATGGTCGTTGATCATGGCGTGCACGGATTCCGTGACCTGAACGAACGAGTAGCCCACCGCGACGCCATCGGAAAAGGCGTAGGCGCCGCTCCCCTGCACTCCGCCGAGGCTCCCGAGATCGGTCACGTTGTAAAGGCCGGCGCGCGAGGGGCCCGCGAGCAGCAGAGTGCACAGCGTGCAGGCCAACATCGGAATGGGGGCGCGTCGCTTCAAAGTCATCACGCTTGACCCTTCTGGACGATTGGACTCGGTCACAGCGGCCCGCGACCAACCTCGCCCCCTGAGCGTAGCGCCGCCGCCGCCGCTCGTCACGCGGCAAGTGGTGCGTGGCTTGGAGCGGGCTCGCTCGAACTGCCGGAACTGCCGAAAGCGGCACTGTGTACTAACCGTTGATGCGCCACCCATTCGCATTACGACCGGGGGCTTTCGCGAGACCGGGAAAGTCGCCCGACTGGGTCGCCGGCGCAATCCTTGCCGCATGCCTCGTGACCTCGACGACGTTCCAGCTCAACGATTCGGACGTCTGGGAGCACTTGGCGGTCGGCAAGGCGATCTGGGCGCTCCGAACAATCCCCGGGACGCACTTGTGGTCGTGGCCCACGTACGGCACACCGGAAACGCTGCCTTCGTGGCTCTTCTGCATGCTGCTCTGGCCGTTCTGGGCGACCGCGGGCATCACCGGTCTCTTCGTCTGGCGCTGGCTCACGGTCCTCGCGGTGTTCTCGACGTGTCTCCTGACCGCCCGAAGGATGGGTGCCCGCAGCCTCGCTCCGCTGCTCGTGATCGCGGTCTGCGGTCTGGTCTACCGGGTGCGCACACAGGTGCGCCCGGAGACGCTCTCGACGCTGATTCTCGCCATCGAGCTCTGCGTGCTGGAGTCACGGAGACGCGGTGGACCGGACCGGACGCGCTGGATCATTCCACTCTCGATGGTCTGGGCCAACGCCCATATCTCCTACTTTCTGAGCTTCGTCCTCCTCGGCGCCTACCTGATGCCGTGGGCGACACCACAGCCGAGACCGTCCGGCCGGGGGCGCCAAGTTCAGCGCAATCTCGCCATGACCGCGCTCGGTGCTGCGGCTGCGTGCTTCGTAAACCCATTTGGCTGGCATGCGCTCGCGCAACCCATTCAGTACTTCTTCGAGTGGCGTCACGAGCCGTTGTTCACGACGATCGCCGAGCTGCACGGGATCGACTGGCCGTTCCACGCCCGCGACGGCCTGTTGATCCTCATGTTCGTGTGGCCGGCCCTCCAGCTGTGGCGCGGGGCGTCGCGTGTTGGAGACGCCGTGGAGGCGACGCTGTGGGGGGTGTTCACGGCGCTGGCCCTTTTCAATCAACGGTTCGTAGGGACGTGGGCGGTGGTCGCTGCCGTGTTCCTGGGCCGCGACCTGGCATGGGCCGTCGAGGAGCGCTGGCTCGCGAAGCGTCACGTTCCGCGCTGGCTCGAAGCCGCCACGATCTCAGCGCTCTGCGTTCTCGTCTCCGTTCCGGAATGGTCGCGACGCGAGCTTCGACTCGGCATCGGCGTCGACCCGCTTTCCACCCCGGTGGGGGCATGCGATTTCATGGTCCGGCATGGAATCCGTGGCCGAATCTTCAATCACTTCGAGCTCGGCGGATACCTGCTGTGGCGATTCTGGCCGGAGCGGGATCGGCTTCCGTTCATGGATATTCACCAGTCCGGCACGCCGCGCATCCGGCTCGAGTACGCGGCGGCGATGAGCGATCGCGGGGTCTGGGGACGGGCGGCGCGCGAGTACCAGTTCGAGGTGGCGATCGTCAAACGCATGCATGCGCGCGGCGACAACCTGTTGAACTTTCTCGATGCCGACTCGACCTGGTCCATGGTTTTCGTGGACGACGTCGCCGCGGTCTACGTGCTCCGGCATGGTCGCTTCGATGGGATCGCGAACTCGCTTGCGTACAGAATCGTTCCGGGCGGGATGGAGCGCCTCGGCACACTCGGAACCCGGGTCGCCGGCGATCAACAAGTTGCGGAGGATCTGCGCCGGGAACTCGATCGGATGGTCGGCGAATCCGCGGCGAACTCCAGTGCGCACAGCATGCTCGCCACGCTGGACATGCTGGAGGGACGCTGGGAATCGGCCCGAGCGCACCTGATCGCGGCCCATCGCGTGGACTTGCTGGTGCCGCTCTTCTTTACGCGGCTGGCTCAGCTCGACCAGGCCGAAAAACGTTGGCGGTCTGCAATCGAGAACCTGGAACGCGCCCGTCGGAACGGGGAAGCGCCGCACATCGACGCCGAGATTGCGCCTCTCCTGGAGCAACTGGGCGACCAATCGCGGGCGCATCGCGCGTATGAGGCGGCGCTCGAGCTGGAACCCTCGAACGGTACCCTTCGCCAGGGGGCGTTCAGGACCTCCCACGGCCGCTAGGATTCCCGCGCGCGCCGGAAAACCAACGGCACGAGAGGCGCGCCGCGCGCAGCACCCGCGAACCCGCTACTTCCCCCGCCCGCGGAGCGCCCGCTGCCGGAGCCACGCGTCCATCAGCGTGATCGCCAGCATGGCCTCCGCCACCGGCACGACGCGCGGGCAGATGCAGGGGTCGTGGCGCCCCTCGATCGCGCGCACCTCGGTGCCGCCCCCCTTTCGCGCCATCTCTTGCGGCTTGCCGATGCTCGTCGCCGGTCGCACCGCGACGCGCACCACGATCTCGTTGCCGTTGGAGATCCCGCCCGAGATGCCGCCGGCGAAGTTCGTGACGTAGCGCTCGCCGTCGAACACGTCGTTCGTCTCGGAGCCGCGCCGCTCGGTCATCGCGAAGCCGCCCCCGATCTCGACGCCCTTCGTGGCCGGGATCGACAGCATCGCCGCCCCGAGGCGCGCGTCGAGCTTGTCCATGGTCGGGTCGCCCCAGCCCGCGGGCACGCCGCGCGCGACCAGCTCCACCACGCCGCCGACCGAGTCGCGCTCGTCCCGCGCCTTCTCGATGAGCGCCTCCATCAGCCGCGCCGCGTCGGCGTCCGGGCAGCGCACGGGGTTCGATTCCACGAGCGACCAGTCGCGGTCGGTCGCCACCACGCTCCCCACGCGCACGGTGCCGCCGAAAACGTTCACGCCCGCCGTGGCGAGCGCGGCCTTGGCCAGCGCCCCGGCCGCGACGCGGCCGACGGTCTCCCGCCCCGACGAGCGGCCGCCGCCGCGATGGTCACGCACGCCGTATTTCTCGAACGTGGCGTAGTCCGCGTGCCCGGGCCGGAACACCTCCTTCAGCGCGTCGTAGTCCTTCGAGCGCTGATCGGTGTTCCGGACGAGCATCGCGATGGGCGTGCCGAGGCTCAAACCCTCGAACACGCCCGAGAGGATCTCGACCCGATCCGCCTCCTGCCGCTGGGTGGTGATCGCGCTCTGGCCGGGACGCCGGCGATCGAGCTCGAACTGAACGGACTCGGCGTCGACCCGGAAGCCCGGCGGCATGCCGTCCACCAGCACGCCCACGCCGGGGCCATGCGACTCCCCGAACGTGGTGACGCGGAACAGGTGGCCGAACGTGGACGACATCAGCGCCGCGACTTCCGGGCGCCGGCACGGGGCGCGGCCGCAGGGCCACGCGCCCCGCCGACCGCGGCCGCATTCGTCTTCTTGCGGTACGCCTGGTGCGCGGCCACCAGCTTTTCGAACTGCATCAGGTACGTGGGCCGGATGTCGGCGCGCGCGTCGGGGATCACGCCCTTGATGCGCTCCCAGGTCGCGATGTCCTCGCCGGTGTGATCGAAGAACAGCTCGGCGTGGAGCGTGCCGCGATTCACCATCGTCGCCGCCATCTCCCAGTACGACGTCGCCATCCGGAACCAGCGGTCCTCGTCGGTGTGCGACAGATAGCGCGACTTGACCTCCGCCCAGGTCGTGGACTTGAACTCCGTGAGGAGCCAGGCACGCGAGCGGCGGAGCTCGGGCTCGCGACGGATCTCGTAGAGGTGGAGCAACAGCTCAGCGTCGGCGTGGGTCGGCTTGGCCATGGGTCTCTCCGGTCGGTGGGGGTTGGGGGCGCGCGCTCACTCCGGTTTCCAGTCGGGGATGCGGCCCGGCGTCCACGGCGCGCCGGCCGCCTCGGCCTTCTCGCCCAGCGCGCGCAGCCCGTCGAGCACGCCGCGCAGGTCGGCGATCACGCGGGTGAGCGAGCTGGACGCGATCTCGTAGGCGCGCTGGTGCGTGGCGGTGGGGGCGCTCGTCGAGGTCCAGCTCCCTCCCACCACCCGGTCGATGCGATCCGAGAGCGAGGGCGGCGTCGGCTCCTCGTGGCTCCGGATCTCGCTGTCGCCGTTCAGGACGATGGACAGGTCGCGCAGCCGGTCGAGCGCCTGCGAGGCCTGGGCGCGGAGCGCCACCGCCGCCGCCGAGGGCGTGTCGTCGAGCGCCTTCTTCAACAGTTGGGCGCTCTCCTGCGCCTCGCCCAGCACGCGCTGCGTCCCCTGCACGGCGCGCTCGAGGTGCGCCACCTTGGCCTGGAACGCGGCGAGCGCCGCGCGGTCGGGCGCGGGCAGCGTCGTGCGCGCGAGCGGCTCGCACACGAAGCTCTGCGCGGGTCCGAGGTCGGTGGCGACCCTGTTCACGCGCTTCGCGAGCTGAACCTTGTAAGTGCCGGGGGCCGCGAGCGGCCCGCCGCCCGCGTCGTCGAAGTCCCCGCGCTGGCGAGGGGTGAGCGACGCCGGGGCGGGATCGGGCCAGCGGAAGTCCCAGCTCACCCGGTGGAATCCCGCGCCCGCCGGCCCGGTGAGGCGGCGCACGACCGCGCCCTGCGCGTCGGTCACGGTGAGGAGCACGGTCGGGGCCTCCTCGCGCGCCTCGGCCCGCACGCTGTCCCACGGCGGGTAGAACGTGTCGGCGCCCGCCTTCTCGAGATCCTTCTCACGGGCCTGGCGGCGCTCGCGGATCGACTTGTAGCCGTCCTTCAAGTAGTACGTGAAGGTCGCGCCGAGCGGTGGATTCTCGGCGCTGAAGAAGCGCTCGCCCTGCTCGGCCTTCCCCGCCCCGCCGAGCGGCGAGGCCGGCACGTAGAGGAGCGCCTTCCGCACCGGCAGCAGCACCGCCTCCTGCGATAGTTTCGTCTCCGTGTCGAGCGCGCGGAGCGGCGAGAGGTCGTCGAGGATGTAGAAGCCGCGCCCGAACGTGGCCACGACGAGGTCGTCGTCGCGGCGCTGGATCGTCACGTCGCGGATGCACTGGATCGGCAGGCCGCCGTTCAACTTAAACCAGCGCTTGCCGCCGTCCGGCGTGAAGTAGAGCCCGAACTCCGTGCCCGCGAACAGCAGGTCGGCGTCCTTCGTGTCCTGCACGAAGCTGTAGACGCTCGCGTTCGCCGGCAGGTCGCCGGCGATGCTGTGCCACGACCGCCCCAGGTCGGTGCTCGCGAGCACGTAGGGCTTGAAGTCGCCCATCTTGTGGCGGTCGAACGTGGCGTACACCGTGTGCTTGTCGAACCGCGACGCCACGACGCGCGAGACGTAGGCGAACTCGCCCACGCCGGGGAACGAGTCCTGCCGGCGCCAGTGCGCGCCGGCGTCCTCGCTCACCTGCACGAGGCCGTCGTCGGTGCCCACGTAGAGCAGGCCCTCCTGGAGCGGCGACTCGTCGAGCGCCACGATGTTGCCGTAGAAGCTCGTCGAGGCGTTCTTCGCGACCGCGTCGATGCTCCAGACGCGGCCCATCACCTTCAACCTGTTGCGGTCGATCTGGCGCGTGAGGTCCGGGCTCACCGCCTTCCACGAGTCGCCCCGGTCGTCCGTGCGGTAGAGCCGCTGCGAGGCGAAGTAGAGCCGGGTGTGCGAGAACGGGCTCACGATGAGCGGGCTGTCCCAGTTCCAGTGGCTGCCGGGCTCGCCCGGCTCGGGCTGAGGCTGGATGTCGACGCGCTCGCCGCTCTTCCGGTCGAAGCGGAACAGCTCGCCGTGCTGGTACTGCCCGTAGGCCACGTTCGGATCGGTCGGGTCGACGCGCGGCTGAAAGCCGTCGCCGCCCACGACCGTCCACCAGTCCGAGTTGCGGATGCCGTTGTCGTTCGTCGTCTGCGACGGCCCGCCCCACGTGGCGTTGTCCTGCGTGCCGCCGTAGACGTTGTAGAACGGCGTATCGTTGTCCACGTCGACCTTGTAGAACTGCGTGATCGGCAGATTCGGGAAGAAGTTCCACGTCGAGCAGCGGTCGAAGCTCTCGTAGAGCCCGCCGTCGCAGCCCACGAGCAGGTGGCGCGGGTCGCCGGGATCGACCCACACGAGGTGGTTGTCGACGTGCTTGTGCGACTCGCCCGCGCGCCGCCAGGTGCGGCCGCCGTCGTCGCTCGTTTGGAGAAACGTGTCGATCATGTAGAGCCGGCCCTTCACGGTCGGATCCGCGAACAGCTCCTGGTAGTACTGCGGGCTCGAGCTCAGGTAGCCGTTCACCTTCTCCCAGTTCGCGCCGCCGTCCTCGGAGCGATACGTGCCGCGCTGGTCGGGCCCGGCCTCGACCGTGGCCACGACGACGTTCCGCTCGGGCGCGGGCACCACGAGCCCGATGCGGCCGAGGTCGCCCGCGGGCAGCCCGTTCGTGAGCTTCTTCCAGGTCTCGCCGCCGTCGGTGCTCTTGTAGATCCCCGAGCCGGGGCCGCCGTCGATCAACGTCCACACCTTGCGGTGGCGCTGGTAGGTGCTGGCGTAGAGCACGTCGGGGTCGTGCGGGTCCACGTGGACCTCGTTGGCGCCCGTCCACTCGTCGACTTTCAGAACCTGCTTCCAGGTCTTGCCGCCATCGGTGGTCTTGTACACGCCGCGGTCGCCGCCCGGCGCCCACAGCGGACCCTGTGCCGCCACCCACACGACGTCCGGGTTCGTCGGGTGCACGACGATGCGGCCGATGTGCTCGCTCGCCTTGAGCCCCACGTTGCTCCAGCTCTTGCCCCCGTCGTCCGAGCGGTAGACGCCGTCGCCCCAGCCAACGCTCCGCTGGCTGTTGTTTTCGCCCGATCCCACCCACACGGTGAGCGGGCGCGACGGCGCCACGGTCACGCAGCCGATGCTCGCGGTGCCCTGGTCGTCGAACACGGGCGTGAACGACGTGCCGGCGTTCGTGGTCTTCCACACGCCGCCGTAGGCGGACGCTACGTACCAGATGCTCTTGTCGCCCGGATCGACGGCGAGATCCACGATGCGACCCGAGGTCACGGCCGGGCCGATGGAGCGGAACTTGAGCCCGGCGAACGTCGCGGCGCTCAACTTGGACTCCGGCTTGGTCGCGGATTTCCCCGCCGACTTCGCGGCGGACTTCGCTTCGGACTTCGCTTCGGACTTCGTCTCGGACTTCTCCGCGGGCTTCGGGGCTGGCTTCGCGGCGGGCTTCGACGCGGGTTTCGCTTCGGGCTTTGCGGCGGATTTCGTCGTGTCCGGCTTCGTTGCGGGCGCGGGTGCGGCCACCGCCACCACGGACGCGAGCGCGAGTCCGAGCAGCGTGAACGAGAAGCGCTTCATGACGGGGAGTCCTTGGGATATGAGTCGGAGAAGTGAGTCGGGTGCGGAACCGGTGGGCGTGGGGCGTGAGCAGTTGCGGCCGCGTCTGGACAAGCGACGCGACGCCACGAAGCGTGCAGTGGAGCGCAGCCCGCCTCCGGGTGTCAACGGAGACCGCCCCGAACGCCCCCGGGCGCGGGTGGAGCGCGGCTCGAACGCGCCCCGGGCGGCGACGTCGGCGGCGAAAGCCCTCGTCCCGCGACCTCGCGCTGTGGCACATTGCTCCGCCATGGACCCGCACGCGCCGCCG
>DATDEX010000382.1:0-4147 GCA_036522895.1 Candidatus Eiseniibacteriota bacterium | reverse complement strand
CTCGTGCGCGCGGCCGCGCCCGCACCCGCCCGCGCGGACTCGACGCGCCGGCACCCGTGGCACGAGCAGCCCCGCTTCGTCATGGCGCGCTCGCTGCTCGTCCCGGGCTGGGGCCAGCTCCACAACCATGCCTGGTGGAAGGCGGTGCTGGTTGCCGGCGTCGAGGGCGTGCTGGGGACGCGGATCGTTCAGGACCAGCGCGCGCTCAATCGACTGCTCGGGGACATCGGTCAGGCTCGCGCGCAAGCGGGACAGGCGCTGCGGGACAGCGACGTCGTCCAGTACGAGGCCGCGCTCGCACGTGAGAACACGGACGTGAACGAGTACAATAGCCGGCTCGACCAGCGCCTCGCGCGCCAGTGGCTGCTCGGCGGCGTGCTCGCCTACGCGCTGGTCGACGCGTACGTGGACGCGAACTTCCGCGGCTTCGACGTGGAGTTCAAGCACGATCCGGCGCTCCCCGCCGGCACCTCCCCGGCCGGCACGACCGGCGGCGGGGACGGGGCCGGCGTGCGCCTCGCCCTGCGGTGGACCTTTTGAGCGACCCGAGACTCGGCCGCATCCGTAACTTCTGCATCATCGCGCACATCGACCACGGCAAGAGCACGCTTGCGGATCGGCTGCTCGAGCTCACGCACACCCTGACGCCGCAGCAGATGAAGGCCCAGGTGCTGGACGACATGGACCTCGAGCGCGAGAAGGGCATCACCATCAAATCGCACGCCATCGCGATGGAGTACCCGGCCAGGGACGGGCTCACCTACCAGCTCAACCTCATCGACACGCCGGGCCACGTCGACTTCACGTACGAGGTCTCGCGCGCGCTCGCCGCGTGCGAGGGCGCCATCCTGGTGGTCGACGCCTCGCAGGGGATCGAGGCGCAGACGTTGAGCAACTACTACCTCGCCAAGGACCAGGCCCTCGCCATCGTCGGCTGCATCAACAAGGTGGATCTGCCGGCCGCGCGTCCGGACGACATCGCGCTCGAGATCGAGCACGTCACGGGCGTGCCGGCCGAGAAGGTCTGCCGCATCAGCGCGAAGACCGGCCTCGGGGTGGAGGCATTGCTCGAGCAGGTGATCGCCGACGTGCCGCCACCGTCCGGCGACCCGGACCGGCCGTTCCGCGCGCTCATCTTCGATTCCAAGTTCGACCAGTACCGTGGCGTCGTGTGCCTCGTGCGCGTCGTGGACGGCACGCTCCGCGCCGGGGAGCGCATCCAGTTCCTGAGCACCGGGGTCGAGCACGAGGTGACCGAGGTGGGGAAGCTGCGGCTCAAGCTCGACGCCGAGCCGGTGCTCAAGGCGGGGCAGGTGGGCTACGTCGTGGCGGGCGTCAAGACGGTGGCCGAGGCGCGTGTCGGCGACACGCTCGCGATCGCCGGCGCCGAGCTGGAGCTGCAGCCGGTACCGGGCTTTCGCGAGACCAAGTCGATGGTGTTCTCGGGGCTCTACCCGATCGACGCCGAGCAGTACGCGGCGCTCAAGGAGGCCCTGGCGCGGCTCCGATTGAACGACGCCTCGCTCGACTACGAGCCGGAGACCTCGGTGGCGCTGGGGTTCGGGTTCCGCTGCGGGTTCCTCGGGCTCCTGCACCTGGAGATCATCCAGGAGCGCCTGCGCCGCGAGTTCCAGATCGACCTGATCGCCACCACGCCGAGCGTGATGTACCACGTGCTGCTCACGAACGGCGAGTTCCAGAAGGTCGACAACCCGAGCCAGATGCCGCCGGTGCAGAACATCGAGCTCATCGAGGAGCCGCTCGTGCTGGCGCACGTCGTCACGCCCACCGACTACCTGGGCAACATCATGAAGCTCTGCCAGGACCGGCGCGGCGTGTTCGTGGACATGGTGCACCTCGAGGAGAAGCGCATCCGGGTCGCCTACAAGCTGCCGCTGGGCGAGATCGTGCTCGACTTCTACGACCGCCTGAAGAGCGTCTCGCGCGGGTACGCGTCGCTCGACTACGAGTTCTCCGGCTACCAGGCCGCCGACGTCGTCAAGCTGGACGTGCTCCTGAACGGCGAGATCGTGGACGCGCTGTCCGCGATCGTGCACCGGGACAAGGCCTATGGCTACGGAAGCTCGCTGTGCGAGAAGTTGAAGGAGCTGATCCCGCGGCAGATGTTCCAGGTCGCGATCCAGGCCTCCATCCAGGGCAAGATCATCGCCCGCGAAACCGTGGGCGCGCTGCGGAAGAACGTGATCGCGAAATGTTACGGTGGTGACATCTCGCGCAAGCGCAAGCTGTTGGAGAAACAGAAGGAAGGCAAGCGGCGTATGAAGCAGGTCGGAACCGTCGAGGTGCCCCAGGAGGCGTTTCTCGCCGTCCTCCGCGTGGACCGCGGCTGACCGCCTGGCCCAAGGAGAACCATGTCGTCTTCGCTCGCCCCACGCTCGAACTCGCGTGACTACATCGAAGCCATCCTGTGGGCGGTGGTCATCACGCTGCTCCTGCGCACGTTCGTCATCCAGGCGTTCCGGATCCCGTCCGAGTCGATGTGCGACACGCTGCTCGTGGGCGACTTCCTGTTCGTCAACAAGCTCGAGTACGGTCCGAAGGTGCCGTTCACGCACCTGCGGCTGCCCGGCCTGCACCCGCCGCGGCGGGGCGAGGTGATCGTGTTCCAGTGGCCCGAGGATCCGTCCAAGGATTTCATCAAGCGCTGTGTCGCGGTCGGCGGGCAGACGGTGGTCATGAAGCACAAGGAGCTCTACGTGGACGGGGTGAAGGCGGTGGAGCCGTACGTGAAGCACGACAACTGGAGCGAGGAGCCGGCCGGCTACACGCCGCGCGACAACTACGCCCCGCCCACGGTGCCGCCGGGCGAGCTGTTCATGATGGGCGACAATCGCGACAACTCGAACGACAGCCGCTTCTGGGGCACGGTTCCGTTCGACCTCGTGAAGGGGCGGGCGCTGTTCATCTACTTCTCGACGGGCGGCACGCGGTGGTGGGACGGCCTGTTCCACGTCCGCTTCGAACGCCTGTTCCGGGTCATCCATTGACGCCCCCGTTCGCGGACGGTCCGGGCGATCGCGCGCGCGCCGAATCGCGCCGCGCGCTCTACGTGCACGTGCCGTTCTGCGCCGCGCCGTGCCCCTACTGCCATTTTTCGAAGGAGACCCTGTCGAGCGCCTCCGTCGAGCGCTGGCTCGGGGCGCTCGAGCTCGAGGCCGCCTCGCTCGCGCCGCTCGCGCGCGACGTCGCGTTCACGTCGTTGTTTTTCGGCGGCGGCACGCCCTCGGCGATCGCTCCGCGGCATTTCCAGCGCGCCTGGCGCGCGCTCGCCGCCGCGTTCACTTTCGAACGCGACGCCGAGATCACGCTCGAGGCGAATCCCGAGACCGTGAAGCCGGGGCTCCTCGACGCGTGGGCCGCGGCGGGGGTGAACCGGCTCTCGATGGGGGTGCAGTCATTCGTCCCCGAGGAGCTCGTGGCCCTCGGCCGGCTCCACGACGAGCGCCGGCCGGTCGAGGCATTCCGGCTCGCCCGCGCGCACGGCTTCCGCAGGCTCTCGCTCGATCTCATGTTCGGCTTCCCGGGGCACACGTCCGAGCGCTGGGCGCGCTCGCTCGACTCGGCCCTGGCACTCGAGCCCGAGCACGTTTCCGCCTACGGGTTCATCCCGGAGGCCGGCACGCCCCTGGGTGACGCGGTCGGGCGCGGGGCCGCGCACACCGTTTCGCCCGAGCGCGAGGCCGAGCTCTACGAGCAGGCCGGCGAGCGATTCGCCGCGGACGGCATGGCCCCGTACGAGACCTCGAACTGGTCGCGCCCGGACGCCGAGAGCCGCCACAACCTCACCTACTGGCTCCGCCGGGACTACCTCTCACTCGGCCCCTCGGCGCACGGGCTCTGGCAGGGGACGCGCTACGCGAACGCGCGCGCGCTCGGCGACTGGGCGGCGCGGCTCGAGCGGGGCGCGGACGCGGCGGTCGAACGCGAGCGCGAGACCGCTGCCTCCCGCGCGGACGAGACCGTGCTTCTGGCGCTTCGTCTCGCGGCGGGACTCGTGCTCCACGACCTGGCCGAGCCAGAGCGGGCCGAGCTCCTCGCGCGCTACGGCGCGGCGTTCGCGGCCGCGGTCGCGGGCGGGCGGCTCGAGGTCACGCGCGGGGGCTGGCGCATCCCGCCCGCGCAGCGC
>DATDEX010000381.1:0-7766 GCA_036522895.1 Candidatus Eiseniibacteriota bacterium | reverse complement strand
CCGTCCGGCGCCGCCAGCCACCGCGTCCGGCCCCTCCGATCGCCGCGCCCGAAGCGCCGACTCCACAAGCCATCCCGGAATCTGGTAAAAACCCCGCCCCGATGAGCCCTGCCCGGCCGGTCTGGCAGGAGCTCGAGGACTATCTCCTCTAGTTTTCTCCCCGAGCCTCTCCGAAAGAACCTATGCGTTTCGGTGCAATAGATATCGGCTCCAACTCGGTCCGCCTGCTGGTGGCGGAGATCCCCGATGCCGAGCCATGGGGGCCGGACCTCGAGACGCTCGCCCGCGCCGGCGAAGCGTGCCGCCTGGGCCGGGGCCTCCACGAGTCCGGCCGGGTGGACGACGAGCTCGTCGAGCGCGCCGCGAGCATCGTCGGCGAGTTCCTGCGCCGCGCCCGCTCGCTCGGCGCCCGACACGTGCTCGCGGCCGCCACCGCGGCCCTCCGCCGCGCCAGCAACGGGGCCACGGCGGCGGAACGGATCAGCGAGGTGGCGGGCGTGCCGGTCCGCATCCTGAGCGAGGCCGACGAGGCGCGGCTCGTCTATCGCTCCGTGGTCATGGGGCTCGGCAAGAGCGCGCGCGGCAGCCAGTGTGTCGTGTTCGATCTCGGCGGCGGCAGCACCGAGGTGGTGAGCGGGGTCGGGGAGCGGCTCGGGCGCTGGACCAGCCTGCCGTTCGGCGCCGTGACGCTCACCGAGCGCCTCGTCGCCGGCGACCCGCCCACCGAGCCGCAGCTCGCCGCGGCCCGGGAATGGGTGCGCAACGAACTTATGCATGGCTGTGCATCATTCCCCGAGCGCACCGCGGTGCTCGCGGGCGTGGGCGGGACCATCACCGTGCTCGCCGCGCTCGATGCCGGCATGACGACCTACGACCCCGCCCAGCTCGAGGGCGCCTACGTGCCGCGCGAGCGCGTGCTGGCGCTCGTCGAGCGGATCGTCCGCTCGAGCCAGGCGGAACGGCGCGCCATGCCCATCATGGGCGAGGGCCGCGCCGACATCGTCGGGACCGGCGCGCTGGTCGTGGAGGGGCTGCTCGAGCGCTTCCGGGCCCCCGGGCTGCTGTGCTCCACCCAGGGGCTTCGCTACGGCCTGGCGCGGCTCGCTGCAGAGGAATGGAAGGCTTTGCGCACGGCCGAGCCGCCGGGATAGCGGTCAGCAAGGGCCTCGCGGGCCTTCCCGGGCGGCACCCCGAGCCGCAAATCACGCGCAGAATATCCGTTGACGCCCTCTTCACAACGGGCGGATACTCCGGACAGGTTCTTGCAGGTCCCCTCAAAAACTTTTCGCCCGTCCGGCGCCTCCATCCGGCCGGCTGTAATGCTTTGCCACTGAGGGAACCCCTGTCGGAGGGAGTAGGCCTCAAAATGATGAACCGAAAGAGTTGCAGAGTCCTCATCACCCTTGTCCTCGCGGCCGCCATCTTCTCGGCGATCGGCACTGAGGCGCGGGCCGCCAGCGGAGCGTCGGCACCCAGTCCGGGTGCGACCTCCAACAGCAGCACGCTCATCAAGCCGACGCCGGGTCCGCTTTCTGGCGAGCCGGACGTGCCTCAAGGTGGGGTGGCGCCTCCCAAGACGGGTACCTACCCGACGGGCGGCGGGCTGTCGGTCACCACCACCACCAATTGGGCGCTGCGAGTCCAGTGGATGGTTCGGACCTGGCTCGAAATCGTGCCGAAACGCTTCCCCTAATGGAGTGAGGGTTAGCGATTCTCGATGATGCTCGGGCGCATCGGACCGAACCGCCGATGTCGCCCACCGGGTTGTGACGTAATCGAGGGTTCGACTGTGCAGAAAGCCATCCCCCCTGATTCCACTGCTGCAGGGTCCCGCCGGCCGGGGATCTCGCAGCAAGAGGCAATCGGAGACCTCCACCTCGCCGCGGATGCATTCGCGAACGCGGCCGAGGCCTACAAGGCGGCCGTCGCGGGAACGCCACCCGCGGCGCTCGGCGACCGGGTCCGGTTGCTGCTGCGCGTGGCGCGCGCCGAGCTGCTCCGGGGACGCCCGCAGGAGGCGCTCGCCGAGGCCGCGAGCGCGCGCGAGACCGCGCGCCGCACGGGCGATCCGCGCCTGAACGCGCAGGTGGCGGCGGGGCTGGCGATGATCCAGATCGAGCTGGGTTCGCCGCGGCGCGCCGAACGCTACGCCATGCACGCCTACAAGGTGCTCCGCGACACCGACGAGCACCTGATCGTGGCGCAGGTGTCGCTCGCCATGGGCATCGCGCTCACGCGCGGCGGCCGCCCGCACGAGGCGATCGACTGGCTGCAGAGCGCCGCGGCCACGTTCCGCCGCATCGAGGATGCGGACGGCGTGGTGAGCGCGCTCAACAACCTGGGCATCGTGTACAAGAACCTGCGCGAGTGGCGCGAAGCCACGCGTTGCCTCGAGCAGGCGCTCGACATCGACGAGCGCAAGGGGATCTTCGCCCGCATGCGCGGCCACCATCAGAACCTGGGCCTGATCCGCTATCGGCTCGGGCAGTGGGAGCTGGCCGACGAGCACTTCCGGCATTCGCTGCGCATCTCGCGCGAGCTGTCGCACCCGGGCGGGGAGGCCGCGGCGCTGCTCGCGCTCGGCATGCTCGCGCGCCGGCGCCGGCACCTGGACCGCGCCGAGGAGCACTACCGGAAGGCGCTCGAGCTGGCGGCCGATGCGGGCGCCCGCCGCGAGGCGGAGCTGGCCCGCGAGTTCCTCGCCGAGGTCGAGATCGACCGCGGCAACGGGCCGGCGGCGCTGGCCCTGATCGAGCCGGCCCTCGAGGAGGCGCGCTCGCAGGCGCCCCAGGGCGATGTCGTCATGGAGCTCACGATCCGGCTCGGCATGGCGCTCCGGCTCGTGGGACGCCACGACGACGCGCACACGCAGCTCTCGCGCGGCCTGGCCATGGCGGAGTCCGCGGGCGATCGCATCGAGCACTCGATCGCCCTGCGCGAGCTCGCGCGCCTCGACGCGCTGAAGGGCCACGCGAGCGGCATGGAAACGCGGCTCCGCGGCGCGGCGCAGGTGTTCGAGCAGCTCGGCGAGCTCTACGAGCTGGCCACGACGCTCGCGGCGTGGCCGGAGAACCTGGCGCTCATGTCGGTGAGCGTGCGTAACCGCATCGCCATCGAGCCGGTCGCGGATGCCGCGCGGCGCGCGGCGCTCATCTTCCGCCAGCTGAACGTGGTGCCGCTCGCGGCCGAGTCCCTGCTGGCGCTCGCGCGCCTCGAGAGCGAGCGCGAGCGCTACGATCAGGCGCTGTCGCTGCTCGAGCAGGCCGAGCAGTGGCTCACCGAGTGCAGCGACGCCGAGGCCGAAGGCCGGGCGATCGCGCTCCGGCGCGAGATCGAGCGCCAGTACGTGGCGGTGTCGCTCTCCACCTGCAACGAGTTCCGCGCGCTCGAGGAGGCCAACCGGCTCTTCCGGGAGACGTCCGACGTCGACGGCCTGCTCGCGCAGATCGTGAAGCTGGCGGTCGAGCACTCCGGCGGCGATCGCGGGTTCGTGGCGTTCACCTCGGCGCCCGGCCGCCTCGACGTGGTGGCGCAGCACGGCCTGGGGCGCGACCGCGCCCGCCGCGTGCTGCGCGTGCTCGAGGCCGTCGCGGGCAGCCGGTTCGCCGAGAACGGCCCGATGTTCTCGAGCCGCGTCACCGCCGATCCGCGGTTCAGCGGCGCGCTGGCGGACGCGCTCGACGGGGTCGGCTCGCTGGTCTGCGTGCCGCTCAACTTCCCCTCGCAGGCGGTGGGCCTCGTCTACGTGGATCGCCTGAACGACAACCTGCTCGGGGCGTTCAAGCAGCGCGAGCTGAACCTGCTCGCCGTGCTCGCGAACAGCGCCGCCGTCGCCGTCGTCGAGGCGCAGCGGAGCCTGCTGATCGTCGAGAACCAGCAGCTGCGCGACCAGTTGCGTCCCTCGCCCGGCTCCGAGCGCGTCGTGAGCCAGTCGCGCGAGATCGCCAGCATCCTGCTGCTGCTCCGGAAGGTGTCCGACAGCTCGGCCACCATCCTCTTCATGGGCGAGACCGGCACCGGCAAGGGCATGTTCGCCCAGGTGGTGCACGAGACCTCGAACCGTCGCGACCGGCCGTTCGTGCAGGTCAACTGCGCCGCGCTGCCCGAGCACCTGCTCGAGAGCGAGCTCTTCGGCTACGTGCAGGGCGCGTTCACGGGCGCCACCCGCGACAAGTCGGGCCTGTTCGAGGAGGCCACCGGCGGCACGATCTTCCTCGACGAGATCGAGAAGATCCCCGAGTCCGTGCAGGCGAAGCTGCTGCACGTGCTGGATCGCGGCGAGATCCGCCCGGTCGGCGCGACGCGCACCCGCAAGGTGGATGCGCGCGTCATCTGCGCGACGGGCGGCGACCTGCGCGAGCGCATCCGCGAGGGTCGCTTCCTCGAGGACCTCTACTACCGCCTGAACGACATCACCGTGCGGGTGCCTTCGCTCCGCGAGCGGCGCGAGGACATCCCGGTGCTCGCCCAGCACTTCCTGGCGCTCTACTCACGCCAGATGGAGAAGGCCGTGCGCGGCTTCACGCCCGAGGTGATGCGGCTCTTCCTCGGCACCGAGTGGCGCGGCAACGTGCGCGAGCTGGAGAAGACCGTGAAGCGCATGGTCGTCCTGGCGGACGACGGCGACGCGCTGGGCCTGGAGCTCCTTCCGGTCGAGCTGCGCGAGGCGCGCGTCGAGGCGGCAGCCGCGACGAACGGCCACGACGCGGGCCCCACGAACGGCGAGCCCGCCGCGCGCGGGGCGCACACGCTGCGGCGGAGCGTCTCGGAGCTCGAGAAGAAGCTCATCGCCGAGGCGCTCGAGCAGTTCCACGGCAACAAGGCGCGCGTCGCCCGCGAGCTGGGATTGAGCTATCCCACGCTCCTCAGCCGCATCCGCGCCTACGGGCTCGAGACCGCCCGCTAGTTACCCTTCAGGCTAGTAAGAAGTCTCACAGCCGTCACCCGTAACTATAAAAATCCTTAATCTGTAACCCGGCCCTGCGCAACGACTTATCTGCGCGGGGCCAAATCGTATATTCCCTTTCCATCCGGGTGTGCTGCAGGCCGTTAGAAGGGGTCCGGGCGCGCCCCTGCGGGTGGCTGTGTAGCCACAGGGTGACAACAAGTTAGGAGATTGTGCGCTCGCGGCGGCATGGCTGGCACGCAGGGTGCTCTGCTTCATCGCCGGAGGGGGGGACCTCCAAGAAGCCCGCAACATCGGCAGCGCACCGCCGAGCAGAGCCTCTGAGCTAGCCGGCTCGCGGAAGCCGGTCGAGGGTACGAGCCCCGTCTAGACTGACAACGCATCGTCTTCTACGACCGGCTAGCTTGGACAAACACACACCCGACTTTTCAGACTCCTCCGTGGGATGGAGGGACGGCTCTCGCCCGGACCGCATGTTGAACCCGGTCAGCGGTTCGGACGCGCAGAGATCCATCCCCGGGGGTCTTTCGGACACCGGTCAGTCGCGAGGTGGGCCAACACTGGGGGATGTCTAGGCTTGATTCGCGACGTAACGGCCGGTGTCCGCTTTGTCCCAGCCGGTGTAGCGCCCGTCACACACCTGAGTCCGCGGCGCACACCGCACCGCCGCCGGGGTCGCTCCCCGGCGGCGGTCTTTTTGTGGCGAATTGCCACGAAAACCCCGGTTTTGGCTTAGTATCCCGGCTACCTGCCGCCCGGGCGCGTGCCGATAACCGCATGGCACAGCGGTTGCCCTAGTGAAGGGTGTCCCGTTTTGCCCCCGGTCCGTCAGGAGGAGCCGCCATGCGCAAGGCAATCCCGATCCTGCTGGTGCTCGCCGCAGTGGGTCTTGCCGGCTGCGTCGACAACACGACGGCGCCCCGCGACGTCACCCCGCCCGCCGCGCCGCGCGGCGTCTTCAGCGTGACCGGCGACGGCCAGGTGACGCTGCAGTGGCTGCCCAACACCGAGAGCGACGTCGTCGGCTACCGGATCTACGAGGCGCCGTGCGCGACCGGGTCGAACTGCCCCTACGATCGCGTCGGCTCCACGTCGGGCACCCAGTTCGCGGTCACCGGGCTCCCGAACGGCATCACCCGGTTCTACGCCGTCTCCGCCGTGGACCGCGCCGGCAACGAGAGCGCGCTGTCGGCGGAGACCGTGTTCGACACGCCGCGGCCCGCCGGCATCGCGACGCTCAACAACTTCGTGAACGGCGCCACCGGCGCCGGGTGGGACTTCTCGGCGTTCAGCGCGCGGCGGTCCGACGACCCGGCGGCGGACATCTTCTTCGGCGACAACGGCAACGTTGCCGAGATGTTCGCGGTGGATGTCGCAAATCAACCCAACACCGAGATCCAGGATGCGGGTTATGCTTCCAGTCTCGATGCGGTGGACTTCGCGCCCATCGCGGGCTGGTCGCCCACGGGCAGCGTCGAGCTGATCGTGGGCCACTGTTACGTGGTCTGGACTCGCGACGACCACTACGCCAAGTTCCGCGTCACCGGACTCTCTTCGTCACAGGTGAGCTTCGATTGGGCGTACCAGACGGACCCCGGCAACGGTGAGTTGCGCGCGCGCCCCGTGCGCCCCGCGCAGGCGCCGAGGCCGATCGCCTGGTTGCGCAAGTAGTCACGATTTGCCCGCCGGCGCACGTCCCGGCGGGGTAACAAGCCCATCGGGGGCGGTGCCCGGCACCGCCCACCGGGGCGCCACGAGGGAGCCGCAGAGGGCTGAAGGCCTCCGGGTCCCGGGTGGCGCCGCGAATCCCAAGGAGCACGTCATGAGACTCACCCCGAGCACATTCGCCCGCGCGATCCCCGCGGCGCTGCTGTTGCTCGCGTTCGTGGTCGCCCCCGTTCGCGCGCGCGGCATGGACGTCCAGGTCTGGACCGATCGCGGTGACGATGCGGTCTACGAGCCGGGTGATGCCATGCGCGTGAAGGTGCGCACGAGCGACGATGCCTACCTGCTCGTCTACGAGCTCGACTCGGAGGGGAACGTCAACCTGCTCTACCCCTGGAAGCGGAGCGCCGACCGCGTCGAAGGCCGCCGCACGCTGCGCCTGCCGGAAGACGGCTCCGACTACCAGCTCGTCGTCGAGCGCGCCACCGGCCAGGGCTTCATCGTGGCCATCGCGTCCGATCGCCCGTTCCGCGAGTTGCCGTGGTTCCTGCGCCCTTACGACCCGCAGGCGGCCGCGGTGGGCTACGAGGGCGACGAGGACACGCGCGACGAGGAGGGCTTCGACGACAAGGGCCGCGTCGTGGGCGATCCGTACGTGGCCATGGAGCGCATCCGCCGCCGCGTGCTGGAGCGGCCCGGTGACGTCGACGCGTTCGCGACCTCGTACAGCACCTACTACGTGCACGAGCAGGTGCGCTACCCGCGCTACCTGTGCAACGACTGCCACCGCCCGCAGTACTGGGCGTGGTGGAACGGGTTCGACCCCTATTACACCCACTGCAGCGTCGTCGACTTCCGCGTGAACTGGTCGTGGTGCTGGGGCCCGCAGCTCTGGACCTCCTACGTGCCCTACTACTTCTTCGTCGCCCGCAACGACTGCCCGCCCCGCTTCCAGCGCTGCTTCGACGGCCGCCCGCGCTTCTCGTCGTGGGACGGCTGGCGCCGGTGGAACGACGTGTTCGGCGGTCAGCTCCGCCGCTTCAAGCCGGCCGCGGCGCCGGTGGGCTACACGCCGCCGCCCCCGACGGGCGGGAAGTGGCGTGAGGGGCAGACGCCGCCCGGCTTCGTGCCGCCCGACGTGCGCCGGCAGACGGGCTCGCCCGGGACCGGCCCGCAGGGCTGGATGGGGCGCGAC
>DATDEX010000380.1:0-20284 GCA_036522895.1 Candidatus Eiseniibacteriota bacterium | reverse complement strand
CGCAGCTCGGCGAGGAGCGGCTCGACGGCGCGCGCCGGCACGCCCAGGGATCGCGCGTGCCCGAGGTGCCGTTCGTCGAGCGCGGCGAGCAGCCGCTCGCGCGGCTCGCCCGGCCGGCAGAGCTCGACCAGCTGGTTCGTGACCCCGGAGAGGGCACTGACCACCACGACCGGGTCGAGCGCCGCGCGCGCGCGTACGATCTCGAGCGCGCGCTCGCAGTTGGCCGCGATGCCCACCGAGGTGCCGCCGAACTTCATCACCAGCATGGTGCGGTTCTCCGATCGATGCGGCCTCAGTGCCGTTCCGCCGCCTTGAGCGCCATCTGCATGCCCTTCAAGAGCGTCATCACGTGCTCGCGGCCGACGCTGTCCGCGGCGGCCGCCTGCAGCACGAGATCCACCGCGTCGGGATTGCGCGCGATCCTCGCGAGCAGGTACTGAGCGCTCGAATTGTCGCGCAGCATGGTCTCCACCACGCGCACGCGCAGCGAGTCGGTTGCGAGCAGGCGCTGGGTCATCTCCTGCGCGAGCGCGCCGTCGCCCGAGATCACGCCCATCACCCGTTCGCGCACCGGGGCGTTCGTACGGATCTGGCTCGCCAAGTCGCTCGCGCAACCCGCGAGCATGAGCACGAGCGCGGCGGCCGCCGCACGTCCGATCCAGCCTGCCTTCATGGCGTTCTCTCCCTCTAATGAGTGGACACGTAACAATCCCTTGACTCCCTGGTTCCGGTTACCCAGTCTCTCC
This sequence comes from Candidatus Eiseniibacteriota bacterium, assembly GCA_036522895.1. GTDB lineage: Bacteria > Eisenbacteria > RBG-16-71-46 > RBG-16-71-46 > RBG-16-71-46 > JAIOPA01. The sequence goes on along the minus strand of DATDEX010000380.1, from coordinate 19,538 downwards.
GACCGGTTCGCGGGTCACAAGTCGATTGCGGTCGCCCGACCGCCCTTCCACCGGGGGACACGATGGACGCAGCGCGCAGGACGTGGGTCGCCGTCGCACTCGCCATGCTGCTCGTAACCGCCACCGCATGGGCCCAGACGGGCGCCAATACCGGCACCGTGACCGGCACGGTCTCGGACGACGCGGGCACCGCGCTCTCCGGCGCGGAGGTGCGCGTCGAGGGCACGACGCTCCACACGAGCACGGACGACAAGGGCCACTTCGAGATCGCGAGTGTCCCGGCGGGCCCGCACTCCGTGCGCGCGCTCATGCTCGGCTTCAAGTCCGCGCTCCGCTCGGTGACGGTCGCGGCGGGCGGCAGCGTGACGGTCGAGTTTAGGCTCGAGAAGAACGTCATCCCGGTGCAGGCGATCGAGGTCGTGGTCGGCTCGCGCGCGCACCACACCGCCGCGGACGAGTTGGCGGTGCCGGTCGACGTGTACAACCACGAGGTGCTGGCGCGCCAGGGCAGCACGGAGACGAGCCAGGTGCTTCAGACGTTGTCGCCGTCCGTGAACTTCCCGCGGCAAACCGTCACCGACGCGACCGACGTCGTGCGGCCGTTCACGCTGCGTGGCCTGTCACCGGACGAGACGCTGGTGCTCGTGAACGGCATCCGGCGCCACCAGACCGCGGTGGTGAACACGTTCGCGTACGGCATGCCCGCGGGCTCGAGCGGCGTGGACCTGAATGCCATTCCGGGTAGCGCCATCGAGCGCGTCGAGGTCCTGCGCGACGGCGCCGCGGCGCAGTACGGCTCGGACGCGATCGCCGGCGTGGTCAACCTGGTCATGCGCCGCGGCCGGTTCGCGCCGTTCGCCACGGTGAGCGGCGGCGAGTACTTCACCCGGAACTACTCGCACGATGGGGGCAACACGAACATCAACGGCGGCTGGGGCGTGGGCCTCGGCCAGGGCTCGCTGACGCTGTCCGCGGAATACCTCGACCGCGAGCCCACGAACCGCGCCTGGGCGGATCCCAACGAAACTTCCGGTGGCGCACCCGACGACGTCGGACCGGACGGGAAGGTGATCCACAAGAACAACCCGGTGCCGCAGCCCAACTACCATTGGGGCGACGGCCTGGAGAAGGACCTGCTCACCATGGCGTCGGCGAATCTGCCGCTCTCCGAGCACAGCGAGCTCTACGGGTTCGGCGGCTACAGCTATCGCCTCGGGAACGGCAACGGCTTCCGCCGCTACGCCGACAGCGAGCGCAATTGGAAGCAGATCTATCCGCTCGGGTTCCTGCCCGAGTTCCGCCCGATCGTCACCGACTACTCCATGGCCGGGGGGTGGAAGGGCCAGACGAATGGCTGGGCACTGGACGCGGGCGCATCGTTCGGACACAACGGCTTCCGCTACGACCTGCGCCATACGCTGAACGCCTCGCTTGGCCCCTCGCTCACCGTCCCTACCGCCCCGGGCCCGGACAGCATTCTCGGCACGGCCGACGATCCCGGGATCCCGAACCAGACCTCGTTCTTCGCGGGCGAGCTGCACCGCGACGAGCTGGTCGCGGATGCCAACGCGTCCCGCGATCTTAGGCTCGGGTTGCCCGCGCCCGTCAGCACCACCGTGGGCGCAGCGTGGAGGCGGGAGCGCTGGGTGATCCTGCCCGGCGAGAAGGCGTCGTGGATCGACGGCGGCAGTGTCGACCAGACCGGGAGCGGCGATCATGCTCCGGGCGGCTCGCAGGTGTTCCCGGGCTTCGCGCCGTCGGACGCCACGGATGCGCACCGGGAGAACGTGGGCGTTTATTCCGAGCTGGAAACGAAGCTGGCGCCCGAGGTGCTCGCGAATGGGGCTGTGCGCTACGAGCACTACACCGACTTCGGCTCGCTCGTGACCGGCAAGCTCGCGGGCCGCTGGCAGCCCGCGCATCGGGTCATCCTGCGCGCGGCGGGGAGCAACGGTTTTCGCGCTCCCGGGTTGAGCCAGATCCACTTCAGCAAGGTCGTGACGAACTTCGTCGGGAACAAGCCCATCGAGGTCGGCATCTTCCCCGTGGATCACCCGGCGGCGATCCTCACCGGGAGCAAGCCGCTCGAGCCGGAGAAGTCCATCAACCTGAGCGCCGGCCTGGCGGTGACCCCGATCGACGAGCTGACGTTGACGCTGGATGCGTACGACATCCGGATCAGGGACCGGATCATCCTCGGCCCGCTGATCGGCGACGCGGCCTCGCTCGCGGCATTGCAGGCCGCGGGGTTCGGAACGATTCAGGGGGTGCAGTACTTCATCAACGGGCTCCGGACGACGACCCAGGGGGTGGACTTCACCGCGAACCTGCGCCTGCCCCTGCAGCACTCGCGCGCCCTCGAGTTCAACGGCTCCATGAACTGGGGCAAGAACAAGATCACGAGCGGTCGGGAGATCTTCACCAACGCTGACGATCCCGTGACGCCACTCGCGATCGAGCGGGAGCGCCCCGACTGGAGAGGCAACCTGTCCGCCGAGTACACGCAGAATCAGTGGCGCGGGCTGGTGCGAGCCTCCTACTTCGGCACGTTCGAGTCGGCGCAGCCGGGATTCACGGATGCGTCCCGGGCCGAGTATCCCGCGCGCACGCTCGTGGACGCCGAGGCCGGCTACCGGATGCCCGATGTCGAATTGGTGATCGGCGCCCGCAATCTTTTCGACACCTACCCGGGCCGGATGCTGCTCCCCGACAACAACAACGGCGGCGTGTTCCCCTGGGCCGCGGCGTCTCCGTTCGGCTACAACGGGCGATTCCTGTACACGAAGGCGACCTGGACGATGCCGAGGTGAGGGGGCGAGGGGTCCATCGCTTCATCGTTTGGGTAGATGGAGCGGCGGGTTCCTAAGTGCAGAAGACCCCTGGATCGCAATCAAACCGACATCGCTCCAAGTCGCTGAACTACGCTCCAAGACAAGGCCGCCGCCGGAGATGCGCTCCGCGGCGGCCTCTCGTCTGACGGGACGGCAGAGGTCGGGAGTGGTCACCTTGGGCCAGGCAGGAGGTAGCCAAGAGGTAACCAGCGTCGAGCCCCAGGCACCTTATCGAACGGTCTCGAAAGCCGCTGGGAGCGGTTTGAACTTGATTTGTCTCGACGCCCGGAACTCCGCCGCGAACCTCATCTTGTGTTTGACCCCAGCGGGTTGAGCCGCTGGGGCTCCTCGCTTCTGCTGGACTCAAGTGGGCGGAAGCGGACTCGTTCGGACGCTTACGTCGGCAAAGTTCCGGCGCGCTGCCATCTCGCCCGGCGTCGCAGGCATTCAATCCACCGCGCAGCGGGTTCCCAATCGAGTCGCCCAGCGAAATATCCTCACTGGGACAGTTCGTGTCCACGGTCTACGATGGACCGTGCTGGGCGTGAAAGGACGCTGATACTAGCCATCTAGCCAGGGTGAGCCGCGGTCTCTCGAGTGGCCTGCACAGCTCGCGCGCTCGCGCGCACCCTGGCGACGCCCCTTGACTGGGTGCCCGTGGCGCGACGCGGCAGCCGTCGGCCAGTCGTCCAAGTTTGGCATTCGGAGGTGCTCTCGATGAATCGACTCGGGTGGATACCACTCGTGCTGTTGCTTGCGGGGCTGATCGGCTGCGGCAAGAGCCGCACGGTCACGGGTCCAGGGGGCACGTCGGCGCAGTGGACGCGGAGTTCCGCCGGGCTCCCGGGCTTTGGGCAATGTCAGTCCGTTGCCCGCAGCGGCGCGACCCTGTTGGCCGGGACGTATGGTGCCGGGATCTTCCGCTCGACCGATGGTGGCCTCAACTGGACGCCAGCCACGACGCAGCCGACAAACTCGCTCATCTATGCGCTCGCCGCCAGCGGCAGTACGCTGTTGGCTGGGACCTACGGCCACGGGGTGTTCCGCTCGACCGATGACGGCCTCAACTGGACGCGAGCCACGACCCAACCGACGGACCTGCACATCATTTCCCTGACCGCCGGTGGCAGCGCGGCTCTGGCCGGGACCTCGACTGATGCCGGGCTGTTCCGCTCCACCGACGGCGGCCTGACTTGGACGCTTGTTGTGGCGCGGCCAGCGGCCTTGTACACCGCCACATGTTTCACCGCCAGCGACACGACCCTGTTTGCCGGGAACGCCTACTGGGTGTTCCGCTCCACGGATGATGGCCTCACCTGGACGGCGGCCTCGACGCAACCGATGATCCCGCGAATCTATTCCCTCGAGGCCAGCGGCGGGACACTGCTGGCCAGTACGATCGACGGGCTGTACAGGTCCACCGATGGCGGTCTCGCCTGGGCGCCGACTGCGACGCAGCCGACTAACGAAGTCATCTATTCCCTAATCGCCATGGGCACGACCGTGTTGGCCGGATCCGCCGGCTCCGGGGTTTTTCGCTCCACGGACAGCGGCGTGAGCTGGACCGCGGCCACGACCCAGCCCACGAACTTGGTCATCAACTCCCTAACGACCAGCGGGGCGACGGTGTTGGCTGCCACCGGTGCCGGGGTGTTCCGCTCCACCGATGGCGGCCTCACTTGGGCGCCAGCCGCGACGCAGCCGATGAATCCAAACATCCTAGCCCTAACCGCCAGCGGCAAGGTCCTGCTGGCCGGGATCAGTGGCGCCGGAGTGTTCCGCTCGACCGATGACGGCCTGACTTGGACAGCGGCCACGACACAGCCGACGGAACCGTTCTTCACTGCCCTCGGCGCCAGCGCCACGACACTGCTGGCTGGGACAGATGTCGGGGTGTTCCGCTCCACCGATGCCGGCCTCACCTGGGCACCGGTTACTGCGGGCCCGTGGTCCCTCGTCAGTTCCTTCGCCATCAGCGGCACGACGCTGTTGGCCGGGACCGATGCCGGAGTGTTCCGTTCCACCGATGATGGGCTTACTTGGGCGCCGGCGGCGACCTTGCCGCCGAACCTAAGCATCAGTTCCCTCGCCACGACCTCGCTCACCGCCGGCGGTACGATCGTGGTGGCCGGGTCCGCTGGAGCCGGAGTGTTCCGCTCCACCGATGCCGGCCTCACTTGGGCGCCGTCCACAGCGCAGCCGACGAACCTGTCTATTCTCTCCCTTGCCGCCAGCGGGCAGGCCCTGCTCGCCGGGACCTATGGCGCCGGGGTATTCCGATCGATCGATGGCGGCCTGACGTGGATGCCGGCGACAACGCAGCCCGAGGACCTGTTCATCTATCGCCTCGTGGCCGGCGGCACGACGGTGTTGGCCGGCACCAGGGCGTCCGGGGTCTTTCGCTCTACCGATGGCGGCCTGAACTGGGCGAAGGACACGACACAGCCGACCGATTCGTCGATTTATTCTCTCACAGCTAGTGGCACGGCCTTGTTTGCGGGGACCGAACACGCTGGGATCTGGCGGTACCCGCTGAAGTGACCTTCCTGGTAATCGGACCGCAGTCGGTCAGGAGGTGATCATGACATGGCTCGCTGCAGTATTAGGGATCGTGTCGCTTTGCGGTCGAGGGCCGTACGTGAGTATTGGAGCCCCGACGCTACTCACAAAGTGGGGCACGAGACCTTGGGAGGGGCGCACCATGAGGAAGCGGATAATTGTCGCTGGAATCCTGTCCATCACTTTGAGCTCCGCCGGGCTGGCGTGGGGGGCGACTCTCGCCTTCCTAACCAAGTGGGGGTCTTACGGCAGCGGTCAGGGACAGTTCATGGCTCCGCAGGGGATTGCGGTTGGTTCGGGAGATGAGGTGTTTGTGTCTGACACAGCACATGGAATCCAAGTGTTTAGTTCCATTGGAGTCCTCCTGAGGCAATTTGGCAGCGGCGGGTCGAGGAGTCTGGCATTCGGCCCAAGCGGGAGGCTCTACATCGTGGATGTCGCGGCGGGGGGAGCGAGGGTAGATGTCTTCGCAGGGGATGGATCGTTCGTCGAAAGCTGGGGCGTTCTCGGCTCAGCGGATGGCCAGCTGTATCTGCCAATCGGAATTGCAGTGGATCAGACCGAGACTGTCTACGTTGCAGATTCCGGAAACAATCGAATCGAGAAGTTCACGAGTGATGGCGTGTTCATTTCGAAGTGGGGAACATCCGGAACGGGCCCGAGCCAGTTCACGAACAGGGAATGGCTGTCGGTTGGGCGTCAGGGCGACATCTACGCGACCGACGATGCCCTGCGAGTGCAACAGTTTCACGCCGATGGCACCTTCGTGCGAGAGTGGGGGAGTTTTGGCGGCGGGGATGGACAATTCCAGGGGCCGAAAGGAATGGCCCTCGATGCGGACGGGAATCTCTATGTCGCAGATTTTGACCGTGTGCAGGTGTTCACCAGTTCCGGCACTTATTTGGCTCAATTCGGCTCATTTGGCACCGGTGATGGACAGCTTGACAACCCATTCGGTGTCGCCTTGGACAGTGCCGGTGATGTCTATGTGCTCGACTCGCAGAATGCTCGGGTGGAGAAATTCAGCGCTGCAGTGACACCAACAGTTCGGACCAGTTGGGGAGCCGTCAAGGCGCGCTTTAGGTGAGCAGGCTGTTCAGGGTCACAGCTCAACCGTGTGCACTTCGATTCGTGCTGGACGGTGAGATCCCTGAACTACCTCAACCGACCACTGCGCGCCCCGCGAGAGTATCACGCGGTAGCCGCCGGTCTTGCCGGCGGGACACTTGAGCTGCGTCACGTCACCGGACTCGATTAGCTCGAGGAACGTGCTCGCGCCCTCGGCGGTCACGATCGCCTCCATCGAGGGTCCCCACGGCAGGTCGGGCCACTCGACGTCGCGCGTGACCACGATGCTGTCCCCGAGCCTGGCGAGCGCCGCATCGAAGTTCTCGCGCACCGCCGGCTGCACTTTCTCCGTGCAACCCTTGGGCACCGCCACGCGCAGCTTGTGCGCCGGCTTCGCCGCTTCGCTCCACGCGAACCGCCGCCCCGAGCTCGACTCGTCCGCGGGGCGGACAGGGCCGGCCACATTCGGACTCGAAGGAGGTAGCCGATGAAGCCATGACCTTCGTCGAATCGAGCAATCGGGGGAGACCGGCTCTGTGCCACCTGCACGGCGTTGGCACCGACCCGGCCGAGGTTTGGTGCTAAAGTGTGTCTTCTCTCGGCGGAAGCGGAGCCGCCCGCATGAGCGCACAATCGAGCGCCTGCCGGTCTCCTGCCTGGAGTAGCGCAGGAGGTCGAGATGCACCCGCACCCCAGGCTCTTGTGGCTCTTACTTACTTTGTTGATCCTGCCTGCCACCGCGCTGCCAGTGTTTGCACAGTGGCAAGCGGATGGCATGCCCACATGCACCGCCGCGAGCAACCAGCGCTACCCTCACATGGTGGGGGACGCGGCGGGGGGCGCGATCGTCACCTGGATGGATAGTCGCGGCGGCACCACCTTCGACATCTACGTCCAGCGCATCAGCGGGGCAGGGGTGCCAAAGTGGTCGACGGACGGTGTGGTGGTATGCGCCGCCGCGGGTAACCAGGCGATCCGCCCCGCCTCGGGTGACCAGGGATCGCCCACGATTGTTGGCGACGGAACGGGGGGTGCGATCGTCACCTGGTACGATTCGCGCGGTGGGTCCTTCACCGACGACATCTACGCCCAGCACGTGCTGGCCTCCGGTGCGGTGGACCCCGTGTGGCCGGTCGATGGCCGGGCGCTATGCACCGCTGCGCATGACCAAGTCACTCCCACAATCGTTGGCGACGGGGCAGGCGGCGCGATCGTCGCGTGGGAGGATCGCCGCAGCGGCGTCGAATACCACATCTACGCGCAGCACGTGCTGGCCTCCGGGGCGGTGGATCCGGCTTGGCCCGCCGATGGCCGGGCGCTGTGTACTGCTGCAACCGCACAGTACGCGGTCACGATCGTCGCGGACCGAACAGGTGGCGCGGTCGTCACCTGGCAGGACTTTCGCAGCAGCGCGATGGCTTACGACATCTACGCCCAGCACGTGCTGGCCTCCGGTGCGGTAGACCCCGGGTGGCCCACCGATGGCCGGGCGCTGTGCACCGCTCTGAATTCACAGTATTCCCCTGTGATCACCGCAGACGGAGCAGGCGGCGCGATCGTCGGCTGGTACGACTACCGTGGCGGCATCAAGTACGACATCTACGCCCAGCATGTGCTGGCGTCTGGGGCGGTGGATCCAGCCTGGCCCAACGATGGCCGGGCGCTATGCACCGCCGCAGGCGACCAGGACTTCCCGGCAATCGTTGAGGACGGGGCGGGTGGCGCGATCGCCACCTGGGAGGATCGCCGCAGGGGCGGCGATTACGACATTTACGCCGAGCACGTGCTGGCTTCTGGAGCGGTGGACCCCGCGTGGCCCGCCGACGGCCGTGCGCTGTGCCTCGCCGTGAACTCCCAGTATTACCCGACGATTGTTGTCGACGGGTCGGGCGGCGCGGTCGTCGCCTGGCGGGATCAGCGCGACATCTATACGCACATCTGCGCCCAGCACGTGCTGGCTTCCGGGGCGGTGGATCCTCTCTGGCCAGTCGATGGCCTGCCGCTGTGTACCGCCGTGAACTCCCAGGACTACGCCACAGCCCTCAGCGACGGGGCGGGGGGTGCAATTGTGGCGTGGGAGGACAGCCGCACTTCAGGCACGACCGGGATAGACATCTACGCGCAGCGGGTCTACGCCTCAGGTGGGGTCGCGGGCGTTCCACCTGCGAGCGCGCCGGCGCGGCTCGAGCTGCTCGCGCCCCACCCCAATCCTTCGCCGGGCCGCTCCGTTAGCATCCTCTTCGATCTTCCTGCGAGCGGCCGCGTGTGGGCACAGGTTCTCGACGTCGCCGGCCATGGAGTGCGGACGTTGGCCGTCGACCGGGAATTCTCGGCTGGGCGTCAATCCCTCGAATGGGATGGGCATAACGACGGGGGCGCGCGGGTCCCCGCGGGAGTCTATTTCATTCGAGTGCGCGTCGGTGGGCATGCCGAGGGACGTAGACTCGTGCTGCTTGATTGACGGCGCTGGAACCCTTTCCATTCGCGCACCTCCGGGCAGGCTCGACGAACCGGATTTGCCGCGTGTCGATAGGCGAACTTCGAGCGACGGCCGGCCGGCGGGCGCATCCTCTGGTTCCCTCGCCAGTCGGTGTGCGAGAAGGGCAATCCACTTCCCGGCGAGGCGAGCACGTCACGGCAATGGCTTCGCACGACGACCAATGCGTGCCGAAACGACCTCGTTGGGAGACACAAGCGCCACAGGCGCTTTGACTGCCGAATCGACGCGACAGCTTTAGCAAGTAGTATCAGTGTACCTAGGGATGTCACGCTAACGCACGGGGCGCGGTGGCTGGCTCAACACAGTAGACTCGTGCGCCACGGAGGACCGGGCAAGAGGACTTGGCCAATGCACCGCTGTTTGGGCTCACGCGAGCTCTTGCGCAATCGCTGCGACTGGGCGGTCACAGTAGGCATCGTGCTTTGCCTTTCAGCGTGTTCGAAAGCGCCCGCCACCGCCCCGATCATCCCAGTAGTCCATTACGACGTCGTGTACCCGGAGCATCAAGCCGATCCCGATTGGTCCCGTCAAGGGTTACTCGCGTACCTCGACAACGGCATTGTCTGCGTCTCCTCCGGAGGGTCCTACTCCGAAGACACGACCAAGACCGGAATCTGGATCTGGTACCCACACGCCAACACGCGAAGGCGACTCGTCCCCTTTGGAATGAGCCCCGCCTGGAGTCCGGATGGTTCTCGCGTCGCCTTTTCGACTGGGTACGCGGGAAAGCTATTTGTGGTCAACTCTGACGGCTCGGACTTGCACGCCATCACCGGCGCCGAGGGATTCTTCGGACCGCGGTGGTCTCCCGATGGAACCAGGCTCTGCTGGTTTCGAACGACGGGAGATACTCCTGGGGTCTGGGTCGGCAATGCGGATGGCTCCTCGCGACGCCTTGTCGTCCCCTTCGCTGGGGGCTGTGACTGGAACCCACTGGCTGCGGATTCTCTTGTCTACGCGATCTCCGGCCCGGGCGAGGGGGATGTCTCGATTTATTCTCAAAGCCTTGCGAACGGCGGCAAGCGCCTGCTCTATTCCGGCGCGAGCACGTCATCGTGCAATCCTCGCTGCTCGCCCCTGGATGGGAGCGTCGCCTTCGAACGGAGAACTCCGACGCAGCGACTCCCGAGCATTTGGACTGTTCGGGCCGGCCAGCCATTGCTCACACACGTGACGCCAGAAGGTGGCATTTCCCCAACCTGGTCAGCTGACGGACGAAGCCTTGCCTTCGAGCGTTACGACTGGGGGACGAACGCCGATGACTGGAATGTGTTATGGAGCGTGAGGGTTTTGGACCGAAACATGATGCAATTGACCGAGCACTGGCCTCAGACGTGCCGGGGTTCCCCCTAGCTCTTCGCGCAGTGGCGAACCCGCCTCGATCTCGTGCCCAGGAAGAGGGGGCTGAGGGGCCTGGCCGCTGCGTCTGTGCTCTGGCAGTGCCGCCGGCTAGCGCCGCCTTTGGGTCGTCAGGCGAGCGGCCGACGATAAAGCCTATCAGTGGGCGTGCGGCCTCGCGCATCAGAGTCGGGCGACTGCTTGTCTCACCGGCAGTGACCGACGGCATCATCCGGGCAAGTAAGGAGGTCCTTACGCCACACCGCTCCCCGGACTGCGATTTCCCTGAGCCGCAAGGCTAGCCGGGAGCAGGGTCATTGGGCCTTCTTGGAGGGGGTTCGACGCCAAGAAGCCCCCGCCATCTCGCGATGAGCGGGCGCGACGGCGAGATCCGCCAGCGACCTAAACTCGCCCGGAAGCTCGCCGGCAGCATCGACTACGAAGGCCAATCACCGCCCGCGCGTGTCAGTGCGCTCCCATTCCACTCACGCAAACTCTTCCGGCTTCTTCGCATGCCAGACCGTGCGCGACTGGTACAGCGCGCCGAGCGTGCAGAGCGTCGCCTCCGAGAACGGCGCGCCCATGAACGCGATGCTCGTCGGCAGGCCGTTCTCGCCGTACCCGCTCGGCATCGCGAGCGCCGGCAGGCCGGTGAGGTTTCCCGCCGCGATCACGGGCGGGCCGCCCGAGATGTTCGGATAGGCCTGGGAAAACTCCTTGTCGGCTGGATAGGCGACCGAGGCGCGCGTGGGCGTCGCGACCACGTCGTAGCTCTGGTAGAGCTTCTTCATCGCCGCGCGCATCGGCCGGCGTGCGCGCATCGCGTGCAGGTAGTCGACCGCGGGGAGCAACAGCCCCGAGTAGCCGCCGGTCTTGTCGGCCGGGCACTTGAGCTGGGTCACGTCGCCGGACTCGATCAGCTCCAGAAACGCGCTCGCGCCCTCGGCGGTCACGATCGCCCCCACCGACGGGCCCCACGGCAGGTCGGGCCACTCGACGTCGCGCGTGACCGCGATGCTGTCCCCGAGCTTGGCGAGCGCCGCTTCGAAATTCTCGCGCACCGCCGGCTGCACCTTCTCCGTGCAGCCCTTGGGCACCGCCACGCGCAGCTTGTGCGCGGGCTTCGCCGCCTCGCTCCAGGCGAACCTCCGCCCCGAGCTCGACTCGTCCGCGGGGTCGGGGCCGGCGATCGCGGCGAGGATCAGCGCGCAGTCGTCGGCGGTCCGGCCCATGGGGCCCAGCTTGTCGAGCGTCCATGACAGCGCCATCGCGCCGTGCCGCGACACCAGGCCGTACGTGGGCCGCAGGCCGGTCACGCCCGAGTAGGCGCTCGGCGTGAGGATCGAGCCCGAGGTCTCGCTCCCGATCGCGAACGGGACCAGGCCCGCGGCCACCGCGGCGCCGGGGCCGCTCGAGGAGCCGCCGCTCCAGAACTTCGTGTTCCAGGGGGTCAACCCGGGCCCGGTGAACGAGGCGTCGGGGTGGTTGTAGCCCATGCCGCCCGCGAGCTCGACCATCGCGAGCTTGGCGCACAGCACCGCGCCGGCCTCGCGGAGCTTCGTTACCACGGTGGCGTCGTGGTCGAACACCTGCTTCCGGTAGGGCTCGGCGCCCCACGTCGTGGGCACGCCTTTCGTGGCGAGCAGGTCCTTCACGCCGTAGGGAATCCCGTGGAGCGGCCCCTTGTGCTGGCCGTGCGCGATGGCCTTCTCGGCCGCGTGGGCCTCGCTCATCGCCGAGTCGCGCATCACGGTCACCACGGCGTTCAACTGCGGGCCAAGCTTCTCCAGGCGATCGAGGCAGGTCTCCGCGAGCTTCACGGGCGAGAGCTGGCGCGACTTCACGCGCGCCGCGAGTTCCCGGACGGGCAGGTACATGAGTTCGGAGTCGGCCATGTCGTCCTCAGGGGCGGAAGGAGAAGTCGGGTTCGTCGCCGTTCGCGAGCTTGGTCGCGCGCAGGCGCTTGCTGCCGGCCAGATCGCCGTCGAAGTCCGAGACGATGCTCGTCCACTGCGCCTCGGTGAAGCGGTCCGGGTAGCGCGCGCGCAGCACCTCGGCGAGCAGTCTCGCCTCGTTGCCGCTGTGTTCCGGCGGCTTCGGGGCCTCGGGCGCGGCGGGCGTCGCGGCCGGAGGCGTCGCGGCGGTCTGGGCGACCGCCACGGCCGGCAACGCGGTGACGGCGCCGGCAACCAGCTGGAGGAAGCCGCGGCGATCGAGCGCGCGCGGCGCGGATGGTTCGGACATGGCGGGCCTCCCGGTGGATGTGGATACGAGACCGTGTGAACGGGGCCTCGTGCGTCGCGGACAGCTTAGACTCCGTGGCCCGTCCGGACCAACAGACCGCGGAACGCAGGGTCCATCAGACCGAGCATTCGCCGGGGCGCTCGCGCCGCAGGATTGAAGAGCCGAACACTCGAGCGCGTAGTATGGGGCCTGGCCCGGCGATGCACGATCGATCTTCACGTCGGAAGCAACGTGGCCGAGCCGGAGCTGTTCGCGGGCATCGATGTCTCGAGGACTTGCTGGAAGTCGCGCTCGAGGGTGACGAGAGTGGGTGCGCTGCGAACCCGGCCCAGGGGCTCGCCGCCCTCGTCGAGCGCCTCCGTCAGCAGGCTCGTGCGCTGTTCGTGATGGGGGCCACGGGCGGCCTCGAGAGCGTCGCGGTGGCGGCGCCATGGGCCCGGGACGGCCGAGTCGGGTCAGCAACCTGACCGGTGATCCCCATCCATCCAGCCTCTGAACTCAGCGGCTAATACTGGCTCGCGGGCAGCGCCGCCCCGATCGCAGCGAATAGCTTCGCGGTGGTCGTCGGCTTCACCAGGTAGGCGGCGGCACCGATGCCGGCGGCTTCCAACCGATGCTGCGCTTCGTGGCGCGCCGTCAGGTACACGACCGGGACGTCACGCATGTTCGGCAGCGTCGAGAGCTGCCGAGCGACATCGTGCCCGTCCTTGCCTGGCAGCCCGATGTCCATCAGCACCAGGTCGGGCCGCTGCTGTCGACAGAGGTCGACGGCTTCCTCGCCATCCAATGCGCTGAGGACCTCGTAGCCATGCGACGTGAGACGAAGCGCGAGGCCGATATGAAGGTCGGCGTCGTCTTCCACCACGAGGATCTTGCCGGGCATGACATCCCGCCTTTCGTCGGTCCGTGTTGGACCATGCGCTTGTGAGCTTCCAGGGCGGTCGCACCGGGCGATACAGCAATGGCTGTGCCGCGTGCCGTCGGGATGAGGATTCCGGTGCCAACCTCCATCGCCGTGTCGAGTAAGCCGACATGAATATCAAGTGGATCGGGTCTTATTGCTTGTCAACTGTAGGTGGTCCTGCAATCTGAAATGCAAAATCACCGCGACCAACCGCTTGCCGGCGATATCCCCCTCAGATTCCCGGTGCCCCGACCCGATACCCGGCAATACCACCCGCGCTCGTCGCGAGGGCTGGGATCCTCGAGGTCGGAAGTGGAGAACCCAAACGCCCTCCGTGCGCCACCCGAAGCGCCGTTGAAGATGTTGCTCATCGAGGACGACGCAAGCGACGCCCGATTGTTCCACGAGATCCTGCGGACCGCGGGACGTCCCTTCGAGATCATTCACGCGCAAAGTATCGGAGACGCGGAGAAGTACTTCTCGGACGTCTCGATCGACTGCATCGTCGTCGACATGCACCTTCCCGATCTCAGCGGCCTCGAGGCACTCGCGGCCGTCCACGCCGGCTCGGCCGGCCAGCCCATCCTGGTCCTGACGGGCAGGGGCGAGATCGCAACCGGCATCGACGCCGTGCGTCTGGGTGCGCAGGACTACCTGTTCAAGGACGATCTCAACGCCACAAACCTGCTCCGGGCGATCCTCTATGCCATCGAGCGGCAGCGGCTGCTCGCTTGCATGCGTGACAGCGTGCGGTACTCCGCCACGAGTGAGGAGAACGTCAGGCGATTGATGTTCAAGAGCGCCGAGGCCATGGTGGTCGTGGGTGAGGGTGGGCAGGTGTACTTCGCGAACCAGCTTGCCGAGGAGCTGTTCGGGAAGACGAGCCTCGAGCTGCTGACGTCTCCCTTCGAATTGTCGTCTGCACCGGGGACGGAGACGGAGCACGAGATCGCCCGCGCGGATGGATCACGAATCACGGCGGAGGCACGCGCCGTCCATGTCCTGTGGCAGGAGCGCTCCGCCGTCCTCATCTCGCTGCGGGACGTCAGCGAGCGCCGGCGTGCGGTCGAGCAGCAACTGCGATTCGACCTGCTCACCAACTTCCTCAATCACATGTCGCACGAGGTGCGCACGCCGTTGGCCGCAATCTACCAATTCGTGAGCAACGTCCGGGATGGCATCCTGGGCCCGGTGAACCCGGGGCAGAGCGAACAACTGGGACGCGCGCTGCGGAACGTCGACGACATGCTCACCATGATCTCGAATCTGCTCGATGTGGCGCGAACGCACGCGTTCAAGCTCCGCATCGAGCCCCGCATCATCGAGCTGGAAGCCGAGGTGCAGCCGGTGCTCGAAGTGTTGCGGGCGGCCGCCCGAGAGTCGCACATCGACTTCGTCATCGTCTGGCCGGAGCGGCTCCCGAGAGTCCTGGCGGACCCGGTGCGGGTTCGGCAGATCGTGGCCAGCCTGACCGAGAATGCGATCAAGTTCACGCCGGCCGGCGGGACGGTCACGGTGAGCGTCCGCGCGAACCCCGCGACGGAGCGTGTCCTCCTGACGGTCGAGGACACCGGCTGCGGGGTGCCCAGCGCTCACCTGTCCCGGATCTTCGACGAGTTGCACCAGGTCCCGGACGCCGAGTACCGCACCCGCCAGGGCCTCGGACTCGGGCTCTTCATCACGCGCGAATTGATGCGTGGGCTCGGCGGTGAGATCCAGGTGAGCAGTGCGCCCGGTCGCGGGAGCAGCTTCGAGATCGCGCTCCCGATGTTCACGTTCGAACGCCTTCTGAAGGAGGCGGAGCCCGCGGCGGGGATCTGGAGCGGGCCCGTGATCGCGCTTTTCGCGCGACTGTCCTGGGCCTCGGGGCTGACCGACGAACCGGTTCCCGCGGCCGCCGTGACACAACTGCGCACGTTACTGACCGACGTCGTTGCCCAAAGGGCGCACGCCTTGATCCCTCCCCAGGTCGACGGCGGCGGCGTGAGTTCGGGCGTCGTCGTGTTCGGGTGCGAAGGCGCGACCGACGACATGTGCCGCGATCTCGAGGCGCGCGCGGTGTCGCAAGAGCTCTTCAGGGATTCTGCCCTCCAGGTGGTCTTCGAAGGCGAGGAGTTGCTCGCCGGGGGCGAGGCGAGGCCCACTGTTGAAGTAGCTCGCATCCTCGAGACGCACTACGATCACTCGAACCGAAGGGGGAAGCCATGCGAGACCCAGAGGTAGCACCGTCCAAACCGGCTGAGCGTCCACCCCAGTCGGGGCGGCGATTGATCCTCGTGGTCGAGGACGACGCCGACCAGCGGAGCGCATTCATCCAGCGGCTTCGATTCGAAGGATACGATGCAATCGCCGCCGCCGATGTGCCCGGTGCTGTGCAACAGGCAAGGGTGAGGAAACCGGAACTCATCCTGCTCGACATCGGACTCCCGGGCGGCGATGGCTACCTGGTCATGGAGCGGCTGCACTCGATGCCCGAACTCGCGGACATTCCGATCGTAATGCTCTCCGCCCGCGACGCGGCGAAGGAGCGCCCGCGGGCCCTGCAATCGGGGGCAGTCGGCTACTACCAGAAGCCGGTGTCGAACGAGGTTCTCCGGGCCGCAATCGCCAGCGCTCTGGCGAGCTGAGGAGCCGCATGCGGGATAAGCCGTGGGATCCACGCAACCCGTCCTTCGAACGGGATTCTGAGGGATCCTCGAGCATGACCGATCCGCCCGTTTGCGGGGATCTCGGCCAAGGAGGCGGGTCATGGTATTCCAGATCCTTTACATCGAGGACGATTCGTTCGATGCCCGATTGATGCAGGAGGCGATGTCGGCGAGCTCGATCCCCCACGAGCTCACCATTGTATCGGACGGGGCGGGTGGGCTGGCCCGGATCCGCGCGGGAGCAAGAGCCGTTCCGCCGTGGAGGCCGGACATCGTCATGTGCGATTTGCACATGCCGGGGATGGGCGGGCACGATTTCCTCAGGGCGATCAAGGCCGACACCAGCCTTCGCCAGGTGCCCATCATCATCTTGTCGTCATCCGAATCAGACTCCGAGATCGCGTTGTGCTACGAATTGCACGCCAACTGCGTCGTGCGGAAGCCATCGAGCTTCGAACAGCTGCGCACTACGGTTCAGCGCCTCACGGATTTCTGGCTCGCGACCGTAGTGATGCCGAGGCAGGGGGTGCATTTGTGATCGGCGACCGTGCCATGGGCGTCGGCCCGCAAGCGGGAAGCAGCGAGCAGATCCCTGCGGCGACCCCACCGGCGAGCTTCATCACCCGGCTGGACGCGACCAAAGCCGTCGAGCTGCTCAGCCACTCGCCCGATCCGAACCTGATCGTGGACACCCGTGGCATCATCATGTCCTCGAACCAACAGGTCGAGATCGTGTTCGGGTACCCGCCCGCGGATCTGCTGGGAGCGCCCGTCGAAAGGCTGATCCCGGAACCAGTCGGCGCGGGGGAAGCCGGCCGGCTGCGTACCTTCATCGAGACACCGACAACCCATCCGATGGAGCAGAAGCTCGAGCTGTGGGCGCTCGCCCGGGACGGCCGGGAGATCCCGGTCGAGATCAGCCTCTCTTCCATCGGCGAAGACGACCAACGAATCACCGTCGTGAACATCCGCGACGTCACCCAGCAGCATCGTGACCGAGTGGAATTGGAGAATCTGAACCAGCGGCTGGGCCAGAAGACGGCGCAGCTCGAAGGCATCGTGAGCGATCTCGGCGTGTTCGCCCAAACCGTTTCACACGACCTCCAGGCACCGCTGCGGCAGATCAGCCAGTTCCTCACGCTGCTCGAGCGACGCGCCGGTGACCAGCTGGACAGCGACTCGCTCGAGTACGTCCGCTCGGCGGCACGGAGCGCGAAGCGGTTGGCCCAGATGGTGCGGGACACCCTCGCCTACTCGCGAATCGGAACTTCGGAGGAACGCCTCCAGCCGCTCGATCTGTCCGCTCTTCTCGGCGACGTGGTCGCGAACATGCGCACGCTCCTGGAAGAGCAGCAAGCGATCATCACCTATGATCCCCTGCCGATGGTGCACGCGGACGGCGTGCAGGTGACGCAACTGTTCCAGAATCTGATCGGAAACGCGCTGGTGCACCGCGGGGAGGCGCGGCCCGTCATCCACATCTCGGGTCGGGTCGACAAGGGTCGCTGCGTCGTCGCGGTCCAGGACAATGGTCCGGGGATCGACGCCCGTCATCACCTGAAGATGTTCGAGATGTTCCAGCGTCCGGGGGTCGCGCCGAATCGGCCAGGCGACGGGGTGGGTCTGGCGATCTGTAAGCGGATCGTCGATCGCCACGAGGGCCTCCTTTGGGTCGAGTCGGAGCCCGGTAAGGGAGCGCGCTTCGTCTTCACTCTGCCTCACCACGAGCCAACCCATCTTGCCTCGTGACTTCGCGTGCGAGGCCTTGATGACACGGCTGCTAGTACCGCCGGCCGCCGTTCGCACCGTCCGCGTGCGGGCGCGTGGTCACGGGCCCCGGAGACCGCCCCCGATGGCCCCGCGATGACGATGGCACCGAAGGATCCCGGGTTCGAAGCCCGGGTGCGCGAGAGCTTCGCGCGCCAGGCGTTCATGGGCACACTCGGGGCCGCGCTCGGGCGGGTGGCGCCGGGTGAGGTGGACATCGAGCTGCCGGTGCGCGCGCCCCTCCTGCAGCAGCACGGGAGCGTGCACGCCGGGGCCATCACCTCGGTGCTCGACTCGGCGGCCGGCTACGCGGCGTTCTCGCTCATGCCGGCGGGCGCGGGTGTGGTGTCCGTGGAGTTCAAGGTGAACCTGCTCGAGCCCGCCCGCGGCGAGCGAATCGTGGCGCGGGGCCGGGTCCTGCGCGCCGGGCGCACGCTCTACGTGTGCGTGGCGGAGGCCATCGCGTTCGACGGCGACCACGAGACGCGGGTCGCGTCGCTCCAGGGCACGATGATGTGCCTGGTCGGTCGCGGGGTGAGCGGGTAGTAAGGGCGCGCGGCAACTACGGCTCGAGCATCGCCGTCATTCGCCTGCGGCAGGCGTAGGCGAGCGGGCAGCAGCTCGTCTCGGGCGACAGCGCGTCCAGGCCCACGGACTCGTAGCGATCCGCGGAATCCGGCCACACCGTGGCCACCGACAGGCCGCGCGCGAACAGGCGTGACGCCGCCACCAGGTTGGCCCCGGCGCTCACGCCGACGCACCAGCCGTGGGCGCCGCGCAATCGCTTGCACTCGGCCACCGCCTCCGCGGTGGAGACGCACAGCACCTCGTCGATCCGCGAGCGGTCCACGATCGGCGGAACGAAGCCGTCGCCAATCCCCATGATGCCGTGGTCGCCCGGCTCGCCCCCGCTCATCACCGCGCTCTCGGTCGGCTCGACCGCCACCACGCGAACCCCCGGGAACGCCGCGCGCACGGCCTCCCCCACGCCCATCAGCGTGCCGCCCGTTCCCACCCCGGCCACGAAGGCGCCGAGCCGGGTGACGCCCCGGTCGAGGAGCTGGCGCACGAGCTCGGCCCCGGTGGTCTCGCGGTGGCAGCGCACGTTGTCGGGGTTCGCGAACTGGTCCGGGATCCAGAAGCCGGGCCGGCCCTGATACTCGTCGCGCCGCGCGCACGCGCCCGCGAAGCTCTCCGCGCGCGGCGTGAGCCGCACCTCGGCGCCGGCGCGCTCCATCATCCGGCGGCGTTCCTCGCTCATGTGCTCGGGCATGAAGATGAGCGAGCGGCAGCCGAGCTCGCGGGCGGCGAGCGCGAGCGCGATCCCAGTGTTGCCCGAGGTGGCCTCGACGACCGTGTCGCCGGGGTGGAGCTCGCCGCGGCGGAGGCCCTCGGTGAGCATGAACGCGGCGATCCGGTCCTTCACGCTCCCGCTCGGGTTCGTGCACTCCATCTTGACGTGGACGCCGTCGATCTCGACGAGCGGCGTGCCGCCGACTTGTTCCAGCAGGCTCGGGAGCATGGGAGGATCCTCCGCGGTTGGGCTGCCCGCCGGGTTCGGAGGCAGGAGTCGTGCCGAGGGCGCGGGGGCGCGGCGCCCGCGCTAACTCGCTGCGGTGCCGCGGCGGCATGCCTGCCGCGCCTCCCCGGGGCGCGACACGATGGCAGGCGGCCTGACG
>DATDEX010000379.1:0-2313 GCA_036522895.1 Candidatus Eiseniibacteriota bacterium | reverse complement strand
GGCGCGGCGCGCGGCGGGACTGGTCTCGGCCCCGCCCCCGGGCGTCCCGAGCGCGTCGAGCAGCGCGGGCACCACGGCGTGGCGGACCCGGTTCCGCGCGTAGGCCGCGCCGGCGTTGCTCGCGTCTTCGCGCCACGCGATCCGCTGCCCCACCAAGTCGCGCTCGACGTCGGCACGGGTCGCGAAGAGGAGCGGCTTAAGCCACGCCCCGTGCCGGGCACGCATCCCCGCCGCGCCGGTGAGGCCGGTGCCGCGCGCGAGGCGGAGCAGCAGCGTCTCCAGCTGATCGTCCGCCGTGTGCGCCGTGGCGATGGCTGTCGCGCGCCAGCGGCGCGCGGCCTGCAGGAGAAACTCGCGCCGGAGCGTGCGCAATCCTGCCTCGCCCGAGAGCGCACGCCGCCGCATGCGCGCGGCGCAGTCCCAGCGCGCGGCGGTGAGCGGGAGGTCCAGCCGCGCGCACAGCGCGCGCACGTGCCGCAGGTCGGCGTCGGCATCGGGCCCGCGCAGGCCATGGTGAAGGTGCGCGACGTGCAGGCGGATCCCGAACTCGCGCGCGAGCGAGGCCAGGGCCACGAGCAGCGCGGTCGAATCGGCGCCGCCGCTCACCGCCACGAGCAGCGTGCTCCCGGGCGGCAGCCGGCAGGGGCCGCGGAGGGCTCGTCGCAGGACCGGCTCGAGCCGGCGGAGGCGCATGAGGGCCCGCGTGGGTGGGCCCGGATCGCGTTCCTCCGGGCCGGATAGTGGTGGCGGCGGAGGGATTCGAACCCCCGACACAGGGATTATGATTCCCCTGCTCTACCAACTGAGCTACACCGCCCCAAGGACTTGCCGGGCCATGTTGGCCCGGCGGACCCGCGAAGGTAGGAAGCGCCCCGAGGGCTGTCAAGCACGGCCGGGAGCGGCCGCCAGCCATTGCCACACCACCCGCATCGCCCACAGGTCGTCGGCGTTGTAGGTCGCGACCTGGGCCAGGAGCCGCGCGCGCTCGTCGGCGTCGTCGGTCTCGTACGCGCGGTGCAACTGCGCCGTGCTCCAGGCCGCGTCCGCCTCGGGGTTCGACCACTCGAAGCCCAGCCAGGGCGCCACGAACTTGATCGAGGTGGATCGGAGCGGGAGCCGCACCGACCGCTCGAGCGCGCGGTGGAGGTCGAACAATGCGCCCGGGGCGCGGACGCGCGAGACGAACTCCTCGGGCGCGCCGAGGCGCGCGATGTAGCGCTCGAGCCACATCGGCTCGGCGTCGTGCCAGTGCACCCACACCGCGCCCGGCTCGTCGCGGAACACCTCGAGCGCGCGCGAGACGAACCGCCGCCAGGCGTCGCGATCGCCCGCGGCGTCGAGCTCGGCGAGCACCGCCTCGGCGTGCGGCGTCCCGCGCTCCACCGCGAGCCCCCACAGGTACACGGGTACGGTCGCCCGTTCGCCGTCCGAGTCGGACTCCACGTCGAACCACACCGGCGTGCGGTCGCGCGGCAGGCCGGGATCGCGCAGCCACACCGGCGCCCCGGTCGCCCAGGCGCGCGCCTCGGCCAGGAGCAGCGTCGCGTGCGCCTTGAGGTCGTGGTGGCGGAAGCTGTCCGGGGTGCGCGCCGCGAGCTCGTCGAACGTGCGCACGCCCTCCGCGTGGAGCAGCGCGGTGCGCGCGCGCGTGACGAGCGGCACGACCTCGATCCGCCGCTCGGCCTCGGCGCGGTCCCAGCAGTGGGTGTAGTGGGCACAGTGCTGGCAGTGCGAGTGCGCGAGCAGCAGGTCGGGCTCGGGGGCGTCCCCCATGAGCTCCAGGGTGCGCGCCGCGAGCGCGGCCAGGGCCGCGTCGGGCTCGGCGGCGACCTCCACGATCTGGCCGAGCCCGTTCACGATCTCGAGCCGCGCCACGTCGCGGCCCGTGAGCTCCCGGGCGAGCCAGCCCGCGTACGAGACGCGCACGCGATTCTCGCGCTTCGTCTCGGGTCGGTGTGCGAGCCGCACGTCGCGGATCACCAGCGCCTCGCCCTCGCGCAGGATGAATGCCGGCGTGGCGGTGTGGCGCCCGTCCGCGGAGACGAGCACGGGGCGGCGGAGCGGCCGCGAGCCCTCCCGCAGCAGCTGCAACGTCTCCGCGGCGGCCTCGTCGAACGACACCCCGGGGCGCAGCAGCGGGCCGGCGAGCCCGGGGAGATCCGCGGCCACCGCGTCCTCGAGCGAGCGATTGCGCTCGCCCAGTACGTCGTCGTGCTCGGTGCGCGCCGCGGCGCGCGCGCGTGCGTGCTCCGAGAGCCAGAGCCGCCGCTCGCAGTCGAGCAGCCGCTTGAGCGCGCCGCCCGTGACGCGGGG
>DATDEX010000378.1:0-11086 GCA_036522895.1 Candidatus Eiseniibacteriota bacterium | reverse complement strand
CTCGACGCCCGCGGGCGACTGGTGCGCTCGCTCGAGGCCTCCGGGGGGCGGACAGCGTGGGACCTGCGCGACGCCAGCGGCCGTGCGGTGGCCCCGGGCGTCTACTGGGGCGTCGCCGGTGCGCTCCGCACGCGGGTCGTCGTTCAGCGCTGAGCGGCCGCGCACATTTCGCGGGGGTGCGTCCGGAGACCTGTTAGACTCCACCGATCATGAAGTCCCGGGCGTGGCTCCTGCTGGCGGTCCTCGCCCCCGGGCTGGCAGGTTGTGCCGCGGTCGCGCGCGTGGGCGTGCACTTCCTGTATCGCAAGGCGGAGCTGCCCGCGGCGCAGGTCGTGCGCGACGTCTGCTATATGCCGGGCCCGAACTGCGATTCGAACGCGCACCGGCTCGACCTCTACCTGCCGGCGGGCCGCGACTGGCCGCTCGTCGTGTTCATCTACGGCGGGGGCTGGGACCGGGGCGACAAGAACCTGCGGGTGGGCGGCGCGGACGTGTACGCGAACATCGGCCGCTACTTCGCGAGCCAGGGCATCGGCGCCGTCGTGATCAACTACCGGCTCCAGCCCACGACCGACTGGCGCGGCCAGGTGGCCGACGCGCGGCAGGCCGCCCGCTGGGTGCACGAGCACGCCGCGAGCTACGGCGGCCGGCCGGACGACATCTTCCTCATGGGGCATTCGGCGGGCGGCTGGCTCGCGACGTTCACCGGGCTCGAAGCCGCCGGGCCCGACTCGTCCGGGATCCGCGGCGTGATCTGCGTGAGCGGCGCCGCGCTCGACCTGACCGACCGGGAGACCTACGCGCTGGGCGAGAACCCGCGCCGGTCGGAGAGGCGCTTCCGGAACGGCGACCCCACCGACGGCTGGAAGCACGACGCTTCGCCGGTGTCCTACGTGCACGCGGGCGCGCCGCCGTTCCTGATCCTCTACGCGGCCGGGGAGCAGCGGCAGCTCCAGCGGCAGGCGCGCTGCCTCGCGCAGGCGCTCGACCGCGCGGGCGTGGAGAACACGGTCGTCCGCGTGCCGGGCGAGAGCCACCCGCGCATGGTGCTCACGTTGAGCCGGCCCGACAAAACGTCGGTGCCCGCGATCCTCGCGTTCATGCGCAAGCACGGAAGCTGAGGGGGCACTCGGCGGAGCGCCTGCGGCCCGCCCCTGACCGTCGCGACCTCATCGCAGCGTGAGCGGTCGCTCGTTCGTCCAACGAAAAACGGGCCGGCGGATAGCCGGCCCGTTCATTCGAATTCGGCTACTTCTCGCGCCAGTTGAGCGTCACGAACTGACCGGCGTACTTGGTGACCGACTGGTTGATGGCGTCGCCCGAGTAGAGCAGCGTCATGCCACCGTTGGCCTTGATGTTCGTGACGCCGTTCACGATGATGCCGCCGAGCACCCAGGCATTGCCGTTGATGTCGAAATCGCCCTCGATGTAGAGCAGCCCCACGTAGCTGAAGTTCGAGCTGATGTGCAGGTTGCCGTCGATGTAGAGGAAGCCCTCGCCGGTGACGCTCGTGAGCTTCACGTCGGCCGACTTGTCCTGGGTGACGCCGTTGTTGTCGACGTAGTAGACCCCGTTGTAGTTCGGCGGACTGGCGGTCGGCGCGCCGACGAAGCCCCAGAAGTCGGACTGCGACATGCCGAACGCGTCCCACGGACCGGAGTAGAATCCCGTCTGATTCTGGACATAGGCCGGAACGCCCGCGCCGAAGCAATCCGCGTTGTTCGAAGGATCGACCGTGCCCGAGCTCCAGATCGCGGGCAGGGGGGGCTTCGAGACGTCCTCGTTGTCCTGGCAGTAGTCGGGGTCGTTGGGGGGGATCGGCGCCGGGTTCGTGCGGCCCTTGTGGCCGTCGTTGTTCGGCGTGGTGATGAGGTGGTCGTAGCCGCAGACCACGGAGTTGCCCAGGGCGCCGATCGGGATGTTCGCCGCCAGCGCGGCCTTGACGTTGGCGGTGAACGGCTTCTGGATGACCTCCGCGACCACGGTTCGGCGCGCGTTCCCGACCCGGCCCGTCGAGGTGATCGTGTAGACCGGGATGCCCGACAGGGTGTTCAGCGTCGGGTTCGCCGTGGCGTCGTAGCGCATCACCTTGGTGCCGGTCGGGTCCTTCTTCCAGGTGATGGTGAGCACGTCCGGCCCGCGGGTCGGCGTGCTGTAGTTGAGGAACGAGCCCGCCGCCTGTCCCGTCGCCAGCGCGGTCGAGTCCCCGGTCAGCACGGGAACGCTGCCGGCCACGGTGTTGAACACCTGGCAGACGGCGTTGGGATCGTTGAGCGGCATCAACGTTTCCTGGTGCGCGATGCGGGCCTCGGCCTCGCCCACGCCGGCCTCGGCGATGTTGAGCGACTGCCGCATGCGCTGGTCGCTGCCCGCCAGCGAGCGGTTGAGGACCGCGCCGGTCATGAGCACCAGCCCGAGCAGCGTCATGACCAGCAGGATGAGCATGGACACGACCAGCGCGAATCCGCGTTCGTTCGAGTGCACGACGACTCCGTTCATGCCGGGGCCCCGATCAGCGGATGAAGATGACGAGCGCACCGGTCGTGGCGCTGGCCTTCACGCCCGCCGCGAGGTCGAGGAGGTACGGCGTCGGCGGCGCCGTGGTGTTCAAGCCGTAGTTGAAGTTCGCGGACGCCAGCGCCGGGACCATGTTGACCACGTTGCCCGCCGACGGGTCCGTGCCCGTATCGGGGATGAGCCCGAGGTCCATGTAGTAGATCCGCAAGCCGCCGCCGAAGCTGCTCGTGGAGGTGCGGAATCCCATGGCCAGGTCGGTACGACCGGCGTTGGCGCCGAACTCGCCCGCGTTCAGGCTCTGCACGAAGCCGGGCGCGTCGATCTTCCGGACGTTGGTGAACGTGAACGGCGTGATCGAACCGAGGTTCTTGTATTGGTAGATGCGGCCCTGGGACGTGCTGCGCTGCGTCCCGACGAAGATGTCCTTCCAGCCGTCGCCTTCGCCGTCGAGGCAGGTCACCGCCGTGGGCGCGTCACCGCTGAACGTGTCCGTGTATCGCAGCACCCACCGGCTGCCGGCGGTGCGGCCGTAGTTCTCGAACACCGCCAGCTGGCCGTTGTAGTCGCTCTGGTGCGTGACCACGACCAGGTCCTTGTCGCCGTCCTTGTCCAGATCCGCGAGCACCATGCCGGTCACCTCGCCCAGCAGGCTGCCGCCGATGCTGTTGATGGTCTCGTCGCGCGTGAACGTCGGGGTGGTGGCGTCGTTGTTGAGCCACACCTCGATCGAGCCCTGGCCGGCGGTCGCGGACTTGGTGCCCACCAGGATGTCCGGCATGGCCCCGCCGCCGCAGTCGATGGTGGCCACCGCCTGGACGTCGCCGTTGTCCGCGGTCCGATAGTTCTGGCCCGAGCTGTAGTTCGTCGGCAGGTAGCCCTCGTTGTTGTTCGAGCCCTGCGTGAACCACACGAAGAAGTTGCCGCCCGCCGTGAACTTCGTGCCCGTCACGAGATCCGGCCGCTGCTTGTTGTCGTTCTTGTCGAGCGTGTCCGCGGCCATGGAGAGGACCGAGTTGGGCGCCAGGCGCGTGTAGCCGCCTTGGCCCGTCGGCGTGGACGTGAAGAGCGGCGACGTCGCGTACTGGTTGAACCACACCGAGACGTTGTCCGTGCCGCCGGCATCGGCGCCGAGGATCAGGTCCTGGTCCTGGCGCGCGTTCTCCGTGTGCCCACCGTTCCAGTCGTTCTCGATCAGGTCCGCCGCCGTGAGCGACAGCACGCGGCTCGCCGAGAGCGAGATGACCTGGAAGCTCGCCACGCCGAAGTTCTTGCCCGAGAGCGTCTGGCCCTGCTGCACCCACAGCGACCCGATCGTGAGCCCCAGCGTCGGGAAGTAGCCCGCCGGCGGCGTGAAGTAGGCGGTGTAGGCCGTGGTGTGCGGCGGGTCGTTGATGGGCACCGTGACGCTGTAGTTGCCCGACGCGTCGGTGTAGGCGTAGCCGGCGACGTTCGCGCCGCCGTTGTTGCTCACGCCCACCCAGACGTTGGCGAGCCCCGTCTCGGAACCGTCCAGCACGCCGTTGCGGTTGGCGTCCAGGAACACCTTGCCGGTCACCTGCCCGGTGATCTGGTTGGTCAGGCCGAACGAATACGACGCGCTGCTTCCGTTCGTCATGGTCCCGGTCTTGGGATTCGCCGAGGTCACGATCAGCGTGTCCGGCTTGTCGCAGTTCAGGCTGTAGCTTCCCACCGGGCTGAACAGCGTCGCGTTGCCCAATCCATCCGTGACCATGGTATTGGCGCCCGGCGAACCCGGGGTCAGCGTGAAGTGCAGGCCGGACATATTGGCCTCGCCCGCGTCCTGGATGTTGTTGGAATTGAGGTCACTGTAAGCGTGAATCGCGATGCTGCCGCCCGACCGCGCGGTGTCCGCGAACGAACGGGTGAGCGCCGCGGTCGTGATGAGCACGTTGAACGTGTCGGGGTAGGTGTACGAGCCGTAGCCCATCGGCGGCGTGTGCCTGAGCACGTAGCTGCCGGCGGGGGCGGGAATCTGGTAGAAGCCGGAGGCGTTCGTGTAGCCGACGAGATTGCCGAGGCGCACGAGCGCTCCCGGGAGCCCGACGTCGCTGCCGTCCTTGACGTGGTTCAGGTTGAGGTCGTTGAACACGTAGCCGGACACCGAGTAGAGCTTGGCCCCAAAGTCGGGAACGCTGCGCGATGCGTTCACCTCGCTCTTGAGCGTGGTCTGTGCGAAGGTGCCCCGGGCGTCCGGGCGCGACGACGCGGCCGTCACCGCGAGCGCGACGCGCTGGATGTTCGCGAGCTGATTCTGCGGCACCGGGCCGCTGCTCCAGTCCCAGGGCGTGGAGAGGCCCTTCATGTACACGGTGAACAGCGCCGGCACGCCGGGGTCGCCCGGCTTGCGCACGAGCGCGACGCGCTCGGTCGTGCCGCCGTTGTTGTTCGCGACGTTGCCGGTCGAGTCGCCGTACACCTGGCGCACGAGGACGTAATCGGACGGGTTCGGCGTCGCCGCGGCGTCGGCACCCTCGGGCGCGGCGACGTCGTTGGCGTTCACCGCGCCGTCGTTGTTGACGTCGAGCGTGTAGCGGATCAACTCGGCGCCGGTGCGGTAGCGGCCCGGGGGCGCGTAGGGCGTCCCGTTGAGCGGGAACGGCTTCGGGTTCGCGGCCGGGTTGTAGGCGAGCGGAGCCGACGGACCGTTCGGTAGGGTTTCCGGGTAGGGCGACTGGTTCTCGGACAGGATGATCTCGGTAGAATCCACGTATGCGATCGCCTGCTGCGGGACCGAAAGGCCGCCGACGAGGTAGTCGCGGTCGACGCCGTATCCGGCCGTGCGGATGTCGCGCGCCATGAGGTCGAGCGCGGCGCGCGCCGCCTGTTCGGTCTCGATGCGCTGGCTCGTACGCTGCTTGCTCTTCGCGGACGTCATGAGCACCACGGTCAACGTCACCGCGACCAGCGCGAAGACCGTCAGCGTCACCATGAGTTCGACGAGCGTGAAGCCGGGGGACATGGAGCGACCGGCGTGGATGGACCGGGAACGAGCACGCATCGAGATCACCGCCTCACATAGGTGGTGGCCGTCAACGACCGCGGCGCCTGGCCGGCGCCCGCGTAGTTGACCGTCACATCCACCTGCTTCAGGTTGTCGAGCTTTCCAGTCAGGGTCGTCACCTGGTAGAAGCGCGTCCACTGCCCGCCTTCGAGCGTTTCCACCGCCGTGCCCGCCGGGTGACGTCCGTCCGTGAGCAGCGGGTCCGCCCAGGTCCGTCCGGTCAGCGATTCCAGCTTTTCCTGCGCGAAATAGTTGGCCCCGGTGAGCAGCCGGTCCTGCACCTGCGCGCGCGCGCCGGCCGGGAACATGCGGCCGACCGCGAGCAGCCCGACCGCGAGCACGACCAGCGAGATCATGAGCTCGATGAGCGACATGCCGCGTTCGTCGCGTTGGGTGAGCGCTCGAGTGGCCATGGGGTTCCTAGCGGATCAGCGCCAGGCCGGAGACCTGGATGCTGACGGTGTCGGTGACTCCCGTCCGGTTCTGGAACACGACCAGACCGGAGGTGTTGACCCGGCCGTCCCTGGTCAGCGTGAGCGAAGCGGGCACCGCGGACGCGTAAACGACGCCGTTCGGCAGGGTCTTGCGGATCGATCCCGAGCTGCCCAGGACCGTCCAGGCGCACGGGGCGGCGGTGTTGAAGTTGATCGCCACGCTCTGGCCGGTGGCCATGGCGCGCGAGCGCTGGAGCTGGATCGTCTGCACGAGGTTCTCGGAGGTGCCACGGAGCTGCTGCGATTGGGAATAGCGCCAGAACGAGGGGATGCCGAACGCGAGAATCGTCCCGAATACCGCGAGCACGACCACGAGCTCGATGAGCGAAAATCCCAGTTCGTGCGGGGTCATTCGGGTCACTGCGCTGAACCTCGTTCGGGGTGACGGGTCGGTGGCGGGAGGCGTTCGCTTCTCAGGACTTATCGGCAGGGCCGGCGGGTCTCTGGAGCGGGAAGCGCCACGCCGCGCGACCCAAATCCTCGGCTGCACGCGTGGGGAGAGCCCCCACTCGCAACCTGTGGTATGAGCAGGATTCGTTCCGCGCCCGCGAAAACCCCGGAATTGCCGCGGATCAGGCCAATGCGGCGGCCGCGAGGGGTGGGTCTTGCATTCCGCATCGCGGTCCGCCGGCAAACGCCATGCAGGACGCGCTGACCGGAATGCCGATTGAGCGGCGCTGGGACGTGCGAATCCGCGACCATTGGCGATCGCCCGGCGTTCGGGTGAGAGGTCCCGTGCATGAAACGACCGAGGCCCGCTCCCCGTGTGCAGGAGAGCGGGCCTCGTGGGATCGCGTCGTTCGGGCGGCGGGTTCGCCGCGCGCGCTGCGCGCCGATCAGCCGGTGGCGTAGCGGTCGGCCACCTCGAGCGCCTTGTCGACCGCGGCGAGCCCCTCGCGGATCTCGTCCGCCGTCGTGGTGCACGGCGGCGTGATCTGGAGGCGGTTGAAGTGGGCGAACGGCCACACCCCGCCGGCCTTGCAGGCGGCCATGACCTCGACCATCGGCTTCGCGTCCGCGCCGGTGGCGTTGAACGGCACGAGCGGCTCGCGCGTCTTCCGGTTGCGAACGAGCTCCAGCGCCCAGAACACGCCGAGCCCGCGCACCTCGCCGATGCTCGGGTGCCGGTCCGCGAGCTTCTTCAACTCGGGCCCGATCACGTCGGCGCCCAGCGCGCGCGCATGCTCGACGATACCCTCCTCCTTGAAGATCCCGATGCTCGCCACGATGCTCGCGCACGCGAGCGGGTGGCCGCTGTAGGTGAGGCCGCCCTGGAACGAGCGGTCCTTGAACGTGTCCGCGATTCGGCGCGAGAGGATCACGCCGCCCACCGGGATGTAGCCCGAGTTCGAGCCCTTCGCGAACGTGATGAGATCGGGCGCCACCTTCCAGCGGTCCACGGCGAACCACTCGCCGCAGCGCCCGAAGCCGGCCATCACCTCGTCGCAGATCATGACGATGCCGTGCCGGTCGCAGAGCGCGCGCACCCCCGCGAGATAGCCGTCCGGCGGCACCAGGATGCCGTTCGTGCCCACCACGGTCTCGAGGATGATCGCCGCGACGGTGTGCGGACCCTCGACCAGGAGCGTGTCGGCCAGGTGCTGGAGCGCCCGCTCGCACTCCTCGGCCGGCGTGCTCGCGTGGAACGCGGAGCGGTAGAGGTAGGGGCCCCAGAACTTGACCGCGCCCGGCGTCGCGGGCTCGTTCGCCCAGCGGCGCGGGTCGCCGGTGAGCCCGATGCTCGTGCCAGTGGCGCCGTGGTAGCTCCGGTAGGCCGAGAGCACCTTCTGCCGGCCGGTGTGCGCGCGCGCGAGGCGCACCGCGTTCTCGACCGCGTCGGTGCCGCCGTTCGTGAAGAACACCCGGTCCAGGTCGCCGGGGGCCAGCTCGGCGATCAGGCGCGCGGCCTCGCCGCGCATGTCGTTCGCGAACGAGGGCGCGATCGTGCAGAGCCGTCCCGCCTGCTCCTGAATGGCCGCGACGAGCTTCGGGTGCTGGTGCCCGATGTTCACGTTCACGAGCTGGCTCGCGAAGTCGAGCCAGGAGTTGCCCTTGTCGTCCCACATCCGGGAGCCCCGGGCTCCGGCGATCACGACGGGCTGGAGCGTCCCCTGGACGGACCAGGAGTGGAAGACGTGGGCGCGGTCGTTGGCGTAAGCCGCGGCCAGGTAGGGCGAGGTGTTCGTGTCGAGTTCGGTCATACGCGCATGGTAGGCGAGCCGGGCGCCGGGGAAAAGCCGGGAGATCGGGCCGGCGGGCGGGTCGCTACAGGCATCTCATCCGAAAGTTCCAGCCGCCCGATCGCATGCGTGGGCGCGTTGGGACTGGATTGTCGACCGAATCGGGCCGATGACCCGGTTGATAGTTGCGGGTGCGGCATTCGCGCCGCGCCCACGCTTCGCTCGGAGGTTCGCCCCATGTCCGGCACCCGTTCGCCCTCGCCCTGGTGGGCGCTGCTGCTCCTCCCGGCCGCGGGCGCGATCGGTTGGTTCGCGGGCGGGATGCCCGTCCCGGCGGCGCCGGCTCGCACGGAGGGATCCGATCCGCTCGCCGTCCGCGCCCGCGTGCTCGCCGCGGCGCGTGCCGGCGTAGAGCGGCAGGTGGCGCAGGCCTCGGGCGCCCCCGAGGCGCCGATCGCGGGCGTGGAGCCGCCGGCGAACGATCCGCGGAAGCCGCCCGTCATCTACTCGGCGTGGACCACGTACGATGCCGCCGTCGACCAGTCGCGCGGAAACGGCAAGCCGATCCTGCTCGACTTCAACGCCGAGTGGTGCGGGCCGTGCCAGGCCTTGAAGCGCGAGGTGTTCGAGAGCGCCGCCGGCGGCACGACGGTCGAGGCGGCGGTGATTCCCGTCTCGATCACGGACCGGGCGCGCGAAGAGGGCCAGAACCCGGCCGCGCTCGAAGCTCTCCAGGAGCGCTACGGCGTCCGCGCGTTCCCGACGCTGGTCGTGTTCTCGCCCGCCACGGGCCGGGCGGTGCGCACCGAGGGATTCGGCAGCGCCGAGCAGACGCTGCGCTGGATCACCGAGGCGGCGAACGCGGTTCGCTAGCGGTACCTCCGGCTGACGTTGCCGCGCCCGCCCCGCGTGCCTATCCTCGCGCGCTCGCTCACGTCGCACGCGCAGCCCGTCCCGAACGAGGCGAACGCTCCATGGCCCTGCCGTCGCCGCGCCCCACCGCCATTGCCATCCTCCTCGCATACACGCTCGCCGCCACCGCAGCATCGCCCGCCGCGACCGCTGCATCGCCCGTGGCCCACGCGGACGCCTACACTGCGAAGACGCGCGGGCTCGCGCGCCGCGGCGGGCTCCTCACGACCTACCTCGACGCGAAGGCCGGTAAGCTGTTCCTCGAGCTGCCCAGGCCGTCGGGGCCCGATGACGAATGCGGCAGCTTCCTCTACCTCGAGGGCATCGAGACCGGGCTGGGCTCGAACCCGGTGGGGCTCGATCGCGGCCAGGCGGGCGACGGCCGGGTCGTGAGGTTCCGGCGCGTGGGCGGCCGCGTGCTCCTCGAGCAGCCGAACCTCCGCTACCGCGCGCTCTCGCGCGACAGCAACGAGGTGCGCGCGGTGCGCGAGTCGTTCGCGACGTCGGTGCTCTGGGGCGGCGAGATCGCCGCGGAGGCGCCGGACGGCCGGCTGCTCGTGGACCTCACCCCGTTCATCGTGCGCGACGCGCACGGCGTGGCCGCGACGCTCAAGGCGACGGGGCAGGGGAGCTTCACGCTCGACAGGGAGCGGAGCGCCCTCGAGCCGGCGCGCTGCAAGGGCTTTCCCGACAACCTCGAGCTCGAGGCGCTGCTCACGTTCGCGGGCGAGGAGCCCGGGCCCGAGGTGCGCGCCACCGCGCCCACGCCGCAGGCCGTCACGCTCGCGGAGCACCAGGCGCTCGTGCGCCTGCCCGATGCCGGCTACACGCCGCGCGCGTGGGATCCGCGCTCGGGCTCGTTCGCGGTGCTGTTCGCCGACTACGCCCGGCCGATCGCCGCCGACATCGACGTGCGCTGGCTCGTGCGGCATCGCCTCGAGAAGCTCGACCCTCACGCGGCGCGCTCGCGGGTGAAGCAGCCGATCGTCTACTACGTCGACCCGGGCGCGCCCGAGCCGATCCGGAGCGCGCTCGTGGAGGGCGCGTCGTGGTGGGCGCGGGCGTTCGAGGCGGCCGGCTTCATCGACGCGTTCCAGGTCAAGCTGCTGCCGCCGGGCGCGGACCCGCTCGACGTGCGCTACAACGTCGTCGAGTGGGTGCACCGCGCGACGCGCGGCTGGTCGTACGGCGGCGGGATCGTCGATCCGCGAACGGGCGAGATGCTCAAGGGCCACGTGACGCTCGGCTCGCTCCGGATCCGCCAGGACCGCCTGATCTTCGAAGGGCTCGCGGGCGCCGCGAAGGCCGGCACCGGCGCGCCGGACGATCCGGTGCAGCTGAGCCTCGCGCGCATCCGCCAGCTCGCGGCGCACGAGGTCGGGCACACGCTCGGCTTCACCCACAACTTCGCGGCCAGCACCTATGCCGGTCGCGCCTCGGTCATGGACTATCCCGCCCCGCTCGTAGGGATCCGCGCGGACAGCACGCTCGACTTCTCGAACGCGTACGCCACCGGGGTCGGCGCCTGGGACGTCCAGCAGGTACGCTATGCCTACACCCAGTTCGCGCCGGGGGCGGACGAGGCGGCGGGGCTCGAAGCGATCCTGCGCGAGAACCGGGTCCAGGGCTATCGCTACCTCTCCGACGACGACACGCGCCCGGCGGGGGCCGCGCACCCGCTCGCCGCGATGTGGGACAACGGCGCCGACCCGATCGCGGAGCTCGCGCACGAGATGGCGGTGCGCCGGATCGCACTCAGGGCATTCGGGGAGCGGAACGTGCCACCGGGCACGCCGCTCTCCTCGCTCGCCGAGGTGCTGGTGCCGCTCTACTTCCACCATCGCTACGCGCTCGAGGCGGCGGCCAAGTCGCTCGGCGGGCTCGACTATGCCTACGCCGTCCGCGGCGACGGCTCGCCACCCGCGACGCCCGTGCCCGCGGCCCGGCAGCGCGCCGCGCTC
>DATDEX010000377.1:0-3507 GCA_036522895.1 Candidatus Eiseniibacteriota bacterium | reverse complement strand
CTGGCCGCGCGCGCCGCGGCGGCGGGCAGGGAGGGCCGGCCATGAGCGTCGTCCCGCAGCCGCACCTCCTGGCCGTGGACTGGTGGGCGCTGGGCGCGATCCTCGCGCTCACCGCCGGCAGCATCCTGCTCCTGCTGCTCGAGTTCATCCCGCCGCGCCCGAACGGGAACCGGGGCGCGCTCGTCTCCCTCGCCACGCTCGCCGCGTCGGCCTGGGCGGTCTGGCGGGTGCGGTTCGACAAGCGCGCGCTCTTCGAGGGCATGTTCGTCCACGACGGGCTCACGGTGTTCTTCACGCTGCTCTTCTGCGCCATCGGCGCCGTGGCGGTGTTGATCTCGTGGAACTACACGAAGCGCACGCGGATCGGGCTCCCCGAGTACTACGCGCTCCTCCTCACCGCCGTGCTCGGCATGGTCGTGATGGCGGCCTCGAACGACCTCATCACGATCTTCCTCGGGCTGGAGCTCATGTCGCTCTCGCTCTACGTCATGGTGGGATTCCGCCGCAACCTGCTCGAATCCAACGAGGCCGCGCTCAAGTACTTCCTGCTGGGCGCGTTCGCATCGGGGTTCCTGCTCTACGGGATCGCGCTCCTCTACGGCGGCACCGGCAGCACGAACCTGCAGCGGATCGGCGACTTCCTGGGCGACACGCCGCTCGCCGGCAACCCGCTCGTGCTCGCCGGGGGCCTGCTCGTGCTCACCGGGTTCCTGTTCAAGGTCGCGGCGGTGCCGTTCCACATGTGGACCCCCGACGCCTACCAGGGGGCGCCCACGAGCGTCACCGGGTTCATGTCCGCGGGCGCCAAGGCGGCGGGGTTCGCGGCGCTCCTGCGCATCCTGCTGCGCGCGCTGCCCACGCTCGCGCACGACTGGCAGCCGCTCCTCTCGACCGTCGCGATCCTCACCATGACCGTGGGGAACGTCGCGGCGCTGCTCCAGAACAACGTCAAACGCATGCTCGCCTACTCGAGCATCGCGCACGCGGGCTACATCCTCGTCGCGCTGGTCGCGGGAGGCAGCGAGGGCTCGGCCGCGGCGGTCTTCTACCTCGCGGTCTACTCGTTCATGAACCTGGGTGCGTTCGCGCTCCTCACCATGATGGGGCGCGGCACCGACGAGCCCGTGCTGGTCTCGGACCTCGCGGGGCTGGGGTTCCGGCAGCCGTTCGTCGGGCTCGCGCTCTCGCTGTTCATGATCTCGCTCGGCGGCATTCCGCCCACGGCGGGCTTCATGGGCAAGGTCCTGGTCTTCGGCGCCGCCGTGAAGGCCGGACTCGTCTGGCCGCTGGTCGTGGTCGGCGTCCTGAACAGCGTCGTGTCGGTGTTCTATTACCTGCGCATCACGGTCGCGCTCTACATGCGCGAGCCCGAAGGGGAGCCGGTGGCGCTGTCGCTCAACGCGCCCGCGGTCCTGGCGCTGGGCCTCACCGCGGCGGCGACGCTCTGGTGGGGGATGCAGGCGCACGGCCTCTGGCTCGCCGCCCAGCGGAGCGTGCTGGGGCTCTTGTAGGGGTGCCGGCGCGATCCGCCGTGCCGCACCGGGTTTCTCCGGAGGGGGTATGAATCGCGTCGGGGTACTGGGGTCGGGGACGGTCGGGCAGGTGCTCGCGGATGGATTCCTCGAGCACGGCTACCAGGTGATGCGCGGTACACGCGAGCCCGCGAAGCTCGCGGACTGGAAGGCCGCGGCCGGGGCGAACGGGAGCGTGGGCACGTTCTCCGAGGCGGCGCGCTACGGCGAGATCGTGGTCCTCGCGGTGAAGGGCGAGGCCGCCGAATCGGTGCTCGATCTGGCGGGGGCGGCGGCGCTGGCGGGCAAGGTGGTCGTCGACACGACCAATCCGATCGCGGCCGCTCCGCCGGTCAACGGCGTGCTGCGCTTCTTCACCAACCTCGAGGAATCCCTCATGGAGCGGCTGCAGCGCCGGGTTCCCGGGGCGCGCTTCGTGAAGGCGTTCTCGTGCGTCGGGAACACGCGCATGGTGAACCCGCAGCTCCCGGGCGGCCCGCCAACGATGTTCATCTGCGGGAACGACGAGGCGGCCAAGGCCGACGTTCGAACGCTGCTCGAACAGTTCGGGTGGGAGACCGAAGATCTGGGATCGGTCGAGGCGGCGCGCGCGATCGAGCCGCTCTGCATCCTCTGGTGCATCCCTGGCTTTCGCCGCGGGAGCTGGGGGCACGCGCTCAAGCTGCTTCGCTGAAGGCGGACCGCACGCGCGGGGAAACGATCCGGGGGGAGCGATGGCAGCCGCTCCCCCCGGTGTGTTTCCGCCCTCGCTCGGCGGACACAACTCGCCCAAACAGCTTCCGGGTCCCCCTCCCCAGCCATCCCCCGATGGGCCAGTTTGGAAGACCCGGAAAATCGATATCCAGCGGGTCTATTCCGGTCCGCTGGAGAGTGCTGTATGGCGGGAATCGTGGGCTGGCGACGAAGCCGGGACCCTCTTCAGTTCATAAGCGTATTCGGGGAGCCGGACCGGAACTAACATTTTTTCCCCCGGCCCCGGGAAACGCCGCCCGGACCACGCCGCCCGGACCCACGCGGCGGCCAGATGCGTGTTGATACAAGAATGCCACTCGACACTCCCGGTATTTTGCCCGACAATCATACCATTCCCCCCGGAAGTGACCCGAGGTCCATGTCCGAACCCAAGACTGGCCCCCCGGTGCCCGAGGAGCTGCTACAGGAGCTCTACCGGGAGCTGCGAGAGCTCGCGGCGCACCACCTGAGGGGGGAACGTGCAGGACACACGCTGCAGCCGACCGCCCTCGTGCACGAGGCCTACCTGCGGATGAACGCGCGGGGCGGCCTGGCTTTGCAGGGCCGCACCCACTTCATGGCCGTGGCGTCGATCGCGATGCGGCGGGTCCTCGTGGACCACGCCCGCGCCCGTGCGGCCCTGAAGCGCGGGGGCGGCGTCACCCACGTGACCGTGGCCGAGGCGAACGCGATCAGCGAGGACCGCACCCAGGACGTGCTGGTGGTGGACGCCGCGCTCGCCCGCCTGGCGCTCGAGGATCCGCAGGCCGAGCGAATCGTCGAGATGCGCTTCTTCGCCGGGATGACCGAGCTCGAGATCGCCGGCGTCCTCGGCGTGAGCGACCGCTGGGTGCGCAAACAGTGGGCGTTCGCGCGCGCCTGGCTCCGCCGGGAGCTGGAGCGGAGTTAGCGGCCCGCCGCGGCCAGTCGCTGGGTCGCCGTGCGCTCGCCCTGCACCCAGCCCATGAGCAGTCGATCGGAACGGGATTGGCTCAGCATCCGCGCCCGGTCGAGCGCCTCGATCGCGGCGTCCAGCCGCTCGCGCTTCCCGTCGAACTCGTAGCGCGCCCGCGACAGCAGCGCCTCGCGCACCCACACGATCGCCGCGTGCCGCGGATAGGCCGTGGTGGGGAACGCGCGCGACGCCTCCGTCAACCGCGCCCCGGCGGAGTCGAGCAGTGCCGGCCGGCGCTCGGCCCGGGCCAGCTCGATCAGGAGCTCGCCGTCGAGCGAACGAAGCGAC
>DATDEX010000376.1:0-3998 GCA_036522895.1 Candidatus Eiseniibacteriota bacterium | reverse complement strand
CAGCGCGGCCCGGGTCGCACGCGCCGCCCCGGGTCGCACGCGCGCGCCGCGCAGCGTCGACGCGAAGCGCCGCTCGAGCACGAGCACGGAACCGAGGCCGAGCGCCACGCAGAGCAGGCGCTGCCCGATCACCAGCGCGTCGAGGCCGACGCGGGCGTGGTTGTAGAAGTCGACGCCCTTGTCGACGTCGAGCCACGTCTCCTTGATCCAGCGGAGCCCGGTCAGGTCCGCGAATTGGAGCATCCGGTTGATGCCGAGCGGGAGCCACGCCGGCGACCACTCCCACAGGAAGAACACCCCCACGCTGATCACCGCGATGGGCAGGAAGAACACCAGCACGGGGCGCTTCGTGAGCCCGCCGATCGCGAAGCTCGTGCCGCAGAAGAGGATCAGCGTCGGCAGCATGAACACGAGCGCCGGGCGCAGGTACGCCATGAGCTGGAACGGCCCGATGTAGTCCGAATTGCTCCCGTGCGGCAGCAGGTGGTTGAACACCATCGTCATCGCCAGGTGCACGCCCAGCACCGCGAGGAACGCCACCAGCACGGCGAGGAACTTGCCCCACACGTACTCGTCCGGCCGGAGCGGCGTGGAGTGGAGCAGCTCGCCGACTTTCGCCTCGTCGTCCCGGATCATCGACATGCCCGCCGCCACCGACACGAAGAACACGTAGATGAGCGAGCCGAGGAAGATCAGGAGCTGGGTGAGCGCGAACTCCGAGGTGATGAACGCCTTGTGCCCGCCCACGCGCGCGTCGCCGGAGCCGATCTGCGCGTGCCCGACGCTGATCGAGTAGGCGAGGAAGCCGAGCAGCAGGATCAGCACCCAGAGGAGCGGCCGGCGCAGATGGAACTTCAAGTCCTGGCGGAACACCTCGAACAGACGCACCCCGCTCACGGGCGCGACCCGGACAAGCGCTCGGTACCTCGCACCTCGTGGCGCGCGCCCTCGTCGTCATGTTTCCGATTCGGGCCGTTGGCCGGGGGCGCCGTCGCGTCGATCGCCTCCACGCCCGGCAACTCCCCGAGCCGCATGAGCACCAGGTAGGCGTCCTCGAGCGACGGCTCGACGCTCTCGAAGCCCGCAGGGGCCGCGCCCTCCGGCTCGTAGAGCCGCACGCGATGCCGGCCCTCGACGAGCAGCGTCTGCGTCACGGCGCGCGTCGCGCGCAGCTCGGGCAGATCGGCCGGCGTGACGAGCCCTTCGAAGATGCGGCCCTGGAGCGCCGCCCGCGCCGCACGGGGCGTGGTGCGCGCGACGAGCCGGCCGCCCCGGATCACGGCGAACTGCGGGCAGAGCACGGCGACGTCGTCCACGATGTGCGTGGAGAGGAGCACCGTGCGCCGCTCGGCGAGCTCGGTGAGCAGGTGGTAGAAGCGCAGCCGCTCTTCGGGATCAAGCCCAGCGGTCGGCTCGTCCACGATCACCAGGCTTGGGCTCCCCGCGATCGCCTGCGCGATCCCCAGCCGCTGGCGCATCCCGCCCGAATAGGACTTCACCGCGCGCCGCGCGGCGAACGACAGGTTCACGCGGTCGAGGAGCTCGGTCGTGAGCGCGTTCAACCCCCGGGGCGCGCTCACGCCTTTCAGCACCAGCAGGTGGCGGAGCATCTGCTCGCCGGTCAGGTGGGGATAGAAGCCGAAATCCTGCGGCAGGTAGCCGAGGGTGCGCCGGACGAGCGCCGGGTCGGCGAGCACGTCCTTCCCGTCGAGGTGCACGCTGCCTGACGTGGGCTCGAGCAGCCCCGCGAGGATGCGCATGAGCGTGGACTTGCCCGCGCCGTTCGGGCCCAGCAGGCCGAACATCCCGACCGGGACGTCCAGGTCCACGCCCTGCAGCGCGGCGACCGGGCCGGGATAGACCTTCACGAGACCGCGAATCGAGAGCATGGGCAGGTGCCTCCGGGAATGGGCGATGGGCCAAGGGCGGGCGCGGGACTTGCAAGGTACGCCGCGGCGTCCCTGGGGGTTTCACGGCGGGTTGGCGTGGCATCGCCGCCGTCGCGTATTCTCCGCCGCGCATGCGCCTCGAACGTGCCGTCCCCGCGCTGTTGTGGCTGCTCCTTCTGTCCGCTGGCCCGGTGCGCGCGGCTTGGCACGAGCTGGAGGAGATCCCGGTCGAGAGCCCGGTCTACCGCCTGCTCGACGACGTCTCGTCCAGCTACCCGCTCTCCTCCGGCCTCCTCCTGACCCGGCCGCTCACGCGCGGCCAGCTGGGGCGGTTCCTGGACCAGCTCGTCGCCGACGTCCCGGGGGCGGCCGGGGACCCCGCGGTCCGCCGCCTGCGCCGCGAGCTCGCACCCGGCGGCGGCGCCGGGGGCCTCGAGCCGGCGTTCTCGACCGAGCAGGACGACGCCTCGCTCGAGCTCTCGCCCTACGCCCGCTTCGCCTACGCGCAGGACAAGTCCCGCGGCACGCTCGACCGCGATGCCCGCGCCGGGCTCCAGGGCTCGATGGCGTTCGGCGACCACGCGCTCCTCTTCGCGGACGGCTACGCGGGCACGATCAGCCGCGGGGCGCACGGCACGCCGGACGGAGCGGGCTCGTTCGCGTCGACTTCAATCAACCTCACCGCGTGGCTCGATCGCGCCTACGCCACCTGGGCTTCGCACGGGCTCCAGGTACGCGCCGGGCACACCTGGCTCCGCTGGGGGCCCGGCGTCAACGGCACCATGGCGCTCGGAGACGACGCGCCCGCCTTTGACGTGCTCGAGGCGCGCGCGGGGCTGCCCGCCGGGGCGCAGCTCGCGTGGTTCGTGGCCTCGCTCGATCCCGCGGGCGAGACCTACCTCGCCGGACACCGGCTCGAGTTGCGGGCCGGCCCGAGCGTGCAGCTCTCGTTTTCCGAGCTCGCGCGCTTCGACGGCACCGGCAACGCGCCGCTCTACCTCCTGCCGGTGTTCCCGTACGCGCTCATGGAGCGCCGGGTGCGCGGGGCGAGCAGCCTCGGCGCGGATTCGCTCGCCCGCCTGGCGCGCAACAATCTCATGTACGCTGCCGACTTCTCGTGGACCTCGCACCCGGGTTTCCGGGTCTACGGCGAGGTGGCCGTGGACGACGCCTCGCTCCACAACTCGCGACCGCTCGCGATGGGGTGGCAGGTGGGCGCCCACCTCCGCCGCCTCGCCGGCGGCAGGGCGTGGTCGGCGCGCGGCGAGTACGCGCGCGTCTACCCCTACACCTATTCGATCGCGAGC
The DNA here is from genome assembly GCA_036522895.1 of Candidatus Eiseniibacteriota bacterium. Classification (GTDB taxonomy): domain Bacteria; phylum Eisenbacteria; class RBG-16-71-46; order RBG-16-71-46; family RBG-16-71-46; genus JAIOPA01. The sequence continues at coordinate 802 of DATDEX010000376.1, read as the reverse complement.
GGCCAGAACTTCACGCACGCCGGCTTTTCCACGGGCTTTCCGCTCGGACCCGACGCCGACGTGCTGTCCGGGCGCCTCGAATGGCGGCCGAACCCGCAGTGGTCGCTCGGGCTCGAGGGCTCGAACGCCCGGAAGGGCGCGAACCTGCTCGGCCAGGCCTGGCTGCCGGGGCAGCCGGTGCCCGCGAAACGAACGCTCACGTTCCCGGTGGACCAGGACGAGCGCGTGGCCCTCACCGCCGACTGGTCGCCCTCGCCCTCGATGACGGTGAGCGCCTCCGGCGGGAGCGCGCAGGCGCACGCGCGCGGCCACGTGGTCCTCGACGACGCGAGCGGCGCGTTCGTGACGGCGGCCGCCATGTTCCGCTGGTGAGCCGCCGCCGCGGCCGCCCGAGCGAGCCGTGAATCGCGCACAGTGGACGACGCTCGCGTTCGCGCTCCTGGCGGCCGCCGTCACCGTGGGCACCGCGTTCGTGGCCTATCGTGGCATGCGAAGCGCGTTCGAGCGCGAGTCTTCGCAGCGCCTCCAGCAGCTCGCCGAGCTCGCCGCCTCGCAGCTCTCGCGCGACGACCTCGCCGACGCGCGCCGCACGGGTCCCGAGGGCACCGGGCTCCTGGCGCTCCAGGCCCAGCTCGACGCGCTCTGCGCCGCCACCGGGCTCGCCAACGCCGCGGTACTCGACGACTCGGGCCACGTGCTCTACGACGTGCGCGCCGGTCTCGTCGAGCCCGGATCCGCCAGTGCCTACGACTCGCTCGCGCATGCCGTGCTCGCGCGGGCGCGAGCGGGCGCGAGCGTGTCG
>DATDEX010000375.1:0-2157 GCA_036522895.1 Candidatus Eiseniibacteriota bacterium | reverse complement strand
GTCGACGACGTGCGCGCGGCCGCCGCGCGCAGCTCCGGCTCCGCGTCCGATTCCACGGGGGCGAGGCCGCGAGCGACCAGCTCCTCCCCCGGCCCGGCGGCACCGGGAGCGCAGGGAAATCCCGACGAGACCCGCATGCCGCTCCGCGGGCTTCGCCGCCGCATCGCGGAGCACATGCGGCGCTCGCTCTCGACCGCGGCGCAGTTCACGTTCGTGGCCGAGTGCGATTTCACCGCGCTCATCGAGCATCGCGTTCAGGCCGCGACCCGCGCCAAGGCGGCGGGCGTCAAGCTCACCTACCTCGCCTACGTGTTCCGCGCCCTGCCGCTCGTGCTGCGCGAGTTTCCGCTCCTCAACAGCTCGCTCGACGACGAGACGCAGGAAATCGTGCTCAAGCGGAGGTTCCACATCGGGCTCGCGACCAACACGGACGACGGGCTCACCGTGCCGATCGTGCACGACGCGGATCGCCGGCGGCTCTTCGCGCTGGCGCGCGAGATCGACCGGCTCGCCACCGCGGCCCGCGAGCACAAGCTCAAGCTCGAAGAGCTCCAGGGCGGCACGTTCACCGTGACGAGCACCGGCGCCCGGGGCGGCGTGCTCGCCACACCCATCCTGCACCACCCCCAGGTGGCCATCCTCGGCGTCCACGCGGTCACGAAGAAGCCCGCCGTCGTTCGCGGCGAGATCGTGGCGCGCGATCTCGGGAACCTGTCCCTCTCGCTCGACCATCGCGTCGTGGACGGCGCGCTCGGCGCCGACTTCCTCTACGCGCTCATCGAGCGGCTGCAGACGCCGGCGGCGTGGCTCGACGCGGGAGACCTCGCGTGACGTTCGACGAGACGCTGCGGCGTGTGCTCGACGAGGAGGGTCGCGAGGTCGCCGCTCCCCCGGCGGTGCCCGACGACGACCTGCGCGCGCTCTACCGGCACATGCTCAAGATGCGCGTGCTCGATCAGCGCATGTTGTCGCTCCAGCGTCAGGGTCGCATCGGCTTCTACGGCATGGCCACCGGGCAGGAAGCGTCGGTGACCGGCTCGGCGTACGCGCTCCGCAAGGGAGATTGGGTGTTCCACGCGCTGCGCGAGACCGGCGTGTGCCTGTGGCGTGGCACGACGCTCGAGGAGATCGTGTGCCAGTTGCTCGGGAACTCGGGCGACGTGCTGCTCGGCCGGCAGATGCCGATGCACTTCAGCGACCGCAAGGTCCACTCGGTGGCGTGGTCGAGCGTCATCGGCACGCAGCTGCCGCAGGCCGTGGGCGCCGCCTACGCGGCGAAGCTGCTGAAGCACGACACGGTGTGCGTCGGCTACGTCGGCGACGGCGGCACGAGCATCGGCGACTTCCACGCCGCGCTCAACTTTGCCGCGGTGTGGAAGGTGCCGGTGGTGTTCTTCTGCCAGAACAACCAGTGGGCGATCTCGGTGCCGCTCGCCGCCCAGACCGCCTCGAGCAGCATCGCGGTGAAGGCCGTGGCGTACGGCATGCCGGGCGTGCGCGTGGACGGCAACGACCTGCTCGCGGTGATCGCCGCCCAGCGCGAGGCGATCGAGCGCGCGCGTTCGGGCGGCGGCCCGACGCTCGTCGAGTCGGTCACGTTCCGGATGGGCGGGCATTCCTCGAGCGACGATCCGACGCGCTACCGGGATCCCGAGCTGGTGCGGCTCTGGGAGCAACGCGACCCGGTCGCGCGCTTCGGGACCTGGCTCCGCGGGCGGGGCCTGCTCGACGACGCGCTCGTCGAGGGCTGGACGACCGAGCTGAACGACGAGATCTCCGCCGCCGTGAGCGCCGCCGAGGCGCTGCCGCCCCCGGGCATCGAGACGATCTTCACCGACGTCTATGCCGAGATGCCGGCGCACCTCGCCGAGCAGATGAAGTACGCGCTCGCGCTCGGGCTCGGCACGCGCTTCGACGGCGCCTTCCCGCTCTGAGAGAGGCACGGCTCGCCGCACGAGCCCGGCGACGTCAGCGCTTGGGCGGGGCCGGCGGGAGCTTCAAGCGCATCCCCACCCGGACCTCCGGGCGCACCAGGTCGTTGAGCATCATGAGCGCCGTCACCGTGGTGTCCCACCGGCGCGCGATGGCCGCGAGCGTCTCGCCCTCGGCGACCACGACCGAGCCAGGCCGCGCTGGCGGCCCCGCGGGCGCGGGCGG
>DATDEX010000374.1:0-6047 GCA_036522895.1 Candidatus Eiseniibacteriota bacterium | reverse complement strand
GCCGCGCCTCGGTCGCGGCCACGCGCAGCATGGCGGGCGAGAGATCGCAGAGGACGACGCGCCGGACGAACGGCCCGGCCGCGCGCGCCATGGCGCCGGGCCCGGAGCCCAGGTCGAGGAGCGTCTCGTCCGCCACGGGCTCGAGCCGCTCGAGCACCCGGTCGCGCGTCCCGCCGCGCACGAGCTCCGGCCACATCGCGTACGACGTCGCGCGGGCGTCGAACTCGCGCCGGATGGCGCTCGCCTCGGGCATGCCCGCGGGCCACGGAGCGTCGCCGAGCTCCCGATCCCCGCGGGCTTTCGGCTTGCTCACCGCCACCCCGCCGGGACGCGAACGGCGCGCGCCCGAGGGACGCGCGCCGCACGCGGCACCGCGGAATCGCGGCGGGAGATCATCCGCCGCCCGCGCCCACGGGAGCGCTGCCCTCGCGGTAGCTGCGCATGATCGACTCGAGCACCGGCTTCGCCGGCCGCACGCGCTCGAGCGGGAGCCCCGCCAGGGGCTCCTCGATCAGCTTCATCTCCTCGTCGAACGATCGCGCGCCGGTATCGACGTAGAGGAGCCCGGTGACGAGCTTCATGTCGTCGCGCGCCTCGCGCAGGATCTCCAGCGCCCGCCGGGAGTCGGTCGGGTCGTAGTCCTCGGCGAGCTTCTTCAAGTAGATGCGCGAGCCGTCCGGCATGGTCACCTCGCGGGTCGTGCCGGGCGCGTACTCCACGGTGATGTCCTCGAAGTAGGGCACGTAGTCGATGTCGTGGAGCGGCGCGTCGTGCTCCTTCACCGCCGCGTAGGACTTGGTCGAGCCCTCGTGGTCGGCGAAAGTCACGCACGGGCTGATCACGTCGAGCACCGCGGTGCCGGGGTGCGCGAACGCGGCCTTCAGGAGCGGTCGCAGCTGCTTCTGGTCGCCCGAGAACGAGCGGGCCACGAACGCGCAGCCGAGCTCGATCGCGAGCGAGCAAAGGTCGATGGGCGCCAGCGCGTTCGCCTTGCCGCCCTTCTGCGTGCTGCCCACGTCGGCCGTGGCGCTGAACTGGCCCTTCGTGAGCCCGTAGACGCCGTTGTTCTCGACGATGTAGACGACCGGTACGTTCCGCCGCACGAGGTGGCAGAACTGGCCGAGCCCGATGCTGGCGGTGTCGCCGTCGCCCGAGACGCCGACGAGCAGCAGCTCGCGGTTCGCCGCGTGCACGCCGGTGGCGATGCTGGGCATGCGGCCGTGCACGGCATTGAACCCGTGCGAGTGGCCGAGGAAGTAGGCGGGCGTCTTGCTCGAGCAGCCGATGCCGGACAGCTTGGCGACGCGATGCGGCTCGAGCCCTGCCTCCCACGCGGCCTGGATGATCCCGCCCGTGATGGCGTTGTGCCCGCAGCCCGGGCAGAGCGTGGTCTTGCTGCCGTCGTAGTCGGCCTTCGGCAGCCCGATCCGGTTGAGCGGCTGGCCCGCGGGCGCGGGCGTGGCGGTGCTCATTTCGTGACCCCCTGCGCGACGCCTTCGTGCGCGAGCACGCCGTCGGTGACCGACTGGGCATCGAGCGGCAGGCCGTCGTAGTGCAGCACCGACTTGACGCGCACCGCCCGCTCGGGCGACTCGATCCGGATGCGCTCCGCGAGCTGCCCGTCGCGGTTCTGCTCGATCACGTAGACCCGCTCGTGCTGCTTCACGAACTCGGCGACCGACGCATGGAGCGGCAGCCCGCGCACGCGCAGGTACGACGTCTTGACCCCGGCCTCGGCGAGCTGGGCCCGCGCCTCGAGCATGGCCCAGTGCGACGAGCCGAACGCGATGAGCCCGATCTCGGCGCCGGCCACCGCCGCGACCTCGGGGGCGGGGACGAGCCCGCGCGCCGTGACCAGCTTCTTCTTCAACCGGTCCATGTTGCGCACGTAGGCATCGGGGTCCTCCGTGTAGCGCGCCCCCTCGTCGTGGCCGGAGCCGCGCGTGAAGTAGGTGCCCTTCCAGTCCTTCGTGCCGGGCAGGGTGCGGTACGGGATACCGTCGCCGTCCACGTCGCGGTAGCGCTCGAACTTCGCCACCTTCGCGAGTGCCGCGTCGTCGAGCACCTTGCCGCGGTCCCACGCGCGGTCGGGGTAGTCGAACGTGTCGCTCATCCAGTTGTTCATGCCGAGGTCGAGGTCGGAAAGGACGAACACGGGCATCTGGAGCCGCTCCGCGAGGTCGAACGCGGTCTGCGCGAACTCGTAGCACTCCTCGACCGAGCCGGGGAGCAGCACCGGGAACTGCGTGTCCCCGTGCGAGAGGCCATAGACGAACGACAGGTCGGCCTGCGCGGTGCGCGTGGGCAGACCGGTGCTCGGCCCCACGCGTTGGATGTCGAAGATGACGCCGGGGATCTCGGTGTAGTAGCCGTAGCCCGCGAACTCCGCCATGAGCGAGATGCCAGGGCCCGACGTGCTCGTCATGGCGCGCGCCCCGGCCCAGCCGGCACCCAGCACCATGCCGATCGCGGCGATCTCGTCCTCGGCCTGCAGCACGGCGTACGTCGCGCGTCCCGTCGCCGGGTCGCGACGATGCTTCTCGAGAAATCCAATGAGCGCCTCGACGAGCGAGCTGCTCGGCGTGATGGGGTACCACGTCACCACGGTGACGCCCGCGAACATCGCGCCCAGCGCCGCGGCGGTGTTGCCGTCGATCAGGATCTTGCCGGCGGTCGCGTTCATGCGCTCCACCTTATATTGGTCGCGCTTGGGCAGGTGCTCGCGGGCGTACGTCATGCCGGCCGTGACGGCCGACTGGTTGAGCGTGAGCGCCTTGGGCTTCCGGCCGAGCTGTGCCTGGAGCGACCGGTCCACCTCGCCCGCGTCGATCCCCAACAACTCGGCGAGCACGCCCACGTAGAGCATGTTCACGACGAGCCGGCGCAGTTTGACGTCGGTCGTGACCGTCTCCATGAGCTTCGTCATCGGCACCGGGTAGACGATGCGGTCGTCGGGGAGCGGCGGCAGCTTGATGGCGTCGTTCACGACGATGACCGCTCCGGGGCCCATGGCGGCCACGTCGGAGGCGGCGGTCTCGGCGTTCATGACGACGAGGATCTCGTGCCGGGCGCGGCGCGCGACCCAGCCCGCGGCGCTCGCGCGAATGGTGAACCAGGTGGGCAAGCCGGCGATGTTCGAGGGAAACAGGTTCTTGCCGCTCACCGGGATGCCCATCTGGAACAGGGCGCGGAGGAGGACGCTGTTGGCGGTCTGGCTGCCGGAGCCGTTGACCGTGGCGACGTGGATGCTGAAGTCGTTGATGACGGTTTTCATGGCCTGTCGACGGTACGAGCGGCGGTACGGGGGGTCAAGTAGAACGCCGCGCGACGCGAGCGTCCCGCGAGCGTTTCGTTCACGCGACGCGCCGCATGGCTGGGGCCCTTCTTGACCCGCGGGCGCCATCGCTTATCGTCCCCTCCCATGACCACCACCGTCGAACGTCACGAGCCCGCCCACTTCGTGCTCTCCGCCGCCCAGCGCTGGCTTGCCCCCGTGCGCGAGCGCCTCGGCGACGACTTCCTCTCCGCCTACATCACCGGCGGAGCGATGAACCCGGGCTTCGATCCCGGCAAACGGCACGTCAACGTGCTCGTCGTCGCGAAGGACCTCTCCCTCTCGAAGCTCGACGGCGTCGCGGCCTCGGTGCCCAGCAGCCACAAACCGCCGCACATCGATCCGCTGTTCCTGACCATGCAGCAGGTGCAGCGCTCGCTCGACGTGTTCCCGATCGAGTGGCTCGATCTCAAGGAACGCCACTGGCGGCTCGAGGGCGTGGACCTGTTCGACTCGCTCGAGGTGCCGCAGACGTACCTGCGGCTCCAGATCGAGCAGGAGCTCCGCGGCAAGCACCTGCGACTCGTGCAGGAGTACCTGACCGGCGCGGCCCACCCGGAGCGCCTGCACGCGGCGCTGGCGCGGCTGGCGAGCGGGTTCCACACGCTGTTCCGCTCGCTCATCCGGCTGCGCGGCGAGCCGCCGCCGGCGAGCCTCGATCGCGTGATCGCGCGCGTCGCCGAGATCTACGACCTGGACGCGAACGCGCTGACGGGCGCGCACCGGCTGCGCGCGCTCCGCCGCCACCCGGGCGCGGACGAGACGCGCGCCGCCTACCGCGCGTTTCTCACCCAGGTCGAGCGTCTCACGAGCGCCGTCGACGCCCTGCGGGTGCCATGAGCGGCCGGCGCGCCCACGCGCGCCGGTGGCTCGCGGCGGGGCTCCTGGCGAGCGCGGTCTGCACCGCGCCGGCGCGGGCCGCGGACGAGAGCGGGCGCGCCGAGATCCCGGCCTACACCGGCTACGTGAACGACGTCGCGGGCGTGATCGGCGAGTCGCGCCACGCCCAGCTCGAAGGCTTCCTCGACCAGTTGCAGCGGAAGACGGGCGTCCAGTTCGCGGTGCTCACGGTGCCCACGTGCGCGCCGGAGGACCCGAGCGCCTACAAGACGCGGGTGTTCAACGCCTGGGGCATCGGCGACAAGGAGCGCAAGGACGGTCTGCTCCTGCTGGTCGCGATCCAGGAGCGCGCGCTCCGCTTCGAGACCGGCTACGGGCTCGAGGGCACGCTGCCCGACGGCTGGCAGTCGCGGATGCTCCGCGACCTCGCGGTGCCGCGCTTCCGGAACGGCGAGCCCGCCGAGGGCATCACGGCCGCGGTGCTCTCGGCCGCGCAGCGCATCGCCGCCGAGAAGGGCGTGACGCTCGAGTGGGACGGCAAGGAGCTGCGCTACGACGAGACGGGCGCGGGCGGGATCCCGCAGTGGGTGATCATCCTGTTCGTGTTCTTCATCTTCTTCGTGGTTCTGCCCGCGCTGCGGGCGTCGCGGGGAGGGCGCGGCGGTGGCTGGGCCGCGATGGGCGGCTGGGGCGGTGGCTTCGGCGGCTCCGGCGGCGGCTTTGGGGGCGGCGGCGGCGGGTTCGGGGGCGGCGGTGGGGGTGGATTCGGCGGCTTTGGCGGCGGCTCGAGCGGTGGCGGAGGCGGCGGCGCCGGCTGGTGACTCGGTGGCATTCGGAAAGGAGAAGTCGAGGATGAAGAAGGGACTGGTCGCTCTGGTCGTGGTGCTGCTCGTCGTGCTCGCCATGGGCGGGTGCGTGGCCGGCACCTACAACGGGCTCGTGTCGCGGAAGGCCGACGTCGAGAACAAGTGGGCGCAGGTGGACAACCAGCTTCAGCGCCGGAACGACCTGATCGGGAACCTGGTCGAGACGGTGAAGGGCGCGGCCGGGCAGGAGCAGACGGTCTTCGGCGAGATCGCGCAGGCGCGCGCCGCCATGGCCGGGGCGCACACGCCCGAGAAGGGCATCGCCGCGGCGCAGACGATGGACGGCGCGATCGGACGGCTGCTCGTGGTGGTCGAGAACTACCCGCAGTTGAAGAGCATGGAATCGTTCACGCAGCTCATGGACGAGATCGCGGGGACGGAGAATCGCATCGCCACCGAGCGCATGCGCTACAACGACTCGGTCAAGACCTACGACATCGCGGTGCGCAGCTTCCCGATGAACCTGTTCGCGGGCATGTTCAACTTCAAGGAAGCCCCGATGTACCCGGTGCCCTCCGAGGCGAAGGCCGTGCCGAAGGTGGACTTCAGCGGCCTCAAACCGGGCACCGCGGCGAAGTAGCCGCTCACCGCGCGGGTTCGATCACCTCGGGGAAGCTGCCGCGGAGCAGGGGATCGGTGTCGAGGCCGATCCCCGAGACCGCGGTGCGCCAGGCCTCGTACACGCTGCGGCCCGCGAGGCGCAACGACTGGAAGCGGAGCCCGGCGGCGGTGAGGAGTGCGAGCAGGTCCTCGCCGGCCCCGGGCTCGGCGGCGGCGCAGGCCTCGGCTGCGGCGAGAAGCCGGGAGAGGAGCCGGGTGCGCCGCGTCGGATCGTCGGTCGCGAGCGACTCGAGCGCGGCGCGGCCCGCGGTGGTCCAGGCCCAGGGACCCAGGTCGAGCGCCCGCTCGAGCAGCGTGCGATCGGGGGGGGTCATCCCGATCGCGCCCGCGGCCGCGAGCAGCCGCTCGTGCGCCTCCCGGGCGACGGCACGGCGGCGCGGATCGGC
>DATDEX010000373.1:0-6701 GCA_036522895.1 Candidatus Eiseniibacteriota bacterium | reverse complement strand
CTCGCCGCGCTCCTCCCGGACGCCGCGCTCGTCCGCGGCGAGGACGGCGCGCGGCGGCTCACGCCGGACGCGGGGGCAGCCGCCGGGTGAACGCCCGGGCGGAACGCATTGCCTCCGGCGGAGATCGCTCCCTATACTGCCCGCGCACTGCGCCCCCTGGGCTCCTCACCGGGGTGGCGAGCGCGACGCACCGGGCGATCCCGGATCGGAGGGTGGGATGCGAGCGCGAACCGCATGGGGCTGGGGGTGGCTGGTGACGGGAATCGTCCTCGCGGGCTGCGGGGGCGGCGCGACGGGCGGCGCGAAGTACGTGGACAAGCTGCCGCTCCCGCCGGACACGATGCGCGTCGCCATGGACGAGGTGGGCCGCTACGGCGGTCGCTTCATCGCCGGCTCTACCGCGAGCCCCAAGACGTTCAATCCCATCATGGCGAACGAGACCAGTTCCAACGAGCTCGTGCAGCTCTTGTTCGCTTCGCTCACCGACATCGACTACCGCACGCAGGCGGACGTCCCGCTGCTCGCGAAGTCGTGGGACTACTCGGATGGCGGGCGCACGGTGACGTTCCACATGCGGCGGGGCGCGTGCTTCTCGGACGGTCACCCCATCACGAGTGACGACGTCAAGTTCTGCTTCGACGTCGTGATGGATTCCACCTTGCACCCGTCGATGCAGGACGGCCTCGTGATGCCGGTGAACGGAAAGGCGGTCGCCTACACCTACAGCGCGCCCGACTCCTACACGTTCGTCGTCACCTCGCCCGCGGTGGACGCGCTCATCCTCGCGCACGTGAGCAATATCCGGGTGCTGCCGAAGCACGTGCTCGAGGCGAAGTGGAAGTCCGGAAACTTCGCATCGAGCTACGTCACCTCGACGCCGCCCGAGAGCCTCGTGACGAGCGGCGCGTGGCGGCTCAAGTCGTACCTCGAGAACCAGCAGACCGTGCTCGTCCGCAATCCCTACTGGTTCGGGGTGGATGCCGAGGGCAAGCGCCTGCCGTACCTGGACGAGGTCGTCTTCCGGGTGGCGAAGGACCAGGACGTCGCGGCGCAGATGTTCCACGCGGGCGAGCTGGAGGGGCTCGACAACGTCAAGGCGGAGGACTACAAGCAGTACACCGCGGAGCAGCAGGCCAAGGGCTTCACGCTCTACGACGTGGGGCCGTCGTTCAACACGAACTTCATGTGGTTCAACCTGAATCGCGTGCGCAAGGCGGAGCCCGGGAAGGCCGCGGGTGCCCCCGCGGTCGAACCGTACAAGTTCGCGTGGTTCTCGAACCGCGACTTCCGCCGCGCCGTCTCCATGGCGATCGACCGCGACGCGATCATCAAGGGGCCGTTCTACGGCTACGGTGTCAAGGGCTGGTCGATCCTCACCCAGGGGAATCCGCGCTGGTACGACTCCACGGTGACCGCGCCGGACCACGACCCGGAGCGCGCGAAAGCGCTGCTCGACGCGCTGGGCCTCAAGGATCGGAACGGCGACGGCGTCCGCGAGGACGCCGCCGGGCACCCGGTGTCGTTCACCGTGATCTACAACGCCGACAACAAGCTCCGGGCGGCCATGGCGACGCTCATCCAAGACGACCTGAGCAAGGTCGGGATCAAGCTTGTGCCGAGCGGCGTGGACTTCAACACGCTCGTCACCAAGACCCGCAGCGACCACCAGTACGAGGCCTGTCTGCTCGGCCTGGGATCGGCGGTCCCGTCGGACCCCGGGATGGGCGCGAACTTCTGGAAGTCGACCGGCATCACCCACTACTGGGACATGAAACAGCCCGAAGGGAAGCCCGACACGCCCGCCGAGGCGCGCATCGACGCGGCGTTCCAGAGAAACGTCGGCACCCCGGACCTCGCGGGGCGGAAGCAGGCGTATCACGACATGTCGCAGACGCTGAACGACGAGTGCTTCCTGGTCTGGCTGCCGACGCTGGAGCTCAAGATCCCCGTGAGCGATCGGTACGGCAACGTGCACCCGAGCCCGATGCCGCACCGCATCCTGTGGAACGCCGACCGCATCTTCCAGAAGCGCCCGCGCAAGACGAGCTGATCCCGGCCGGATGCGGACATTCCTCCTCCGGCGCCTGCTGCAGACGATCCCGCTGCTGCTCGGGATCTCGGGGCTGACGTTCGTCCTGCTGCAGCTCGCGCCGGGGGACTTCCTCGCCACGATGGCGGAGAATCCCCAGATCTCCTCGGCCACGCTCGAGGCGATGCGGCACCGCTTCGGGCTCGACCAGCCGTGGTGGGTGCAGTACCTGCTCTATCTCAAGAACATCTTCCTCCACCTCGACTTCGGCGAATCCTTCTCCCGCCACGAGCCGGTGCTCGCCGTGTTGAAGACCGGCCTCGCGAACACCCTGCTCCTGGCGAGCGCGGCGGCGGTCGTGACCTGGGGGCTCGCGATCCCGCTCGGCGTGCTCGCGGCCGTGAAGCAGTACAGCTGGACGGACCGCACGCTGTCGTTCTTCTCGTTCCTGTCGCTCTCGGTCCCCGAGGTGCTGTCGGGGCTCCTGTTCCTGTGGCTCGCGGCGAGCACCGGCTGGTTCCCGGTCGGGGGCATGCGCAGCCTCGACTTCGAGCTCTTCACCCCGCTCCAGCGCCTGGGCGACCTCGCCCGGCACCTGCTGCTCCCGGCGCTCGTCGTCGGGCTCATCCCGCTCGCCGGGCGCATGCGGCAGATGCGGGCCAACCTCCTGGACCAGCTCCAGCTCGACTACGTGACGACCGCCCGGGCGAAGGGCCTGCCCGAGCGCGACGTGATCACCCGGCACGCGCTCCGGAACGCGTTGAACCCGCTCATCACGCTGTTCGGCTTCACGCTCGGCTCGCTCGTCTCCGGCTCGTTCGTCGCCGAGACCATCTTCTCGTGGCCGGGGCTCGGAACCATCACGCTCGAGGCCCTCAACACGCAGGACCAGTACCTGGTGATGGGCTCGGTCCTCATGGCCTCGGCGGTGCTGATCGCCGGCAACCTGGTCGCGGACGTGCTGCTCGTGGCCGCCGATCCGCGCATCCGCCATGAGTGAGACGGCGAGCACCCCGGTCCGTTCGCCGTGGGGGCTGTTCTGGCGTCAGCTGCGCCGGAGCCCGCTCGCCGTGGCGGGCGGCGCGCTGCTGATCCTCCTCTACGGCATGGCGCTCCTCGCCCCGTTCCTCGCGCCCTACGCCGAGAGCGACATCGACCGCGAGCGCTTCTTCCACCCGCCCACGCCGCTCCACCTCCGGGACGCCGCGGGGCACTGGCACGCGCGGCCGTTCGTCTACGCCACCCGCTCCGGCGCCGACCAGAGCTATGCGGTGGACCGCTCGGTCCGCTACCCGCTCCGGCTCTTCGCGAGGGGCGCGCGCTACCGGCTGCTCGGCCTCCTGCCCTCCGACCGTCACCTCTTCGGCGTGGATCCGCCCGGGCGCATCTTCCTCATCGGGGCCGACGACACCGGGCGCGACGTGTGGACGCGGCTCCTCTTCGGCTCCCAGGTCTCGCTCACGGTCGGGGTCGTCGGCATCCTCATCTCGTTCACGCTCGGGCTCCTCCTCGGCGGCGTGAGCGGCTACGTCGGCGGCTGGGTCGACGTGTTCATCATGCGCGGCACCGAGCTGCTCCTGAGCATCCCCGGCCTCTACCTGATCGTGGCGCTGCGCGGCGTGTTCCCGCTCGAGCTGCCGAGCCAGCAGACCTACCTCGCGATCGTCGCGATCCTGGCGTTCATCGGCTGGGCGAGCCTCGCCCGGGTCATCCGTGGCATGGTGCTGTCGCTCCGGCAGGCGGAGTACGTGCTCGCGGCCGAGGCGCTCGGGGCGTCGCGCCTGCGGATCATCGTGCGCCACATCCTGCCGAACACGATGTCGTTCACGATCGTGGCCGCGACCGTGGCGGTCCCGGGCTACATCCTGGGTGAGGTGTTCCTGAGCTTCCTCGGCGTCGGCGTGCAGCCCCCGGCCGCGAGCTGGGGCAACATGCTGAACGCCGCGCGCAGCCAGCGCGTGCTGACGTCGTTCCCCTGGATGCTCCTCGCACCCGGCGGCGCGATCTTCCTCACGGTCATGGCGTTCAACTTCTTCGGCGACGGCCTGCGCGACGCGCTCGATCCGCGCCGGACGCTCGGGGGCGAAAGATGACGGGAGGCGGGAAGTGACCGAGACGCTGCTCGAGGTGCGCGATCTCCAGACCCACTTCTTCACGGACGACGGCGTCGTGCGCGCCGTGGACGGGGTGTCGTTCGCGCTCCACGCGGGCGAGACGCTCGCGGTCGTGGGCGAGTCGGGGAGCGGCAAGAGCGTCACCGCGCTGAGCATCCTTCGGCTCGTCGCCTCGCCGCCGGGCCGTGTCGTGGGCGGTAGCATCCGCTTCCGCGGGCGCGACCTCCTGTCGCTCTCCGAGGCCGAGATGCGCGCGATCCGGGGGAAGGAGATCTCGATGATCTTCCAGGAGCCCATGACGAGCCTGAACCCGGTCTACAGCTGCGGCGAGCAGATCATCGAGGTCCTCGTGCTGCACGAGCGGCTCGCCCGGCCCGCCGCGCGCACGCGCGCGATCGAGCTCCTCCGCAAGGTCGGCATGGCTTCGCCGGAGACCCGGGTCGACGAGTACCCGCACCAGATGTCGGGCGGCATGCGCCAGCGGGTCATGATCGCGATGGCGCTCGCCTGCCGGCCCGCGGTGCTGATCGCGGACGAGCCCACGACCGCGCTCGACGTCACGATCCAGGCGCAGATCCTCGAGCTCCTGAAAGCGCTGCGGCGCGAGCTGGGCATGACCGTGCTGCTCATCACCCACGACCTGGGCGTCGTGGCCGAGACCGCGGACCGCGTCGCGGTCATGTACGCCGGGCAGGTGGTGGAGTACTGCGGCGTGCGCGACGCGTTCCGCGCCACCCGGCACCCGTACACGGCCGGGCTCCTGGCGTCGCTCCCGCGGCTCGGGGCCGAGCGCGAGCGGCTGCGCGTCATTCCCGGCAACGTGCCGAACCCGGCGAGCTTTCCGGCCGGTTGCCGGTTCCATCCGCGCTGCCCGATCGCGGTGGAGCGCTGCCGGGGCGAGATGCCGGCGCTCCGCGACGTCGGGGGCGGACACCTCGCGCGCTGCTTCCGCGCCGAGGAGATCGCCTCGGGCGCGGTGGACCCCGTCGCGGGCGAGGGGGCGTCGCGTGGCTGAGGCCCTGCTCGAGGTGCGCGACCTCCGGAAGTACTTCCCGATTCGGAAGGGCCTGTGGAGCCGGGTCGTCGGCCAGGTGAAAGCCGTGGACGGGGTGTCGTTCGACCTCTTTCCCGGCGAGACGCTGGGGCTCGTGGGCGAGAGCGGGTGCGGGAAGACCACGACCGGGCGCTGCCTCCTCCGGCTCCTCGAGCCCTCCTCGGGACGGGTCACGTTCGCCGGCCGGGAGGTCACCGGCCTCGGCCGGCGCGAGCTCCGGAGCCTGCGCCGCGAGATGCAGATCGTGTTCCAGGATCCCTACTCGAGCCTGAACCCGCGGCTCACGATCGGCAGCATGCTCGCCGAGCCGCTCGCCATCCACGACCTGGCCCGCGGCCCGGCGGTGCGCGAGCGCGTCGCGGAGCTCTTGACGCTCGTCGGCCTCTCGCCCGAGCACGCGAGGCGCTACCCGCACGAGTTCTCGGGCGGGCAGCGCCAGCGGATCGGCATCGCCCGGGCGCTCGCCGTCCGGCCCCGGCTCCTCGTGCTCGACGAGCCGGTCTCGGCGCTCGACGTCTCGATCCAGGCGCAGATCGTGAACCTGCTCCGCGATCTCCAGAAGGACCTCGGGCTCACCTACCTGTTCGTCGCCCACGACCTCTCGGTCGTCGAGCACATCAGCACCCGGGTCGCCGTGATGTACCTGGGCCGGATCGTGGAGCTCGCGGACCGCGACACGCTCTACCGCGATCCGCGCCACCCGTACACGCGTTCGCTCCTCTCCGCGGTCCCGGTCCCGGACCCGGATCGGCGGCGGGAGCGGATCGTGCTCGCCGGCGACGTCCCGAGCCCCGCCCGGCCGCCGTCGGGCTGCCGTTTCCACCCGCGCTGCCCGCTCGCCGCCGAGCGCGGCGAGCTGGCGCGCTGCGCCGCGGACGATCCCTCGCTCCGCGAGGTTGCGCCCGGACACTGGGTGGCCTGCCACTTCGCCTGAACGCGACCTCGGGCGTGAACGCGTCGCGCCATTTCCCCCGATTGTGCGCACCGCACGGGGAAACCGCCCCAGGAAAGCAATGCCCGCGCGTGCCGGACGCAACGCGTCGCACCCCCCCGGCACCGATTCCGGTGCGGGATTGCAGGGGCTGGAACGCATTCGCAGCGAGATGCGGGGGGGACCCGGGCGGAAATCGCGTTGGCATCGCGATTGCGATGTCAGGGGAATGAACCCGCGATCGGCCGCGCCACGCGGCGGGCGACCGCGACGACGACTGAAATGTGTGCTCCCTGTCCTTCTCGTGCTTGGCGGTCTGTGGGCTGATCCCCCTATCGCGAGCGAAGGAGTCTTACGGACATGCACACGGTTGGTACGGGGAGCGTTTTGTAGGGCCCTGGATCTTGCGGCGCCATAGCCATCGCGCTCGACTCGCGTGTCCGCACGCCAGGGCCCATGATCTGCGAAAGCACGAGCCATCGCCCGCACGCCACCGCGCCTGCGGGCGATCGTGTTTGGGGAGCCGCCAGCCGCGCCGCGGCCGCTCCCGCCCCGGCTCGGGGGCCGGCGCCC
>DATDEX010000372.1:0-8550 GCA_036522895.1 Candidatus Eiseniibacteriota bacterium | reverse complement strand
GTCGTATCCGCCCGGGTAGAGCACGACGCGTCCGCCGTTCACTTCGAGGACGCGCGTCTCGGCGTCATCGGCCACGCGCGCGAGCCGCGTCGACTCGTAGTCGTCGTATCCGCCCGGGTAGAGCACGACGCGTCCGCCGTTCACTTCGAGGACGCGCGTCGCCACCCGGGCCATGAGCGAGCGATCGTGCGTCACCACCACGACCGCGCCCGGGTACTGCGAGAGCGCGTCCTCGAGCACCTCCTTGCCGGCCAGGTCCAGGTGGTGCGTGGGCTCGTCCATGAGCAGCAGGTTGCTGGGCGTGAGCAGGAGCCGCGCCAGGGCCACGCGCTGGCGCTCGCCTCCGGACAGCACGCGGCAGCGCTTGAAGACGTCGTCGCCCGAGAACAGGAACGTGCCGAGCAGGCTCCGCAGGCGCGGCCGCCATTCGTCGCTCGCCACCTCCTCCAGCGCCGCGAGCACGGTGAGCGTGCCGTCGAGCGTCTCGGCGGCGTGCTGCGCGAAGTACCCCGTGCGCGTGAACGGCGGCTGCTCGCGCTCGCCCGCCCGCGGCACGAGCTGGCCGGCGAGGAGCCGGAGCAGCGTCGTCTTGCCGGCCCCGTTCGCGCCCACGATCGCGAGCTTCTCGCCGTTCTCGATCTCGACCCGGGCGTGCGCGATCACGTCTGGCGCGTCGCCGTAGCCGAACGACAGGTCGCGCAGCCGTACGAGCGTGCGGCCGGCGTGGGGCGGGGGCGGGAACGCGAAGCGGATGCTGCGCGCCGAGCGCGGAATGACCACGTGCTGCTCCTTCAGCCGCTCGATCTGCTTCCGCTTGCTCTGCGCGGCCGCCGCCTTCGTGTTCTTGGCGCCGAAGCGCTCCACGAAGCGCTGGAGCTGCGCGATCTTCGCCTCGACCTGGGCGTTGCTCGCCGCCGCGCGCTCGCGGCGGAGCTCCTTCTCCTCGAGATAGAGCGAGAAGCGCATGGCGTAGGGCGTGAGCTGTCCCTGGTCGAGCTCGCGGACCTCGGTGGCGACGCGGTCCAGGAAGACGCGGTCGTGCGACACCACGACGAGCCCCCCGCGGAAGTCCTCGAGATAGTCCTCGAGCCACTCCATGGCGGGCAGATCCAGGTGATTCGTCGGCTCGTCCATGAACAGCACGGTCGGGTCCGCGAGGAGCAGCGCCGCGAGCGCGGCGCGCATGCGCCAGCCGCCGGAGAACTCGGCGAGCGGGCGGTCCTGGTCGGCGGTGGAGAAGCCGAGCCCCGAAAGGACGCGGCGCGCCTCGGGCTCGAGCGAGTGCTCGTCGTGGTGTTCGAGGTGATGCTGCAGGTCGCCCACACGGTCGAGCAGGGCGGGGAGCCGGGGATCGTCGGGGCGCACGCCGCCCAGCTCCTCGTGCAACGCGTCGAGCTCGATGCGCATGTCGAGGAGCGCGCGGTGCGCCTCCATGGCGCGCTCGAGCACGCTGCCCTCGTAGCGCTCGGCCGCCTCCTGCGGCAGGTAGCCGATCCGGGTGCCGCGCGGCCGCACGCACAATCCGCTCTCGGGTGTGTACTCGCCGAGG
Source organism: Candidatus Eiseniibacteriota bacterium (assembly GCA_036522895.1). Classification (GTDB taxonomy): domain Bacteria; phylum Eisenbacteria; class RBG-16-71-46; order RBG-16-71-46; family RBG-16-71-46; genus JAIOPA01. The sequence continues at coordinate 7,001 of DATDEX010000372.1, read as the reverse complement.
ATGAGGCGGATGAGCGTGGTCTTGCCGGCCCCGTTCGGACCCACCAGAGCGCAGCGGTCGCCCGGGCCGATCACCCAGTCGACGCCGTCGAAGAGCACCCGCTCCCCGATGCTGTAGCGAAGGCTCTGGAGCTGGATCACCGATCCGCCCCGGCCGGCCGGCCAAAAGCGCCGCTGAAAGCTGAAATCCCTTTCGCGGACCGCATCGCCGCCATTGACGCGGGCAGCGCGAGCACCGGATAATCGCTGGTCCACCGCACGAGCCCACGGCCGCGGCTCACGGGGTGGGGAGTCCTCCCGCCGAAAGGCAGCCCTCGTACCTCGTGCGCACCTCGCTCCGGCATCCGTGCATCCTCGCGCTCGTGACCCTGGCCACGCTGGTCTGGTCCGCGCCCCCGGTGCGGGCCGCGTCCATGCTCGCCCCCCAGGACATCCGTCCCAAGGACTTCTCGCTCGTCAAGAAGGACGGGGTGTACCACCTTTTCTACATCCGTCACAACGACTTGTTCCCCCCGTTCGCGACCGAGAACGACTTCGGTCACGCCGTCTCGACCGACCTCTACCACTGGACGCAACTGTCCCCGGTGATGGCCGTGGACCCCCACGGCTGGGACAATCTGCACATGTGGGCGCCGCACGTGATCGCGGTGAACGGCCTCTACTGGATGTTCTACACGGGCGTCACCGAGACGCCGGGGCAGTTCGTGGGCACCCAGCGTATCGGGCTCGCGGTCTCGAACGACCTCATGACGTGGAACCGCGTCGGCACCCAGCCGGTGTGGGACACCCGCGCCGCGCCCTGGGCGTGGTGGGCGCCGCTGAATTCCGGGGTGGCGTGCCGCGACCCGTTCGTCATGGAGGACCCGGGCGCTCCCGGTCAGTTCCTTCTCTACTACACCGCGAGCCCGGCAAGCGACACGCTGTCGACGCTGGTCGCGGTCGCTCGCAGCCCGAACGGCGACTTCCAGCAATGGGTGGACGAGAAGCCGCTCTGGATCACGCACCACAGCTACTCGTTCAACACCCTCACGGAGTCGCCGCACCTGTTCCAACACAACGGCCGCTGGTTCATGTTCATCACCACGAACGCCGGCCAGTCGCTGTCGTTCTTCGTCGGTTCCAACCCGCTCGGCGAGCCCGCCAGCTGGACCTACCGCGGCCGACTCGCGAACATGCTCGGCGTGGACACCTCGCTCTGGTTCGCGTCGGAGTACCTGCGCGACGGCACCGCCGACCTGTTCGCGTACTGCGCCGCCGACCGTATCGAGATCCGGCACATCGTGTGGGGCACGGGGGACAACTTCGCGCTCATCGAGCCGGCGTTCTTCCACGTCGTCTCCATGGACTGGTCCCGTCCCACGGCGCTCGAGCGCGAGCCGATCGCGCTCAAGCTCACGACCGCCAACTGGTACGCGTTCGGAGGACACCTCGTGGCGTTCGTCCAGAACCAGTACGGGAGAGAGGTGCCGGCACCGCTCGACAGCCTCGGTCTGCCGGCGACGCCTGCGCTCGCGAGCGATACGACGCTGATCGGCTGGTCGCCGCGCCGCTGGCCCTCGACGCTCGATCCCGGCACGCCGATGTTCGTGCGGGTGGCGATCGACGACGGCTCGGCGACGACGCCGTGGCTCATGGTCCTGGCGAACCCGCGCGGCCCGAGCCAGCTGCACGGTCCCACCACGAGGAGCGGCGACCCGCCGGGAAACGACGCTCCCCAGGGGGAGACCCCGCGGGACACTCTCCGCTCCGGGGCGGCTGCCGGCGCGACCCGCGCCGGCTCCCCGGGCGGCGCGGGTCGCGGCCTCGCGCTCCGTACGCTCGCGCACACGCCGTTCGGCGGCGGCCCCGCGGTCGCGTTCGAGCTCGCACGCCCGAGCCCGGTGCGCGCCGACGTGTTCGACCTCCAGGGCCGCCGCGTCGTGACGCTCGCGGACCGCGGCTTCGCCGCCGGGGCGCAGGTGCTCACGTGGAACGGGTGCGACGCCGCCGGGACGCGAGTCGGGCGCGGACTCTACTTCGTGCGCGTCCGGACCCCCGCGCTCGTCTCGGGGACGCGGGTGCTGCTGGACCGCTGAGTTCGGCTCACCCCGCGCCCAGGCGCTCCGGGTTCAGGCCCTTCAGGTCGTCGGTCACGAACAGGCCGTCCTTCCGGACCAGCTCGCCGTCGAACCAGACTTCGCCGCCGCCGTACTCGGGGCGCTGGATGAGCACCAGGTCCCAGTGCACGCGCGAGCGATTGCCGTTGTCGGCGGTTTCGTAGCTCTGACCCGGCGTGAAGTGCAGCGAGCCCGCGATCTTCTCGTCGAACAACGTGTCCTTCATCGGGTGGAGCACGTGCGGATTGAAGCCGAGCGAGAACTCGCCGATCGAGCGGGAGCCCTCGTCCGTGTCGAGCAGCTTCTCCAGCTTGTCCTGCGGGTTGCCGCTGGCCTTCACGATGCGGCCCTTCTGGAACGTGAACACGGGACGGTCATACGTGGTGCCGAGGTATACGGAGGGCGTGTTGTACGCGATGACGCCCTCGACGGAATCCCGGACCGGGGCCGTGAAGCATTCGCCGTCGGGAATGTTCCGCTCGCCGAAGCAGGGAATGACGCCGATGCCCTTGATGCTGAAGCGCAGGTCCGTGCCCGGGCCCTTCAGGTGCACGCGATCGGTGCGCTTCATGCGCGCGACCAGTGGCTGCATGGCGTCGCGCATGCGCGCGTAGTCCACGTTGCAGACACGGAAGTAGAAGTCCTCGAACGCCTCCGTGCTCATGTTCGCGAGCTGCGCCATGGCGCTGTTCGGATAGCGCAGCACCACCCAGCGCGTGTGGTTGACGCGATAGTCGAGGTGCACCGGCTTGGCCACGATCTGCTGGTAGAGGCTCATGCGTTCGGCCGGCACGTCGCCGAGCTCGCTCACGTTCGCCGAGGCGCGGATGCCGACGTAAGCCTGCACCTGCTTCATCTGGTGGAGCTCGATCTCGGCCTGCACCTTGAGCTGCGCCTCGGTCGCGCTCGCGAGCTGCGCGCGGATCACGGCGTTGTCGCGCAGCGAGACCACCGGGATCGCGCCCACCGCCTGCGTCTCCTCGACCAGGTCGAGCACGAGCCCGTTGGCGAGGTCGAACGCTTCGATCAGGACGGCCTCGCCCGCGCGGAGCTCGCAGGAGTGGTTCACGATCAGCTTCGCCAGCTGGCGGGTGCGCGGATCACGCATGGGGCCTCCGGGGGGAATGGGGCGGGCGACGGGCGGTGGTGCCGGATTCGCGAAGGAAGCTAGCACAGCCCGCGCCTCGCGCCGTGGCCGCCGCACGCCCGCCGCGCCCGAAAGCGGTTGACGTTCCGCGATCGCCCGGTCGAGGATGAATCGCCCACGCCACCCGCACCCCGGAGGAGCCATGCCCCGCATCCGCGTTGCCATCCTCGGCACGTCGTTCGGCCGGCTCGTGCAGGCGCCCGGCTTCCTGCGTCACCCCGGATTCGAGCTCGTCGCGATCGCCGGGCGCGACGCGGCCCGGACGGCGCGCATCGCCGCCGAGCTGGGCGTGCCGAAGGGCTACGGGGACTGGCGCGAGCTCCTCGAGCGCGAGCGCCCCGAGCTCGTGAGCATCGTCACCCCCGTCGACCTCCACCACGACATGATGCTCGCGGCAATCGCCGCCGGAGCGCACGTTCTCTGCGAGAAGCCCACCGCGCTCCATCGCTGGCAGGCGATCGCCATGCGTGACGCGGCGCTCGCCGCGGGCAAGGTGGCCGGAATCAATCACGAGTTCCGCTTCTTCCCCGCGCGCGCCCACGCCGTGGCCCTCGTGCGCGAGGGCGCGATCGGCCGCCCGCGGCGCGGCGAGATCCTCGGCCGCTATCCGATCTGGGCGCGCGCCGACTCGCGCCCGATGACGTGGCTCGCGGACGCCCGCCGCGGCGGCGGCATCCTCGGCGCACTCGGCTCGCACCACACCGACTGCCTGCGCACGTTTTTCGGCGAGCCCAAGACGGTGCTCGCGAGCGTGCGCACCGACCAGCCGCGCCGCGGCGAGCAACTCGCGACGGCCGACGACTCGTGCACGCTCCACTACGAGTTCGCCGGCGGGGCGAGCGCGCTCGTCGACCTCTCCGCCGCGGTCCCGTACCGCTGGGAGCGGTTCGAGATCCACGGCGAGGAGGCGTCGCTCCGCTGGGACGAGACCGGCTACCGGCTCTGGCGCTTCGAGGCGGGGAAGGACCCCGCGGAGATCGCGATCCCGCCGGCGGACACGCTCGCGCCGCAGACGGGCGACCCGGCGCTCGTGGCGCCGTTCGGCGTGCTGGTGGACCGTCTGCACCGCTCGATCCGGCGGGGTGAGCCGCTCGTCCCGGGCTTCGCCGCGGACGCCGTGCCCGTCCAGTGCGCGCTCGACGCCTGCCGTGCCTCGAGCGTGGCGGGGACGCGCGTCGCGGTCGAGCCGGCGCCGGCCCCGGTCGGGGTTCCGGCCTGACCGCGACCGGACCAGGTGTGAACCTTTCGTCAGGCGTCACGCCACGGGGTGGACCCTCGTAGAAGATGGTGGCTATACTCCGGCGCGCCAACGATGCAGGAGCCACAGCCACGATCCACCGCAGCACGCGCCCGGGGGGGGAATTTCGCATGGCGGATTGGGACGTCATCGCCAAGCAACGCCTGACCGAGGACTGGGGCACGCTCCGCGCGGCCTACCTGCCCCTCAACCAGGGCATGCGCCGCACGATCGAGTTCCTCGACAAGGGCGGGAGCACGTTCGACGAGCTGCTCGCCGTCGTGCGCGAGCGGGTCGAGGGCTCGCTCCACAACCTCTCGGCGCTCACGAACCGCCGCTCGCCGTGGGTGCGGCTCGAGGCGATCCGCAACCTGCGCGTGCTGTCCACCGGGATGCGCGGCGCGGCCTCGGACGACCCGCGCGCGCTCCTGCGCTACCTCTTCTCCGTGAGCGAGCTGCTCGGGAATGTCTGGCGCGACGCCCCCACCGAGGCGCGCATCACGAACAATCTCGTCGTGCAGGGCGAGCTGGACTTCTGGTTCGGATGCGACTGTTGCGCGGTGGGCAAGCTCGTGCCGGCCGCCCCCGACGACCCGCCCGACCTCCTGAAGGGGCGCGAGGTGCAGCTCGTCTGGGAGGTGGACGCGCTCTTCGCGTGGACCCTGGACGAGTTCGAGGACTACCTCGCGAGCGAGCGTTACGCGCTGCCGACGACGTCTCGCGTCGCCGCGGTCGAAGACCTCGGGCTGCCGGTCGTCGACGTGCCCAGCGAGGCGCTGCGGCGCGGCCGGGAATGGTTCGGCGGCCAGGGCGGCGGGCTGTACGGCCCGCTGGATCTCAAGTATCTCGAGTTGACCTGATCGCGTTCCCCGCGGCGGGCGAGCGCGGGGGCGAGTACCAGTACCGGGCCGAGACCGGCCCGGGGCGGAGACCCGTAGCAAACGCCGCTGCGAGCGGCCGTCCCGGAAGCACCGGGGCGATTCCATGAGGAGGATTCCCCTATGAAGCGTCTCATTTCATTCTTCGCGATGCTGTCGCTGGTCGTTGCCGCGGTGGCGTTCGCGAAGGGCACCGAGGACAAGGCCGAGCACAAGATGGAAGGCCATACGCACAGCATGGCGGCGGCCAAGACGGGCACGTGGACGGGCGAGATCGTGGACGCCGGCTGCTACCTGGGCCACGGCGCCATGGGCGCGAAGCACACCGAGTGCGCCGCCAAGTGCGCGGCGAACGGGATGCCGCTCATGCTGCTCACGAAGGACGGGAAGGCGATGCTGCTCACGCCCCCGCACGACAACATGGACGCCTACAACCAGGTGAAGTCCATGGCGGGCACGATGGCCGTGATCACCGGCGCGCTGTCGGAGCGCAGCGGCGTCAAGGGGATCGAGGTCACCGCCGTGACGGCCGCGGCGGCCTCCGCCGAGCCGGCGAAGTAAGCAGCGGAACGGGCGCGCGGGGTTTCGGCCCCGCGCGCTTTTTTTGCGTCCATGCGGTTCCTCCGTCAAGCAGTGATCCTGATCCTGCTCGGGATCCTCGGCGTCTGCTTCGCGAGGCTGCCCAATCTGCCCGCAGCCGAGCGCGGCCGCCGCATTGCCGAGCGAGTGGGCTGCTTCACCTGTCACGGTCCGGCGGGCACCCGGGGTACGCCCAACCCCGGGCGCACCGACAAGGCGGTTCCCACGTTCGCGGGCGACCTCATGATGTACGCCGACAACGCGAACGACGTGCGCGCATGGATCCTCGACGGCGGCACGCCGGCCAAGCGTGCGAGCCGCACCTGGCAGCAGCAGCGCGAGGCGGGCGTGCTGCGCATGCCCGCGTTTCGCGGCGTGCTCTCGAGCGCGGAGATCTCGGACCTCGTCGCGTACGTGATGGCGGTGAGCGACAGCCCGGAGCCGGGCGATTCGCTGGCGGTCGCCGGCCGCGACCGGGCCAAGGCGCTCGGCTGCACCGGCTGCCACGGATTCGGGGGCCGGCTCGCGCACGCGAACCCCGGCTCGTTCAAGGGCTACATCCCGTCGTGGGACGGCGGTGATTTCGCCGAGCTGGTCCACGGCGAGGCCGAGTTCGACCAGTGGGTGCGACACGGCGTCTCGGACCGGTTCCGGGGCAACCCCGCTGCGATGTTCTTCCTCGGCCGCGCCCGACTGCACATGCCCGCGTTCGAAAAACACCTCGCTCCCGGCGACCTCGCGGCGCTCTGGGCCTACGTCCGCTGGCTGCGGAGCCCCGAGGCGCGGCCCGACTCGGCGGCGGTCACCTCGTTCTAGCTAGGTAGCGGGTCCGCGGCGTTCGCGGCGGTCCGGCTCGTGCGCGCGGCCGTCCCGCTTGTGCGCGCGGGGGACTGCAGCTAGTGTCGCAGCCCGCGCGTCACGGGGACGCGCCCGCACCCCTCGGGAGTTCCATGACCGCTTACAAGCACCGGCTCAGGCGCAAGAAGGCGAAGCAGGCCGCGCGCAAGAAGGCCGACAAGGCCCGCGCCGCGAAGAAGCGCCGCCGCTAGCACGCCAGTGGCGCCG
>DATDEX010000371.1:0-12774 GCA_036522895.1 Candidatus Eiseniibacteriota bacterium | reverse complement strand
CGACCAGTCCGCGCCGGCCGGGGCGTGCCGGCCGAATCGCGGCCGGGGCGCGCCGCGGCCGAATCGCGGCGTTGCCGGAAATTGGGCCGCGTGCTATCGCTCCCGCGCAATCCTCCTTGGCCGCAGTTCCGCCCCTCCCGGCACCCGGAGGCCCTGCATGATCTCCCTGTTCCCACGCGAAGAGGACTTCTTCGTCCTGTTCCGCAAGCAGGCCGCATTGGTCCGCAAGGGCTGCGATCAGCTTCACGAGCTCATGGGGTCGTTCGACCGACTCGAGGACCGCGCCCGCGAGCTCAAGGACGTCGAGCACGAGGCCGACCTCGTCACCCACGAGATCTTCGAGCGGCTCAACCGCACGTTCATCACGCCGCTCGAACGCGAGGACATCCACCTTCTCGCGAGCAACCTCGACGACGTGCTCGACGCCGTGGAGGCCATCGGCTCGCGCATCGTGTTGTTCAAGGTGAGCAAGCCCACCTCGGAGGCCCTCCGGCTCGCCGAGATCCTCACCCAGTGTGGCCAGCAGATCGAACGCGCGGTGGACAACTTGAAGAACCTGCAGCACCTGATTTCGTTCACGGTCGAGATCAACCGGCTCGAGAACGAGGCCGACACGATCTCGCGCAACGCCACCGCCGATCTGTTCAGCGGTCGCCACGACGTGCTCGACGTGCTCCGCTGGAAGGAGATCTACGGCCGGCTCGAGGGCGCCGCCGACAAGTGCGCCGACGTCGCGAACGCGGTCGAGTCGATCGTCGTGAAGAGCCGCTGACATGGCGCTGCCGCTGCCCGCGCCCCTGCTGTTCATCGTGTTCGTGGCCCTGGCGTTCGACTTCAGCAACGGCTTTCACGATGCCGCGAACTCGATCGCCACCATCGTCAGCACGCGGGTGCTGCCGCCGCGGTTCGCCGTGGTCTGGGCGGCGGCGTTCAACTTCGTGGCGTTCGCCGTGTTCGGCGTGCACGTCGCCAAGACGATCGCCAAGGGCACGGTGGACCCGACCGTCGTCACGCCCGCGATCGTGCTCGCCTCGCTCCTCGCGGCGTTGCTCTGGAACCTGCTCACCTGGTGGTGGGGCCTGCCGACCTCGTCGTCGCACGCCCTGATCGGCGGGTTCGTCGGCGCGGCGATGGTCGTGGCGGGACCGAAGGCGGTCGTCGTGGCCGGGATCGTCAAGACGGTGACGTTCATTGTCGTCTCGCCGCTCCTCGGGCTCGTGCTCGGTTTCCTCGCCATGCTCGCCGTGTCGTGGATCTTCCGGCGCTCGACCCCGCGTGGCGTGGACGCCGTCTTCCGCCGACTCCAGATCGTGTCGGCGGCGGCATTCAGCCTGGGCCACGGCTCGAACGACGCGCAGAAGACCGCGGGCATCATCACCGCGCTCCTCTACTCGACCGGGAATCTCACGGGCGAGTTCCACGTGCCGCTGTGGGTGGTGTTGTGCAGCTACGGCGCCATCGGGCTCGGCACGCTGTCGGGCGGCTGGCGGATCGTGGAGACCATGGGCATGCGCATCACCAAGCTCCAGCCCGTGGGCGGGTTCTGCGCCGAGACCGCCGGCGCCATCTCGCTCTTCGCCGCGAGCAGCATGGGTGTCCCCGTTTCGACCACGCACACGATCACCGGCGCGATCGTGGGCTCGGGGGTCTCGGCCTCGCGCCGATTATCCGCCGTGAAATGGGGCGTCGCCTCGCGTATCGTGTGGGCGTGGGTCATCACCATGCCGGCCGCGGCACTGCTCGCCGCACTCTGTCTGCTCGCGATCCGCGCCGGCGGCATGCGCTGAACGAAGGACGTTCCCACCCCCACCCCGGAGACCCTCATGCAGATGCTCGAACAACTCGTCGCCTGCGCCAACGTGGACACCACGCAGGCGGGCTGGCGCTCCCGTCTTCCCTTGCCGCAGCAGCTCGCGTTTCCGCCGGGCCAGACCTGGCGCGCGCGCGTCAAGACGAGCAAGGGCGAGATCGTCGTCCGGCTGCTCACCGAGACCGCGCCCATGCACGTCACGAGCTTCGCCTACCTGGCGCAGCTCGGTTTCTACGACGGCCTGCTGTTCCATCGCGTCATCCCCGAGTTCATGGCGCAGGGCGGCTGCCCGCTCGGCAGCGGCACCGGCGGCCCCGGTTATCGCTTCGACGGCGAGTTCGCGCCCGGCGTGAAACACGATCGCCCCGGACTCCTGAGCATGGCGAACGCCGGCCCCGGGACCGACGGCAGCCAGTTCTTCCTCACGTTCGTGCCCACGCCGTGGCTCGACGGCAAGCACACGATCTTCGGCCAGGTCGAAGGCGGCGAGGGCGTGCTGCGGGCGCTCGAAGCCTGCGGCTCGTCGTCCGGCCGCCCGAGCGAAAAGCTCGTCATGGAGAAAGTCACGATCGAGGTGGCGTGAGGCACCGATCAACCGGGGGGCATGGGGTACGGAGGATGAGATGAAGGCACTCGAAGCGCTCAAGGCACGCCTGCTCGAAGTGGACGACCTGAACGGTGCCGCGGGCCTGCTGCGCTGGGATCAGACGACGTACATGCCCCCCGGGGGCGCGCCCGCGCGCGGCCGCCAGCTGGCGACGCTGGCGCGGCTCGCGCACGAGCGGTTCGTCGCCGCCGAGACGGGCCGGCTGCTCGACGAGGCGGCGAAGGAGACCGCGTCGCGGCCGTTCGACTCCGACGAAGCTTCGCTGGTGCGTGTCACGCGCCGGGCGTGGGACCAGGCGGTGAAGCTGCCGGGCGCGCTCGTGTCGGAGTTCCAGGAGCACGCCTCGCTCATCTACCAGGCGTGGACCGTGGCCAAGCCGAAGAACGACTTCGACAGCGTGCGGCCGCTGCTCGAGCGCACGCTCGTGCTGTCGCGCCGGATGGCGGAGTGCTTCCCCGGCTACGACCACATCGCCGACCCGCTCATCGACTTTTCCGACTACGGCATGAAGGCCGCGACGGTGAAGCAGCTGTTCGCGGAGCTGCGGGCCAAGCTCGTGCCGATCGTGCGCTCGATCACCTCGCGGCCGCTCGCCGACGACGCGTGCGTTCGGCAGCACGCGCCGGAGTCCGCCCAGCTCGCGTTCGGGCTCGACGTGATCCGCCGCTTCGGGTTCGACTTCGAGCGCGGCCGCCAGGACAAGACGCATCATCCGTTCATGACGAAGTTCTCGCTCGGGGACGTGCGCATCACGACCCGTGTGCGCGAGGACGAGATCACCGACGCGCTGTTCTCGACGCTCCACGAGTGCGGCCACGCGCTCTACGAGCTGGGGATCGATCGCGCCTACGAGGGCACGCCGCTCGCCGCCGGCACGTCGTCGGGCGTGCACGAGAGCCAGTCGCGCCTGTGGGAGAACCTGGTCGGCAGGAGCTACGGCTTCTGGGAGCACTTCTATCCGCGCCTGCAGCAGGCGTTCCCGAAGCAGCTGCAGAGCGTGCCGCTCGACGCGTTCTACCGCGCGGTCAACCGGGTCGAGCGCTCGCTCATCCGCACCGATGCCGACGAGGTCACGTACAACCTGCACGTCATGCTGCGCTTCGACCTCGAGCTCGACTTGCTCGAGGGCAAGGTCGCGGTGAAGGATCTCGCGCGCACGTGGCGCGAGCGGTTCGAGGCCGACTTCGGCCTCGCGGTGCCGGACGACACGCACGGCGTGCTGCAGGACGTGCACTGGTACTCGGGGGCGATCGGCGGCGCGTTCCAGGGCTACACGCTCGGGAACATCCTCTCGGCGCAGTTCTTCGCCGCCGCGGTGAAGGCACACCCCACGATCCTGGCGGACGTGAAGCGGGGCGAGTTCGGCGTCCTGCACGGCTGGCTCCGGGAGAACATCTACCGGCACGGGGCCAAGTTCACCGCGTCCGAGCTGGTGCCGCGCGTGACCGGCTCGCCGCTCTCGCTCGCGCCGTACCTCGACTACCTGTGGAGCAAGTACCAGCCGCTCTATGGACTGCGCGAGGAGGAGCGCGCGGGCGCGGGCGTGGCCTGAGGGGACGCCGCACCGGAACCCGCCGCACGAAGGCCCGCGCGCTCGCCCGCGCGGGCCTTCGGCGTCCCGGCCGCGCTAGGGCTCGAGCACGATCCGGCGCACGCGTGTCTCGCCGTTCGCGGTGAGCACGGCCCAATAGAGCCCTGCCGCCGCGGGCCGGCCGCGCCCGAGCGCGCCGCGCCACTGCAGATGCTGCGTGCCCGCCGCCTGCGGGCCGTCGAGCAGTCTCGCCACCCGGCGGCCGGCCGCATCGACGACGTCGAGCGTCGCGCTGCCGGCGTGCGGCAGCTCCAGCTCGAGCGTGACCGCGGACCGCGAGGGGTTCGGCCACGGCGCCGCGAGTCGCAGCGCCGGCGAGTGCGGCGTGACCCGCGCGACCACGCCCCCCTTCACGATGGTGAAGCTGTCGCGCACCGCGCCCGTGATGTCCATGAAGCGCGCGTCGAGCCGGTTGCCCACGATATCGAGCACCATGGAGCCCATCACGCTGATCGAGGACACCATGCACGGCATGGCAGACACCGGATCGACCTGCGACGAGCTGCCGGCGACCGCGTAGACGGCGCCCTCGAACGGCTGCGTTCCCGTGCCCGCCTTCTGGTAGGCGCCGTTGCCATCGACGCGGCCATCCCCCGGCCCGACCTTCATGGCCGAGGTGAGCGTGGTGGAGAGCCCGTAGTGTCCGTTCAGGAGGTAGGAGCGCTCGTAGGAGTGACTGTGCCCGGAGAGCACCACGTCCACGCCGGTCGAATCGAGGATCGGGAGCACGTTCGTTCGCATGTCCGTCATCCGGCCACCGCTGTCCCCCGGGTCGTCCGAATCGTGGCTGCCCTTCGTGTACGGCGGATGGTGCCAGTAACACACCACCCAGTTCGCGTTCGTCGCGGCCAGGTCCTGGCGCAGCCACTGGAGCATGGGCCCGCCGAGCGAGCGGTCGGAGTCCACCGAGTCGAGGCAGATGAAGTGCACCGATCCCCAGTCGTACGAGTAGTACGACTTGCTTCCGCTCGGCACCCCGCCGCATTCGCCCACGGCGGGCATCGTGAAGAAGTCGAGGTAGTCGTTGCCGGGTCCCGCGTAGAGGTCGTCGTGGTTGCCGCGGGTGGGGAACAGCGGCCAGTTGCGCAGGGCGCGCGGGTACAGGTTGAAGCAGCCCGCCTGGTACTCGGCATCGGTACCGCCGGAGTAGGCGTTGTCACCGAGCATGAGCCACAGGTCGGGCGGCCGACCGGTCGACCACGCCGCGAACCTGTCCCGCACCGTCTCCGAATCGATGTTGTCGTTCCCGGAGTCGCCCACGACCCACACCCGAACCGGCGCGGTCGATCCCGGCGTGGGCGCCGTGACGAACGAGTAGGTGGCGTCCGCCGGCGTGAGGAGCGCGGTCGGTGTGCCGACCGCGTAGGCGTGTTTGCTGGCCGGGGCGAGGCCGGTGAGCCTGACCTCGTGGTCCACGGTGAGCGTCGGGTCCACGATCGACGTGGTGTAGACGCCGGGTGTGGCACCCCCCCAGTCCACGCGCGAGCCCGCGGCCACGCTCGTGCGCCAGCGCACGCTGATCGCGGTCGACGAGGCATCCTGGATGTAGGGCCCGCGCGTGATGGTCTGAGCGTGCGCGCCCCCCACGCGCAGCAGTGGCATGAGGAGCAGCGCGAGTCTCGCGAAACCGCGTCCGGACCGGTGCTCGCGTGGGACTCCCGGACGGTTGGCCTGGTGTCTCGATGTCCGGCGCTTCATCGGCTACCTCCGTTCGTCTGGGGTTGGGAGAGTGCTGCACGGAGTCGGGCGGCGGATTCGCGGTCGGCGGGGCGGGTGAGTCCACGGGATTCGAGCGTTTCCAGGGCGATGCTCCACGCTTCGCGCGCTTCCAATCCGCGTCCGGCCGCGGCGAGCACGTCGCCGCGGCGGGCGAGCAACGCGGTACTCCGCGGTGCGACGGCAAGGAGCGCGTCCACGCGGGCGAGTGCCGCGTCGTAGCGGCCGAGCGAGAGCTCGAGGTCGACGGCGTGCGACGCCAGGACCCACGCGCCCGGCCAGCGCGCGAGCGCCGCGTCCAGGTGAACGAGTGCCCCCGCGGCACCCTCCCCGGGCCGTTGCTCGGCCACGCGCGAGCGCGCGAGCGCCTGCTCGGGTCGCGCGAATCCGAAGCGCGCGACAGCCTCGTCCATGACGCGCGCCGCTTCGTCGAGTCGCGCGAGTCGCACGAGCGCGTCGGCGCGGAGCCACGGCACGCGCGGGTCGCTCGCGAGCGACGGATCCGGGCAGGCGTCGAGGGCGCGAAGCGTCGCCTCGGGTCGGTCGCGATCCAGCGCCACCTGCGCCCGGGCTCGCGCGAGTCCCGGCGAGCGCGGAGCGAGCGCGGCCACCTGGTCGAGGAGAGCTTCGGCCTCGTCGAGGCGACGCCCGGCACGCATGATCCCGGCGCGATGGAGCAGAAGCTCCACCGCTTCGCCGGCGGAAGCCGGCTTGCGATTCAAGCGCTCGAGCGTCACCTCGTCGTCGTGCGCTGCTGCCGACGATCCGAGGAGGAGCCCGGCCAGTGCGGCTCCGAAAAGCCGCCGGATGTGAGGCCTGCCTTGCGGCACGGCTGCATCTCCCGAGGACGTGTGTCTGCGCGGCACTCGGGTCCCTGTAGCATAAAGTCTCCCCCGCGCGTGCCGGGCGCCACAAGAGCAAATCGCGCGGCTCCCCGCGTTTACCAGGCCTATACTCCGGGGATGCCCGAGATTCCCGATCTCACTCTTTATGTCGAACATCTCGAGCGCCGCCTCGTCGGCCAAACGCTCGAGCGCGTACGCGTGGCGGGCTGGAACCTGCTGCGCACTTCCGACCCCCCGCTCGCGGCCGCGGAGCAAAAGCGCGTGATCGGGATCCGCCGCGTGGGCAAGCGACTCGTGTTCGCACTCGAGCGCGGCCCGCTCCTCGCGCTTCACCTCATGATCTCCGGTCGATTGCATTGGCGGGCCGCGGGCGCCGCGCTCCCCAAACGCACCGGGCTCGCCGCGTTCGATTTCGCCGCCGGCACGCTGCACCTGACCGAGGCATCCACGAAGCAGCGAGCGGCGCTGCACGTCATGCCCGACGAGGCGGCGCTCGCGGCGCTCGACGCGGGTGGACTCGAGCCGCTGACCGCGAGTGCGACCGAGTTCGCATTCGCACTCTCCCGCGGGGACCACACGCTCAAGCGCGCGCTCACCGACTCGCACCTCTTCGCGGGGATCGGAAACGCGTACTCGGACGAGATCCTGCACGCGGCGCGGCTCTCGCCGTTCAAGCGCACGTCGCAACTCTCGCCGGCCGAGACCGCGCGGCTCCACGACTCCGTCGTGCGCGTGCTCAACGACTGGACCGAGCGGTTGCGCGCGGAAACGGGCGATGCGTTCCCCGACAAGGTGACGGCGTTCCACGCGGGCATGGCGGTGCACGGCCGCTACCGGAAGCCGTGCCCCGTGTGCGCCGCGCCGGTCCAGCGCGTCGTCTACGCGGAGAACGAGATGAACTATTGCGCGCGCTGCCAGACCGGCGGGCGCCTGCTCGCCGACCGCGCCCTGTCGCGGCTCCTGCGCGACGACTGGCCGCGCACGCTCGAGGAGCTGGAGGAGCGACGGCGAGGGGCGTGAGCGGCGGCGCGACGTCGGAAAGCGTCGCCACGCGCTAGAGCACGTCGGCGAGCGTCAGGTCGACGGTCTCCTCGTGGAGCTCGCGCTCGTACGTGAGTTTCACCACGGTGCCCGCGGCGCCGTCCTGGAGCAGCGCGTCGAGCTGCTCGGGCGTCCACTGCTCGATCGCGCGGCCGTTGATCGCGCGCAGCACGTCGCGCACCTTGAGCCCGGCGTCCTCGGCGGGCGAGTGCCGCACCACGCCGAACACCACCACCACGCCCGCCCAGCGCGTGAACCAGATGCCGCTCCGCGTGAACGCCTCGCGCTCGGCGAAGCGCGCGCCGGGCAGGAGCCAGAGCGTGCCGCGGGCGTAGTCGAACGTGCAGCGGAACCGCTCGAGCACGGTCGTACCGATGTTGCCCTGGATCTCGAGGCTGCCGGCGCCACCCTGGTGATGCGTCGTGAGCCCTGCCACCGGCTCGGTGAACCGGAACGGCCCGAGCTCCAGCGAGTCGAGACGGCACACGCTCTCCACGAACGCACCGCCGATGCCGCCGACCCAGTGCTGCACCTCCTTGTGCTTCGTGGTCAGGAGTCCGCACTTCATGACCTGCTCCGCCCCCACCGACAGCACGCTCGCGTTCCCGACGTCGACGATGTAGCGGCCCTTGCAGCGGCCGTTCAACGTCATGTCCACGCTCGGCACGTTGCCGTGCAGCGTCATCGGGATCGGCGTGCCGGGCCCGGTGTGCTTGTACGTCGCCGGGTCGTAGAGCGTTAGCACCTGGCGGTCGAAGTCGATCTCGAGCGTGAACCGGCTCAGCACGTCGTAGCCGAGGAGCCCCGCGGTGCGCCCCCACTCGACCGAGCTCAACCCGTCCTGGAGCTCGATGACCCCGGCGCGCAGGTCGTGGAGCTCGACCGCTCGCGCGGCCCCCGCACCCCAGCGCAGTGAATGGAGCGTCGTGAAGCCGAACGTGTCGTAGCCGCCGACGCCCTCCGCCACGTGCTCGCCCTCGGCCTGGAGTCCCAGCGTCTGGGCGTAGCCGCGGTCCAGGCAGGTGTTGAACGCGCCCGTGTCGAGGATGAACTCGGCCGGCGCCGCGCCGTTGACCGACAGCGACACCCACACCGCGCCCCGCCGGTAGTGAAACGGCATCTCGATCCGGCCCCGGGCCCCGAGCCACGCCACCGGCGCGGCGGTGGAGGCCGGGGGCGAGAACGCGGCCGGATCGCGCGGTGCTTCCGCCCATGCGCTGTCGATCTCGGCGCGGTGATAGCTGGACGGGAACTCCGGCATGCCCACCGCGGACATGGTCGCGCGCTTGCGTCCGGCGAGTGACTTCCACGCCGAGAGCTCCTCGCTCCAGTCGTACTGGTCGCGGCGGTGCGTGACGCGGGCGAGGAGCCCGGTCTTGTCGTCGAACCACAACGTCTGGCGCGGGCCGACGGGGGGCGTCACCTCGACCGCCTGGAGCGTGTGCCCGGAGAGGAACGAGCTCGAGCCGAGCGTCAGGCGCGTGGTCGTGTCGCGCGCCCACTGCTCCGCGCCGAACCAGGCCTCCGCGCGCAGTGCCTCGAGGTCCTTTCCCTCCAGCGGGCTCACCTTCCGCGAGGTGTAATCGGTGTCCCAGCCCCGCGCGCCGTCGTAGCCCTCCCGGGTGCGGAGGAGGCCGAGATGCTGCGTCCTGAGCACGTGGTCGCTGGCGCGCCGCCAGAGCTCGAACGTCCCGCTCATGGCCGCGTCGCTGAGCCGGCCGCGGACGTGGAGCAGCGTGTCGGCCTCGAGCGCGGCGCGGCCGCCCGTCGCGACCACGTAGCGCTCCACGATGGCCCGCGCGGCGAGCTGCGGGTCGGCCTGCGCGACCGCGGCGAGCGCGCAGCCCGCGGCGCAGAGCGCCACGCGAGCGATCCCTCTCATCTGCCCTCCCTGCCCCGGGGGAACACCCCGGCGCCACCGGGGCATCGGCACGGGCCGAGCGCGGCATGAGCGGCGAGCGCGCTAGGGTTCCCGGTGGACGCTCTCGGGCGAGAACGCGGGGAGGCAGACGGCGAGGTACTCGGCGCCTCCGGGCTCGGGGGTGGAGTAGCGGACGCGCTCGCCGGCGGCCACGCACACGAGCTCGCCCGCGCGCACGTCGAGCGTGCCGGCGTCGTGCTCCACGCGCAGCATGCCGCGGAGGACGAACGTGTGCTCCTCGAACTCGGGCCGCTGGGCGGGCTCCACCCAACCTTCCGGGCTCCGCATGCGGGCGATGCTCAGCCGGGCGGTGCTCGTGCGCACGCGGCCCAGGAATTCGTCGATCTGCTTGGGCTTGTTCCCGGCGGCGGCAATGCGCGCCGGCTCGGAGATGTGCTGGGGCATGCGGGCTCCTCGAGGGGGGCTCGGGCCGGCCGCTGCAGCGCGCCGGCCCGAGCGGGTCATGCGGGCGGCGGCCCGGCGGGTGCGGAAGGGCGGGGGGCCCGCCTCCGGGCCCCGTTCCACAACAGATAGACCGGCCAGCCCGCGAGCAGCAATCCGATCCCGATCGCCCCGTTCTTCGGATCGTGCGCGAGCGCCTGGACCACGATCCACGCGCTCGCGGCGATGAACGCCAGCGTCGTCCACGGATGGCCAGGGATGCCGGCCATGGCGGGCCGCCCCGCGCCCGCGTCGGCGGCGCGGAGCCGGAACACGCATGCGGCGGTGAGCCCGAAGAAGATCCAGTCGGCGGACACGACGGTGTCGAGGATGCGGCCGTAGTTGCCGGTGAGCGCGATCGCCACCGCCGCCGCACCCTGGAGCGCCACCGCCGTCACCGGCACGTGCGTGCGCGCGCTCACGCGCGCCACGCCTTTGAAGAAGAGGCCATCGGCGGCCATGGCGTAGTAGACGCGCGGCGCCGTGAGCATGCTCTGGCTCAGGAAGCCGAGCGTCGAGGCCGCGACGCCGAGCGCCAGCCAGCGCGCTCCAGCCTCGCCGAAGCCGGCACGCATCACCGCCGCCGCGGGCGCGGGGGTCACCGCGAGCCCCGCCGCGCCCAGCACGCGCAGGCAGGCGGCATTGACCGCGGTGTAGAGGAGCACCACGCCGATCACGCCCAGCACCATCCCGCGCGGCAGCGTCCGCGCCGGGTCCCGCACCTCGCCGCCCAGGAACGCGGCGGTCTGCCAGCCGCCGTAGGCGAAGAGCACGGGCACCATGGCGGCACCCAAGTTCGGCGCGGGCGCGGCGGCGCTGCCGCCCGTGGCGGCAGCCGCGCCCCCGGCGTGGGGGCCCGCCATGGCGAAGCCGGCCACCACGACCGCCAGGATGGCCGCGATCTTCACCACCATGAGCGCGTTCTGCGTTCCGGCGCCGGCGCGAACGCCGAGCGCGTTGATCACGGTGAGCGCGCCGAGCACGAGTGCCGCGAGCAGGCCCTCGGGGAGCGAAACGTACGCGAGCTCGCGGGCGTAGCGGGCGAACGTCATCGCGCTCGCCGCCATGCCGCCGGTCTGGATGAGCAGCAGCAGGCTCCAGGCGTAGACGAACGCGAGCGCGGGATGGAACGCCTCGCGCAGGTAGGCGTACTGGCCGCCCGCGAGCGGCCGGCGCGCGCCGAGCTCGGCGTAGACGAACGCGCCCGCGAGCGCGATGGCGCCACCCCCGAGCCAGGCACCGAGCGTTCCCGTCGCGCTCCCGGCGCGCGCGGCCACGATCGAGGGATTGACGAAGATGCCCGAGCCGATGATGCCGCCCATCACGATGAGCGTGACGTCCGGGAGCCCGAGACGGCGCTCGAGCGGGCTGGAGGCGGCGGCGGCGGCCGGGGCGGGCATGCGCGGCAGAGTACGCACAGTCGTGGCCGGTGGCGAAGCGCGCGCTGCTCGTGGGCGCCCGCCGCGCGGCAGCGCGCGCGTTGGGTGGGAAACCGGGCTCCTCCCGGCGGCGGGCCGCCACGGAGGTCGCGCGCATGAAAGCGCCCGGTGGCGGGGGGCCACCGGGCGGGGTCACTGCTCAGGAGTGCCGCCGCGGGTTACGCGGCCTGATCGGTCTGGTCGGCGACCTGGCGGTCGAGCTCGGCCCACATCGCCGCGGTGATGACCGCGCTCGTCCGGCGATCCGCGTCCAGCGCGGCCTCGGCCGCGGCCCATGCCACGGCGGCCTCGCAGCGGATCTCGTCGACGCTCGTCGCGCACGAGGCGCGGTCCGCGGCGCGCAGCGCCCGCTCGGCCGCACTCGCCGCCTCTGCCGCCTCGGAGAGCCCGACGCCCGACCGATTCGCCCAGTCCGCAGCGACCCGAGCCGCGTTCTTCGCCCGCTCGGCGGCGCGACGCGCGCCCGAAACGCTGAGGGTCCAACCGGCCTTCGGGCTCGTCATCTGGGTCATCGTCAGGGGCGTCATGTCGGCTTTCCTCTCTCCTGGGGCTTCGTCTGCTGCGGGGCCTCGCATCCCCGCTTCGATCCAACAGGTGGGGGCTCGCCCCAGAAAATGCATTGGGCGCGCAGATTTCTCGCCGCGGGGTGTTTGGCAGGCCCACCCCAAGTTAGATGGCGCAAAACACGACCATCCCGTTGGCTCCGTGGGGGTTGCGGCCCGGGCGTCGAGCGCCGGTCAGGCCGCGCGTGCGGCTGAGCCCCGGTCTACTTTCGGCCAGGTGGCCGCGTCACCCGGCCCTTGTCGTCCAGCCGGGAGAGGTGTTGCTCGATCCTCTGGACGTAGCCGAGTGTCTCGCGGTAGCGCCAGCCCGGCACCCGCGGCGCGACGCGCTCGATGCTGGGCCAGACGTGCGCGTCGAGCTGCGCGGCGCGGGCGGCGCGCTGGGCGTCCAGGATGGTGCCGCGCCCGGCGTTGTAGCTCGCGAACATGAACTCGCGGCAATGGAATCCGACCGAGTCCTGCTCCCACTGCCGCCACAACCGGCGATCGTACGAGATCCCCGCCGCGATGTTGCCCTCGGGGTCGTCGATCGCGTGCCGGCGGATGTCCGGGTTCCGGGACACGATCTCGCGGTAGGTCGACGGCATGAGCTGCATGACCCCGCGCGCGCCCACGTGGCTGCGGGCGGTGCTGTCGAGGTTGCTCTCGGTGAGCCCCTGCGCCTTGAACACCCGCCAGTCGTAGGTCGGGCCGAAATAGCGCTTGCTGTACTTCCGGAACGAGTCGTCGAACCGGTCCGGCCGCGGTCGCGACTGGGCCAGCACATCCGCCCGCGCCCCGAGCAGCAGGAGGCCGGCGAG
>DATDEX010000370.1:0-5073 GCA_036522895.1 Candidatus Eiseniibacteriota bacterium | reverse complement strand
CGACATGCTCGCCGCGCGGCTGCTCGGTGCGGCCGGCGCGCTGCGCCGGGCGATGGCGCTGCCCGCCGATGCCTGGTGGAAGCAGATGACCGAGGCTCGTGCGGCGTTGCTCGAACGGCGCCTCGGGACGATGACGTTCACACGCGAACTCACGAACGGCGAGTCCCTGCGCTTCGAGGACGCACTCGCCGCCGCACAGGAAGCCCTCGAGATCCCCCGGACTGGAGCGACCCGATGACACGGCACCTTCGGATCCTCATCGCGCTCTCGGCATTCGCGCTCGCGCAGCCCGCGTGGGCCCAGGAGCCGACCGCAAGGATCTGCCCGCACTGCATGGACGACGCGGTGAGCGACACCGCGTCGTCGCCCGGCTACGAGGCGACGGCACGCCGCCTGGTCTTCCCCGGCTACCACCGCAAGCTCGCGTTCGTCGGAATCGACCATCACGTGCGCTACGCCGAATGGGGGCCGACCGGCTGGGCGATCGAAGTGGTCGACGCCGGCACGCGCGCGGGCGGCCTGTCCATGGACTTCGACGACGCCGGGCGGCCGATCGTCTGCTACCACGACAGCACGGGCGGCATCGTGTTCGGCAAGCGGCTCGCCGCGGGCTGGGCGCTTCAGACGATCTTCCCGGCGATTGGTGTCCTGGGGACCACGAGCCTCGTGCACGCTTCGGGAATCAGCGCCATCGCTTGCGTCTCGACCGGCGCGAACGGCCTGCTCTACCTGCAACAGGTGAACGACAACGCGTGGACGCTCGAGATGGTGACCTCGGTTCCGCCGGGCTCGGGCGACCCCTCGCTGCTCATTGAGAACGGCACGCGCGCGATCGCCTGGCACGACGGGTCACCTGGGTTCCTGCGCCTCGCTTCGAGCTCGGCGGGCAACCAGTCGTGGCAGATCGAGCTCGTCGACGGGACGCCGGGCGCCGGGCGCTGGGCCTCGTTGATCGGCCATCCGGGCGACTACGGCGTCGCCTACAGCGACACGCCCGATCATCAGCTCCGCTACGCGCACCCCGCAGCCGGCGGCTGGGCGGTCGATGTCGTGGACGGGCTCGGCGCGCGCGTCGCCGGTCCCGCATGCGGCGCGGTCGAACTCGGTAACAGCGCCTCGGGACTCGTCGGGATCGCGTACTACGACCAGGGCGCGGGCGATCTCGACTATGCCGCGGGCGGCGCGCCCGCATGGCCTCACACCTGGCTCGATCAGCAGGGGGACGTGGCGGCGACGCTCGCGTGCGGGATCGGCCCGTTCGGCGCCGCCGACACGGTGAGCATCGTCTACACCGAGCGGCCGAGCGGCGACCTGTTCTACTACGAGCGCCCGGGCGCGGTCGCTGGCGTGGCGGGCGGTGCGAGCCACGGGGCGATGCACCTGACGTGGCGCCGCGATCCCGCGCACGCCGGCGGCATGCTGCGCTTCGAGATGCCGGCGCGCGGCGCCGCCCGCGTCACGATCCTCGATGCCCAGGGCCGGCGCATCGCCGAGCCGCTCACGGGCGATCTCGCGGCGGGTCCCGTCCAGGTCGCATGGGACGGGCGGGACGCGAGCGGGCAGTCGGTCGCCGCGGGCGTTTACTTCGCCCGCGTGTGCGTGCCGGGCGCCGCCGTCGGCGTGCGAGGGGTCGTGTTGCACTGAACGGAACGCCAACGACTTACGGCCTCGCGCTCCTTTGGGCGCGGGGCCGTGTCCGTTTCCGGCGCGAAGCCGCGTTCTGCCTCCTTGGAAGGAGGTGCTGCCGCACCTCCCGCTCACCTACCGCCGTGGAGGTCACCATGATCCGCACGAACAGGCATCTCCGTCGACATGTGAGCGCGCTCGCGCTCGCATGTCTCGCCGCGCTCTCCGCGCGGTCCGCGCTCGCCCAGGTGACGCTCGATCGCTCGAACGTCGACTGGAGCTACAACGCGACGACCGGCAACATCCGCTTCCACCTGCGCTTCACGAACCCCGGCGCGAATCCCGCCGGCGGCGGCACGGGCATGCTCGTGCCGCAGGCGTTCGGAGCGTTCCTGCCGGACGGTGCGAACCCGCGCAACTTCGATGTCCCGGTGATCGCGCCGGGCGGCTCGTTCGACTTTTTCACCGAGTACGCGTTCGCGCAGTTGCCGCCGAGCACGACGGTCGTGGGCGGCCCGCCCGCGGGCGGGCCGTGCTGGCCGACCGCCTGGCGAGGCAACGTGAAGGTTACGTGGAACACCGCCGGCGGATCCGGCCAGGTCGAGAAGCACTTCGCCACCGTGCCCGTGTGTCCGGGCGGCGGCTGCACGTTCCTGCACGTCGAGACCGGCTGCGCCGCGAACGCGCCGTGGAGCGTGCTCGGGCTCTGCCCCGGCTTCCACGTGACCCTGCTCGAGGAGGACAAGGTCACGCCGGCGCCGAACCCGGTGCCGCCGGCATGGCACGGCTGGATCTGCGTGAGCGCGGACGCCGGAACGCCGGTCCCCACGACCTGCTGCCCGGCGCTGCGGTTCGACTGCGGCGGCGCGCCCGCGTTCGTGGAGCTCTGCGCGACGACATGCGACTGCCAGCCGCCCAAGAACCCGGTCCCCGGGACGATCGACTGGCAGACGCTGCCCGACGGGGGGACGGTGCGTTTCCACGTGCGCTGGACGAACCCCGACGCGCAGGCCTCGGGTCCGATCTCGGGCACGATGTTCTCGCAGGACTTCGGCGTGTTCCGTCCCGATTTCGGCACCATCGGCACGTTCACGGTGCCGGCGATCGCGCCCAATTCGTTCTTCGACGTGTTCACGGACGTGAGCCTGGCGCAGCTGCCGCCCTCCGCGCTCAAGGTCGGCGGTCCGATGAGTGGCCCCGCGAGCGGTGCGGCGGACGGCCTGTCGGCCGGTCCCTGCCCGCCGATCGTCCACTGGGACGGCAACGTCGACCTGCACTGGGTCGGGGCGGCGGGTGCGGGCCAGGTGAACAAGCACATCGGCAAGATGGTCGTCTGCCCCGGCTCGGGTGCCTCGCTGATCCACGTCGCGCAGCTCGAGTGCGACAGCACGTCATCGCTGCCGTGGTCGATCGCCGGCCTCTGCCCCGGCTATCACGCGACGCTCGTCAACGAGGACAAGGTCACGCTCGCTCCGAATCCGGTGCCGCCGCTCTGGACGGGCTACATCAAGGTTTGGGCCGACGCGACCGTGCCGGTGCCGGACAGCTGCTGCTTCCAGGTCGTCTTCACCTGCCACGGCCTCCCCGGCGTGATCGACCTGTGCGTCTACACCTGCCAGTGCGACCCCGCGAGCGGTGGCAATCCGACGCCGGGCGTCATCGACTGGCACAAGCTGCCCGGGTCGAACCACGTCCACTTCCACGTCCGCTGGACGAACCCGAACGGCAACACTCCGACGCAGCCCATCAGCGGCGACATGCGGTCGCAGGCGTTCGGTGTGTTCCTGCCCGACGCCGGCTCGATCGGACACTTCGACGTGCCGTCGCTCGGGCCCGGGGGCGCGTTCGATTCCTTCTTCGACGTGGCGCTCGATTCGCTGCCCGCCGAGCCGCAGAAGCTCTTCCCCGCCGGCAATCCGCCGCTCAATGACCCCTGCGTGTCGGACTCGGGCTGGGTCGGCAACGTGGACATCGCCTGGGGCGGCCCGGGCGGCAGCGGCACCGTGAACAAGCACTTCGGCAGCATCTACGTGAACTCGGCGGGTGGCGGGTCGTACCTGCACGTGATCTCGGGGTGCAGCCTGGCCACCGGAACGACGTGGAACCTCACCGGTGGTTGCCCGGGCTGGACGTTCGCGCTCGAGAACGAGGACTACACGCCGGCGCCCGCGGTGTTGCCCGCAGGCTGGACGGGCTGGCTGCTGTTCAGCGCTCCGGGGATGCCCTCGGGCTCCACGTGCTGCGCGGTGCTCACGTTCCAGTGCGGCAACCAGAACGCCCAGATCTACGTGTGTGCCACCGTGTGCCGGTGGGAGACGACGCTCGGCGTCGGCGACACGCACGAGGACCGACTCGGTTTCGGCATCCGCAGCATCACGCCGAATCCGGCCAGCGGTCGTGCGATCGTGAGCTTCGCGACCACGCGCGAGGGCCACGCGCAGATCGACGTGTTCGACGTCGCGGGCAAGCGGGTCCGCAACCTCGCGAACGGGCTGTTCGCGCCGGGTCTCCACAGCGTGACGTGGGACGGCCTCGATGCGAGGGGCGAGCATGCCCGGCCGGGCGCGTACTTCGTGCGCGTGACGAGCGGTGCCCAGAGTTCGACGCACATGATCATCCTGCGGCCGTGAGGCGCTGCATCTCACGGTGACGCACGAGGGCCCCGGCGGAGCGATCCGCCGGGGCCCCTCGCGCTTTCCGCGGTCACTGCGTTGCCTGACCCGGCACGGCCGCGTCCGCGAGTGGCCGCGCTCCACGAGTCGTGGGCAATGCCGAAGGCCCGCTACCACGCCGCGCCGGGCACGACGGCGGCGCCCGGAGCGCCGGACCGATAGAGCGGGAGGCTCCGCAGCGACGCCCTCCGGCACGCCAGCGCACGCCCACGTCGGGGTCGGCTCGCATCGACTTCAAAGGATGCGGTGCCCCGCAGCACGCCGAATCGGCGATGGTAGCGCTACGGGGATTCGAACCCCGGTTTGATGGCTGAGAACCATCCGTCCTAGACCCCTAGACGATAGCGCCACAGGGATGAAGACTGGCTGCCCGGCAAGGATTCGAACCTCGACTAACAGGGCCAGAACCTGTCGTGCTACCGTTACACTACCGGGCAGTCGAGGCCGGGCAATCTAGCCGCTCGCACGGGGTTCCGCAAGTGTCCTCGCGTTCCGCGCGCGCCTCCCGAGAGCGCCTCACGCCCCCGCCGCGAGCGGCGATTCCGCTCGCCAGCGTTCCGCGGCCGCCTCGAGCCGGGCCCGCACGCGATCGCGCCCGACGAGCCACATGACCTCGAAGATTCCGGGCGCCGCCTTGCGCCCGGTGAGCGCGACCCGCGCCGGGGTGATGATCTCGCCGGGCTTAAGCCCCAGCTCGGCGGCGAGCCCGCGCGTCGCGGCCTCGAGCGAGGCGAGCGACCACTCCGCGACGCCCGCGACGCGCGCGGCCAGCGCC
>DATDEX010000369.1:0-8492 GCA_036522895.1 Candidatus Eiseniibacteriota bacterium | reverse complement strand
CCCCGGTCAGCGAGGCCAGAACGCCGGCCGCGACCGCGTCCCGCGGCGCGGCGCGAAACACGACCCGCTTGCCGTCGCGCACCCCTTTCACCAGCCCCGCGCGCTCGAGCGCCTGGAGGTGCCGGGA
Organism: Candidatus Eiseniibacteriota bacterium; assembly: GCA_036522895.1. Classification (GTDB taxonomy): domain Bacteria; phylum Eisenbacteria; class RBG-16-71-46; order RBG-16-71-46; family RBG-16-71-46; genus JAIOPA01. Next base: position 8,365 of record DATDEX010000369.1, on the reverse strand, counting down.
GGTGCAGCTCTGGGAAAGCCGGACGGCGCTCGCAAGCTGGCTCACGCTCCGCTCGACGCCGGAGAGCACGAGCAGCATGAGCGCGAAGCGCCGGGGCGGCGCGAGCACGGCGAGCGCCTGGTGCAGCGGGTGTGCGGGCCGAAATTGCATTGCATGGCAATGCATACCATTCGCGGTGCATTGACCGCAACTATGCGCGATTGCTACGGTTCATTCACGCCCCCCACACTCTCACGCCCCCCTCACTTTCACTCCCCCCACACTCCCGCCATGAGCCACGCCGAGCTGTCGCCCGCCCCCGGCCCCACTCCCAGCTTCTTCGGCATGAGCCGCGAGCACCTGCGCCGTCACGTGCTCGGCCATGGCCTGCCCGGATTCCGAGCCGAGCAGATGTTCTCGTGGGTTTACCAGAAGCGCGTGCGCGACCCGATCGAGATGAAGAACCTGCCGCTCACCTTCCGGCGCTCGCTCCCCGCCATCTGCGACTTCGGCCTGCCGGAGACGGCGTCGGTACACCAGAGCCCCGACGGCAACACCCACAAGTTCGTGCTCCGTCTGGCCGACGGCGCGCTCGTCGAGAGCGTGAGCATGCGCACCCCCCGGCGGCTCACGTTCTGCATCTCGAGCCAGGTGGGTTGCGCGCTCAAGTGCTCGTTCTGCGCCACCGGCCTGATGGGCTTGAAGCGCAATCTCCGGGCCGACGAGATCGTGGCGCAGGTCGTGGCGATGGGCGACTACCACCGCTGGCGGGACGACCGCTTCAACATCGTCTACATGGGCATGGGCGAGCCGCTCGCCAACTTGAGCGCGGTCGTGGAGAGCATCCAGATCCTCCATGACGCACACGGGTTGAACCTGGGAGCCCGGCGCGTGACCGTGAGCACGAGCGGGTTGGTGCCGCAGATGCGCGAGCTCACCAAGCTCGACCTCCAGGTCGGGCTCGCCGTCTCGCTCCACGCCACGACGGACGCGCTCCGCGACGAGCTCGTGCCGGTCAACCGGCGCTGGCCGATCCGCGAGCTCCTCGACGCGGCCCGGGAGTACGGCCACACCGTCGGCCGCCGCGTGACGCTCGAGTACGTGCTCCTGGGCGGCGTGAACGACAGCATGGAGGACGCCGACCGGCTCGCGGCGTTCGCGCGCGAGCTGCCGAGCAAGGTGAACATCATCCCCTACAACCCCGTGCCCGGGCTCGCGTGGAAGCGCCCGTCCCAGGCCGCGATCGACGCCTTCGCCGAGCGGCTCTACCCGCGGGCCCCCGCCGTAACCGTGCGCCAGACGCAGGGCGGCGAGATCTGGGCCGCCTGCGGTCAGCTCGGCGGCCTGACGCCGGAGTCCGAGTGACGCACGGGCGATGAGCCTCCGCTCGAGGCTGTTCGTCGCGCTCCTCACGCTGGCGCTCGCCCCCACGCTCGTCTTCGCCTGGTTCACGCTCGTGCAACTGCACGCCGCCACGTCCCGCTGGTACCAGTCCGGCGTCGACCACGCGCTCGAGGCCGCGATCGAGACCAATCGCACCACGCTCACGCGCCTCGAGGCCACCGCGCTCGAGCGCGCCGACTCCTTCGCCGGCACGCTGCCCGACTTCGCCGCCGACCCGCGCCAGCGCGACGATCTCCGCCGCGAGATGCGCGAGTCGGGACTCGACTTCACCCAGCTCTACGAGCGCGATACCACCGGCTGGCGGCTCGCGAGCACGGTCGTTCCCGCCGGCGTGATGGCCGCGAACACGATCGACCTTTCCTCGGAAATCCCCGCCGCCATGGCGGGCGACCGGCTCGTGCGCTCCCCGAGCGGCGTCATGGGCGCCGTGGCGCCCGTGCGCGACCGCGTCGCGGTCATCACCGGCGTGTGGCTGAACCCGAGCTACTGGGAGCAGTTGGGCCAGGTGCGCGAGGCGCGCGAGTTCTACGCCAAGGTCGGCGTGCTGGTGGACGTGGCGCGCGAGCGCGTGCTGCTCACCGTCGCGACGCTCGCGCTGGCCGTGGCGCTCGGGGCCGCGCTCCTCGCGCGCGCGCTCGCGGACGGCATGACCGAGCCGCTCTCGCGGCTCGCGACCGCGCTCCAGGGTGTGCAGGACGGGCGGAACGCGCACCGGCTGCCCGAATCCGGGCCGCGCGAGCTGGCGTCGCTCGCGACCTCGTTCAACGCGATGACCACCCGCCTCGCCGACGCCCGCACCGCGCTCGCGGCGGCCGAGCGCGAGGCCGCGTGGCGCGACGTGGCGCGCCGGCTCGCGCACGAGATCAAGAACCCGCTCACCCCCATGTCGCTCTCGCTCCACCGGCTCGAGCGTCGCGTCGAGCTCGTGCCGGAATCCGAGCGCCGCGCCGTGCGCGACAGCCTCGCGGCCCTGCTCCAGGAGGTGGAGCACCTGACGCGCCTCGCGGACACGTTCTCGCAGTACGCCCGCATGCCCGAGGTGCGCGACGAGCCGCTGGACCTCTCGGAGCTGGCCCGCGCCTGCGGGGCGCTCCACGAGCCCCAGGGCCTCACGCTGCGCATCGACTGCGCGACGCCGCTCCCGGTGCGCGGCGACCGGTTGCTGTTGTCGCGCGCGCTGCATAACCTGCTCGTCAACGCGATCGAGGCGAGCCCCGCCGGCGGCGTGGTGGAGCTCGCGTCCGGTCGCGACGGCGGCGAGGCCTGGATCGAGGTGCGCGACCGCGGTCCGGGGCTCGACCCCGAGCTCGCGGCGCGCGTGTTCGAACCCTACGTGAGCAACAAGAACCGCGGCAGCGGCCTCGGCCTGTCGCTCGTGCGTGACATCGCGGTCCAGCATCGAGGCAGCGTGACGCTCGTGAATCGCGAAGGCGGCGGCGCGCTCGCGCGCCTCGTCGTTCCCCTGGCCTGAATCCCCTGAGTCCCCTTGCATCCCAAGGAGCCCCCGATGGCGGAGCGAGAGCGGTTCGCCGTACTCACCGTGGACGACGACCCCGCCGTCCGCCGCACGCTGCGCGCCGTGCTGGAAGACGAGGGCCACGAGACCGGTGAGGCGGGCAACGCGGGCGAGGCGTACGCGGCGCTCGAGAAACGGCGCTGGGACGCCGTGCTGCTGGACCTCACGATGCCCGGCGAGCACGGGCTCGACGCGCTGATCCGGATCCGCGAGCACTCGCCGGACACCGCGGTGATCGTGGTTTCGGGCGAGAGCACGCTCGAGAACGCGGTCAAGGCCGGGCAGCGCGGTGCGTTCGACTTCGTCCCGAAGCCGATCCGCGACCCGAGCCACCTGCTCGACGTGGTGCGCGAGGCGGTGCGGCTGACGCGGCTGCGGCGCGGCGTCGGCGAGGCGGCGAAGGCCGCCGCCGGTGCCGCCGGCGTGGGCGCGGCGGCCATCGAGAGCGATGCTACCGGTGCGCTCGACATCGTCGGCCAGTGTCCCGCAGTCGAACGGCTGCGCGAGCAGATCCGCCGCGTCGCCCCCTCGAACGGCCGCGTGCTCATCACGGGCGAGAACGGCGCGGGCAAGGAGCTGGCGGCGCTCGCGATCCACGCGCTCTCCAAGCGCGCGGGGGGCCCGTTCGTGAAGCTCAACTGCGCGGCGATCCCGAAGGATCTCCTGGAGAGCGAGCTGTTCGGCTACGAGAAGGGTGCGTTCACCGGCGCCGTGGCCACGAAGAAGGGCCGGCTGGAGCTGGCCGACGGCGGCACGCTGTTCCTCGACGAGGTCGGCGACCTGGCGCTCGACGCGCAGGCCAAGCTCCTGCGTGCGCTCGAGACGGGTGAGATCGAGCGCGTCGGCGGCACGCGCACCGCGAAGGTGGACGTGCGGCTCGTGGCGGCGACGAACAAGGACTTGGCGGCGGCGGTGAAAAACGGCGACTTCCGCGAGGACCTCTACTTCCGGTTGAACGTGCTGCCCGTGGTGGTGCCGCCGCTCCGCGAGCGGAAGGCCGACGTGGCGCGCTTCGCCCAGTACTTCCTCGCGCGCTTCTGCGAGGCGGAGGCGCGGGCCCCGATGTCGCTCGCGGACGACGCGCGCGAGCTGCTCGAGGAGTACCACTGGCCGGGCAACGTGCGGGAGATGCGGAACCTGATGGAGCGCGCCGTCGTGCTCGTGAACGGCGACACGATCTCGGCCGCGGACCTGAACCCTTGGCTCGAGAGCCCGCCCGAGGAGGGCGAGGACGCGGGCTTGAAGGGCAAGGTGGCACGGAGCGAGATCGACTCGATCCGCCGCGCGCTCGACGCCGCCGACTGGAACGTGACCCAGGCGGCCGCGGGGCTCGGCATCGACCGCACGAACCTGCACCGGAAGATGCGCAAGTACGGGATCGCGCGGAGATAGGGCCGCGCGCATGAGCGACCCCGGCCGCGCCCGCTGGCTCGGCAGAGCGATGCTCGTTGGGATGCTCTACCTCGCGGCGGCGATGGCGAGCGCCGCGCTCGCCGGCGCGGCTGCGTCCGCTCGAATGCGATTCGCCTGGCGGCTCTCCGCATTCGTCGTGAGTGGCCTGGTGTTGGCTGCCCACATCGCGGACGAGCACTTCCGGCGGCGAGAGCCGGCGCGGGTGACCGCCTGGCGCGCGTCCGTGGCCGCCGCGCTCGGCGGCCTGGGGCTCGCGCTCGCGGCCAACATCCATGACCTCGGGTCCGCCTCGGGGTATCGACCGCGAATGCTCGTCGCGCTCGTCGCCTGGCCGCTCCTGACCGGGGTGCCGGGGTTCCTGGTGGCGCTCATCGTGGCCGCGGCGCTGGGGGAGAAGCGGGTGCCGGACAGGTAAGACTCCGTTTGAGAATGCCCCGCGCGCCCGCACGCGCGCCCGCGCCACTCCCCGTGGCGCGCCCGCGACACGGCGGCTCGGCGTGCGTCCTGCACCCCCGCCGCAAGCGCGCGCCCTGAGCGAGGTTGCACGCTCCGCCCGCGGGCGTATGGTGGTACGGGGATTGCCTTGCCTACGCCGGTGAACCCCCGACAGCCTCCGGAGGCACCGTGATCTTGCTTCACCTTCCCACGCTCGGCCGGCCTGCCCTGCTCGCCGCGATGCTCGTCTCGACCGCGCTGGCACCGCCCGCCCGCGCCTCCCTGCCCTGCACCCCCGCCGCGGCCCCGTTTGCGGTGAGCGACACGCTGGCGTTCCGTCCCGCGGGCACGGCGCCAGCCTCGGCCCGCCCGGCCGATGCCGACAGTTTCAATTACGCCCCCGCGATCCAGTTCTTCGACAGCACCGGGCACGAGCCGCTGGTCGTCTCGCCGCCGGTCAAGCTCAAGTACCAGACCGAGACCGAGTGGCTCCGCGCGCCCATGGGCGACAACCTGCTCGACCACCCCGACGCCTGGGAGAGCGAGCACCCGCGACACGCCCAGGTGTTCGAAACGGTCGTCGACTACAACCGCACGGACCTGCTTCGCTACGGCGTGCATTTCCAGGCCCAGCGCCCGCGCACGATGTACCCGCGGCTCGGCGCGCGCTTCGAGTACGCCACCGGGCGGAAGCGCACGCTCTACGGCGTGCAGGTGGAGCAGCCCCTGCTGCCCACGGCGCGGTTCGTGTTCGGCTTCAGCATGCTCCGGCGCACCGATCACCCGGAGCTCCAGCAGGTGGACGACGTCGAGAACTCGCTGGCGATGCTGCTCGCACGCACCGACTACCGCGACTACTTCGAGCGCGAGGGCGGCAGCGTGTACGTGTCGTGGCGCGTGCCGGATTTCTCCACGGTGAGCCTGCACGCACGCCGCGATCAGTACCGCTCGCTCGGGATCAATCGCGACGTGCGCTCGCTGTTCCGGCTCGAGCGGCCCCTCCGCGACAACCCGGCGATCGACGACGGCGAGACGCACAGCGTGCTCGTGCGGCTCGAGCGGCTCGCGCAGCGCTCGAGCTCGATGCGCGCCGGCGTCTACCACTGGATCGAGCTGGAGCGCGCGGGCGGCGAGCTGGGCGGCGACTTCAGCTACCTGCGCGTGCTGGGCGACGTGCGGAGCGTGGTGCGCCTGACGCCCGCGTCTACGCTCTCGCTCCGCGCCCTCGCGGGCACCTGCACTGACGGCGCGCTGCCGCGGCAGAAGCGCTTCGGCCTCGGCGGCGTCGACGGCCTGCGCGCACACGCGTTGGACGCGTTCCAGGGCAGCCAGCTCGCGGCCGGCCAGGCCGAGTACACGCTCGGCTTGTGGGCGCTCCGGGGCGAGGGCTTCGAATCGGGGCTCCACGCCATCGCGTTCCTCGACACGGGCACGGCGTGGGACAACCCCGGCAATCGCTGGGACGTTGGACGGCAGCGCTTCGCCACCGATGGCGGCTTCGGCCTCGCCACCACCGAGGACGACGTGCGGCTCTACGTGGCGCGTGATCTCTCGGACCCGGATTCGCCTCTCACCTGGTCGTTGCGGTTGCAGCGGCCGTTCTAGCGAGACCAGCCCGACCCCTTGCTCCCCCCTCGCCGCCTCCCCGGCCTGCGCACGTGCCTGCGCGCCGCCCTGCACGTGTCGCGTGCGTGCCGTCCGCTCGTGCCCGCGCTCGCGCTCGTCGCGCTCTCGGCGCCGGCGGCGCGGGCGTTCCAGCTCACCGCCATCCGCCCCGCGCGCGACGCGAGCGGGCAGCTCTGGGTGGAGCTCAAGCTCGAGCAGGCGATCGAGCCGCGCGTGGCGGGGAGCCTCGGCCGCGGCATGCCCGCCACGCTCACGCTCCACGCGGAGCTGTGGCGGAAGCGCAGCGGCTGGTTCGACCGCATGGAGCGCGCGGTGGATGCCACGTTCCGCATGCGCTACGACGTGTGGAGCGATCGCTGGCGGCTCGAGCGCCCGGGCGGCGCCTCGACCACCGTGGGCACGCTCGACTCGCTCGAGACCGTGCTCGAGAGCACGCTGGCGCTGCCGGTCGCGCCGCTCGCGCGCCTCGACCCCGACGTCGGCTGCTACGTGGTGGTGAGCGCCTCGCTCCGGCCGCTGAACGTCGAGGACGTCGAGGAGGTCGAGGGCTGGCTCTCGGGCGAGGTGAAGGAGAAGCAGCACTCGGGGTTGAGCATCCTCACCGGGCTGCCGCGCTCGCTGTTCGAGGCGGCGCGGAACTTCGCGGGCTTCGGCGATCAGCGCTCGCGCCTCATCAGCACCGAGTTCACGCCGGCGAACCTGCCGTCGCTGGCACATTAGCCAGCCCCGGGGATCGCGACGTCGGGATTCTCGGGCGGGCGGCACGCGGCCCGCCCGCGCGGATCACCTCACGATCACCACTTGGACCGCGCCGCCCTGGCCGTCGCGGGCGCGGGCGAACACCACCGCGCCGCGGACGGGGAGTCCCGAGCGATCGGTGCCGTCCCAGTTCCACGCGACGGCGTTCCCGCCGATCGCGGGCGCCACGCTCGCGAGCCGGCGGCCGGCGGCGTCGAACACGTCGAGCACGGCGGCGCGCGTCCCGAAGCGGGAGAAGCTCACCGCCCCCCGCGCGAGCGGCGCCGCCATGAGGCGCGCGCTGCCGGCGCTCGCGGCACTCGCGGCCAGCGAGGCCATGAAGCGATCGAGACCGGCGATCTGTGTCGGGTAGGCGAGCGAAGCGTTCTCGATGGTGCCCGCGCTCGTCGCGGCGGCGCCACCGAAGAGGGCGCGGAAGTCCTCGGCCCAGATCTCGTGCGGCCGGTCCGCATGCGCCGCGGACGCCGTGTTCACGAGCGGCTGGAGCCCGCGCATGCTCGCGTACCGGGCCCAGCCCTCGCTGTCGGCGTCGGGCAGGAGCGCGTACTGGACCACGTGGCCGAGCTCGTGCACGAACTCCGAGTGCTGGTGCTCGCGCGAGAGCGCCCGGACGCCGGGCGAGAGGAGGATCAGGCCGGGGCCGGCGGCGGATTCGAGGCTGGCGCGGCGCGGGAAGGGCAGGATGTACACTTCCGCCGAGATGTTCCGGAGCGGGTAGTTGAGCTGGTCGAGCGCGGAGGCGACCTCGGCGGGCTCGAACGCGTGAAACGCGCCGTCGCCGGGGTTGCTGATCGCGGGGTCCGTGGCCGAGGTGACGAGCTCCCAGCGCGAACCGTCCGGCAGCTCGAGGTAGAGCCGCCCGGCGTCGCTGTGGCAGTAATCGCGGAGCGTTTCGGCGGCGTCGTGCACCACGATCCCCGAGACGTGCGCGGCCGACGCGTGCAGCTCGGTCGCGGCGGCGGGGGCCGCGACGAGCGCCAGCGAGGCGAGGGCCGGGAGGGCGTGACGGGCGTGGTGACGGAGGTTCATGCCCTTACCCTAACGCGACGATTGTGCCACCCCGCGCACGCCGGCGGCGGAATGCAATGGCCCGGCAACGACTTGGGTCGCACCGGCTTGGCGCGCGATCGGGCGGCGAGGGGCCGGTCGAACCGGCCCCGCGGGCGGGGATCGCGGGGGATCCCGCCCAGGCGCGATTCCGCCGGCGGGTGGGGCGACCCAGCGCGGTGCGAG
>DATDEX010000368.1:0-2192 GCA_036522895.1 Candidatus Eiseniibacteriota bacterium | reverse complement strand
CCGAGTGCCAGCCGGAACGGCACGCGGCTCCCGGTCGCGATGTCGCCGTCGACCGCCGAGACGCGATCCTCGGTCCCCGCCGTGTCGCCCGGCGTGTCGCGCCGGTCGGACTCCGCGCGGAGCGACGGCACGAGCCACGCCCCGCGCAATCGGAGCTCGCCGTTCGTGTGCGTGCGGCCGCCGTGGGCGAACGTGCGCCCGGCGCTCGTGCCGTCCGCGTCGAGCAGCGTGCCGCTCGCCGAGAGCGCCCCGGCCGTGAAGCGCCCGTCGCCGCGGCGACGCGTGCCGGTGAACCCGTCGGGCGTGGAGAGGCGCGAAAGCTCACCTTTCAATTCGCTCGTTTCGGCCGGGCGCCACCAGGCGCTCGCGTCCGCGCGCCGCTGGTGCTCGAGGTCCGCGCCGGGGGCCAGCCCCCAGTCCTCCTCCGCGAACGGGCGCTCGAGCCGCGAGAACGGCGTGAAGCGCCGCTCCACCGCGCGAAAGCCCGCGGCGACGCCCGCGCGCCCGGGCAGGATCGGAAGCTCGCCCTCGCCCGAGAGCGTGACGCGGCCGGCGCCGCCGGCGTCGTCCGCGTCGTCGCGCGCGGAGAGCGTGTTGCGGTCGAAGCTCGAGAGCGCGCCCTCGGCATCCACGCGCCACGGGCCGGCCGCCACCCCGCCCCCCACCGCGACGAGCCGGTGCGATTCGGGCGAAGGGAGCGCACGGCCGACGCGGAAGGCGCCGAGCCCCGGCCCGACGAAGTGGTACACCGTGCGCCCGCCGACGACGCCCGAGTCGGCGTATTCGCCGCGCCCCTCGCCGACCCGCGCGAACTGCACGGCGAACGCGCCCGAGTCGAGACCCGCGAACGCGAAGAACGCGCGCGCGGCGACGCGCACCGTGTCGTAGTCGCCCACGCCGGGCGTGACCCCCGCGCCGAGCGCCAGCGAGTCCCCCGCCTGCGAGAGCGTGATCCGGTCGTTCGCGTCGAACGCCCCCGAGATCGGACGGCCGGGATCGTCGCCCTCGTTCAACGCCTGCGCGTAGAGCGACCAGGCCCCGTGCCCCCACTCGCTCGCGGCCATGGCGAGGTTCCTGTGGAAACGCGTGAGCGCGTACTGGTATTCGACCGTGATCCGCGAGGCGGACGAGATCGGCCGCCGGTTCGAGAACGTGAGCCGCGCGCGCTCGTAGTCCATGGCATAGTCCGCGGCCTCGCCGCGGGTCATGCGCACGCCGTCCACGGTCACCTGTTCGCTCCCCGCGACCACGGTGATCCCGAGCCCGCCGTCGCGGTCGGTGAGCGTGTAGGGTCCCTGCTGGCCGTCGACGCCCTGGAACTGGAGCCGGTTGTACTCGCCCTGCGCCCCCGCCGCCGCGGCACGCAGCCTGAGATCCCCCGGATGCCACTCGCCCGAGACCCCCTGCACGCGCCGCTCGAGGCGCGCGAACTCGCCGCGCGTGAGAGCGAGCGGGATGTCCCCCAGCTCGCCGCTCCCGTCGCGCGACTTGAGCTCCACGAGCACCCGGTCGAGCGACTGGAGATCCTGGGTGGCGCCCGCCGCGGAGAGCGGCGTGTCGCGATCGGAGAGGAGCCCGGTCAGCTCGACGCCCGGCGCGACGTGTCCGCTCACCGAGAGATCGAGCGATTGTCGCAACGCCGCGTCCTGCGCCGAGCCGAACTCCACCGCGATCGTCTTGTTGCCGGTCACCGCGAGCGCCGCACCGGCGGGTGCGGTGCCGGGATCGCGCGCCGTGGCCGGCCGGGCACTCGCGGCGAGCTCGGGGTGGGCGGCGCCGCTGTCCGGGGTGCCCGGGACGCGCGCCGGCCGGTACGTCTGGCGCTGGTAGTCGAGCCTGGGTTGGACCACGAGGCCACAGGCGCGCACCCACAGCGTCTCGCCCGGGGCCATGACGCGGAGGAGCCGGAGGTCGCCGCGCAGCCGATCGAGCCGGTAATCGCGACCGGCGAGCCACACGCCGGCGCGCGACCACACCGAGTCGGTCCCGGCGCGGATGAAGCCCCGCGGCAGGCGCATCACCGCCACGCCGGTCGAAGGCACGAGCGCGGCGGTGAAGCAGGACGGATCTTCGAGCGCGAGGCGGGCGGACGCCGGAGCCGCGGGCGCCGCGGCCGTTGCGCGGGGAGCGCTCTCCCCCGCCGCCGGCGCCGTCTCTGCGGACACCCCGGCCGCTAGCGCTCCGGGAGCGAC
>DATDEX010000367.1:0-6141 GCA_036522895.1 Candidatus Eiseniibacteriota bacterium | reverse complement strand
CACCGCGGCGCCGAGCCGGCGATGGCCACGCTCGAGCCCGCGCTCCGGAACGTCCTCGCCGCGCGCGCGCCGCGCGAGATCCGCGCGCTCGAGGTGGCGAGATCGCTGCCGCCGGGCGCGACGCTGTTCGACTGGTTCACGCACGACGGCACGCTCGGCGCCATCACCGTGCGCCGCGACGGCCTCGCCGCCCGCGCGCGCCTGGTCGGCGAGGAGCGGCTCGCCTCGCTCGTCGGCACCGTGCTCTTTTCGCTCCGGAGCGCGGCGTTCACGCCCGCGGGGATGCGCGGGGCCGATCCCGTCCTGACCTCGCAGATCGAGGAAATCGCCTCGCTCATCCTGTGGCCGCTGCTCCGCACCACGCCGGGTGCGTTCGCGCTCGCGCCGACCGGGCCGCTCGCCCGGCTGCCGTGGGCCGCCATGCCGCTTCCGGATGGGCGCCTGCTCTGCCAGGCCGGCGAGACCGTGGTGGTGCCGGGCCTGCGACTCGGCCTCGCTCGTGCGACGCGGACGCGCCCGGCCGGCGCCCCACTCGTCGTGGCGGTGGATGCGGGCGATTTGAACGCGGTGGTGGGCGAGACCGCGGCCGTGCTCGCGGCGTTCCCGGGAGCGACGGTGCTCGCGGGGCCCGACGCCACCGCCGAGCGCTTCCTCGCGCTCGCGCCGGAGGCCGACTGGATCCACTTCGCGGGCCACGGCGGCTGGCGCGCGGATGCGCCCGAAGCCTCGGGGCTACGGCTCCACGACCGCTGGGTGCTGGCGGGCGAGCTCGCCGACGTCTCGCTCGCGGCGCGCTGGGTGACGCTCTCCGCCTGCCACACCGCGCGCGCGCTCGTGCGCCCGGGCGAGGAGTGGTTCGGGCTCGCGCGCGCGTTCCTGCTCGCGGGGGCTTCCGCCGTGGTCGCGGCGCAATGGGACGTCGACGACGAGGCCACCGCGCGGCTGATGTCGGATCTCTACGCCCGGCTCGCGACCGGCACGCCACTCGCCCGCGCGCTCGCCGAGGCCCAGGCGGCCCGGGCGCTTGCCGGCGAGCACCCGATCGACTGGGCGGGATTCGCGGTACTCGGCGGCCCGCGACTGCTCGACGACCGCTCCGGACGGCTCACGCGGAACGCGCGCGAAACCCGCGACGCGAACGCTGCCAGCTCGAATGTGAAATCACACGGAACTTCGTTCACCGGGACGGAACCCATTGCGATATTGCAGGTTCCCCACATCCATCCCAAAGTGGCCCTGTCGGTGCGGGCAACAGTTCCTCTACACTCCTTGCAACAGAGGAGGCATCGCTGATGCGTGGTCCATTGGTATTCCCTGGTCGCACCCGTGCGATCCTGCTGGTGATTCTGGCCGCGATTCTGGGTCTGTTCGCTTCGTCCTGCAGCCGCTCGCTGCCGACCGCACCGCGCGGCGGCGAGGTCAACGGGCGCGAGGCCGCCGATCCGTTCGCGACCGCGGGGCTCGAGAACCAGGTCGTGGTGACGCTGGCGCCGGGCGTGGATGCCGCGAGCCTAGCGGCCCAGTACGGCGCCGCGATCGTGAGCGCGGAGCTCGGGGAGCGCGCCGCGGCGCTGCGTCCCGTCGCGGGCCAGACTCCGGCCACGCTGATGGCACAGCTGGCGGCGGACAGTACCCGGGTCCTGACCGCGGAACCCAACGGCTGGCTTCAGCCGGCCGAGGTCCGCCAGCAGAGCTTCGCGTTCGACGACGGGTTCGGGAGCGCCGGGACGTTCGTGGACCAACCGGCGAGCACGATGCTGCACATCGACCAGGCGCACGACGTCGCGACCGGCAAGGGCGTGAAAGTCGCGATCATCGATACGGGCTGCGATCTCACGCACCCGCTGCTCAAGCGGAGCATCGCCGGCGGCTGGGACTTCGTGGACAACGATGCCGATCCGAGCGACAAGCTCGCCTCGACGACCACCGGGGCCCTCCGCACCACGATCAACGGAGCGTACGGCCACGGGACGCACGTCGCCGGCATCGTGCACCTGGTGGCGCCGGACGCACAGTTGCTCATCGTGCGCGTGCTCGACGCGAACGGGAACGGCGATTTCGTGAACGTCGCCGCGGGCGTGCGCTGGGCGGTGGAAAACGGCGCCAAGGTCATCAACCTGAGCCTGGGCGCCGGGGTGAAGGGCGTCGACGTGCTCGAGGGCGCGCTGGTGGATGCCAAGAACGCGGGCGTGATCGTGGTCACCGCCGCCGGCAATCAGGCCTCGTTGGCCGTCGACTTCCCGGGCAGGTCGGATCTGACCATCTGCACCGCCGCAGTCGACGCCAACGGTGCGGGGGCCACGTTCAGCAGCTTCAACCACAGCGACGTGGCGCTCTCCGCCCCCGGGGTCGCGATCCGCAGCACCTATCCGGGCGGCCGCTACCGCCTGTGGAGCGGTACGTCGATGTCCACGCCGTTCGTGACGGGGACTGCGGCGTTGCTCGCCGAGGTCCATCCGTGGTGGAGCGAGACCGAGATGTTGTTGCGCCTCAAGGGCACGACCATTCCGCTGGTCGCCCCGGCACCGAACGGCGCGGACATCACGCCGGGAAGAGACTTCGGTGCCGGCGCGCTGGACGTTGGCGCCGCGCTCGCCCCCGACTTCGTTCCGGGTCCGAATCAGGACCCGAGCCCCGAGGGCATCAAGCCCCACTGATCGAAGTTCACTGGCCGAAAACTCGCGGGCCCGGTGGGGTGATCGCCCACCGGGCCTTCGCGCGTTCGGCGGGAAGGGGGCCCCGGCCAGAGCGACCTGCCCCGGGCCAACCTCGCCCCGCGCCACAATTTCCGCCCTTGTCCTGCGCCGCCAAACTTCGTTTAATTGCCGTGAGCCGCGGTCTCGAGTCGAGCCCCCGCATCGCCCCGGGAGGTCACATGCTTCGCGCGCCCATCACCCGCTCACGGCCCGCCCTCGCGCTCACCGCCGCACTCTTGCTGACCCTGTTCGCCACCTCGTGCGGGCGGTCGCTCACCAGTTCCGTCAACCCGACGCGCAATGGTCGGACCGCTCCCACCGACGACGGCGGCGCGACGCGAAACGGCGATGCGATCGACAGCCAGGTGGTCGTGACGCTCGCCGCCGGCACCGACGCCACCACCCTCTCGACCGAATACCAGGCGACGCTCATCGAATCCGATGCGGACGAGCGCACCGCGAGCCTGCTGCCCCCGAGCGGCGAGACGTGCGCGACGCTGCAATCGCTGCTCGCCACCGACCCGCGCGTGGTCACCGCCGAGCCCAACGGCTGGCTCGAGACGGCCGAGACGCGCCAGCAGAGCTTCGCCTTCGACGATGGCCTGGGCTCGGCGCAGGCGGTCGCGGAACAACCGGCGGCGCAGGCGATCCACCTGGGTGACGCGCACGACGTGGCGCTCGGGACCGGCGTCGTGGTCGCGATCCTCGACACCGGCATCGATCCGCAGCATCCGCAGCTGCGCACCGCGTACGCCGGCGGCTGGGACTTCGTGGACGGCGACGCCGATCCCACCGACACGCGCGACGGCATCGACAACGATGGCGACGGCGTGATCGACGAAGGCTTTGGCCACGGCACGCACGTGGCCGGCATCGTCCACCTCGTGGCGCCCGCGGCGAAGCTGCTCGCCGTGCGCGTGCTGGACTCCGACGGGCGCGGCGACATCCTCGACGTCGCGGCGGGTGTGCGCTGGGCGGTGAACCACGGCGCCAAGGTCGTCAACCTGAGCCTCGGAAGCCTCAAGAGCTCGGACGCGCTCCAGGCGGCGCTCGAGGATGCCGAGCGGCTCGGCGTGGTGGTGATCTCGTCCGCGGGTAACTGGGGCGACGATACGCCGGTCGAGTTCCCCGCGCGCTCGAGCCACGTCGCGGCGATCGCGGCCGTCGACGCCGCCGCGACCCCCGCGCCATTCAGCAGCTTCGGCGACATCGTCGCGCTCGCGGCCCCCGGCGTCGGCGTGCGGAGCGCCTACCCGGGCGGCGGCTACCGGCTGTGGAGTGGCACGTCGATGTCGGCGCCGTTCGTGGCGGGCACCGCCGCGCTGCTCGCCGAGGTGCACCCGGCGTGGGCGCTCACCCAGATGCTCCACCGCATCGAGCAGACCGCGGGCCCATTGCGCGGCGATGCCGACCACTTCGGCGCGGGCGCGCTCGACACCGGGGCGGCGCTGGCGCCGGATCGGCGCTCGCACGCCGACGACGAACCGACGCCCGAGGCGCTGCGCCCGCACTGAGCGGCACCCCGGCTGCGAGCTCAAGCGGAGAGCGCGCCGGCCAGCGGCGTGGCTTTCGATCTCCGGGGGCCCCGGGGTATGCTGCGCGGCCTTTCCCGCCCCCCTCGACACCCGTGAGGCCATCATGTCCGCTCCTCGCAAGTCTCGCTCCCATCTCGGCGGCACGCGCATCGATCCGCCCGCCATCACCGGGCGCGAGACCGCCGCCGAGCTGGTGGACTCCGCGTTCCTCGCTTACAACGCCGCGCGCCTGCGCGAGGGCGCGCGGCTCCTCACCGAGCGCATGCTCGCGGACGACGTGACCGTGGCGCTGTCGATGACGGGCGCGCTCACGCCGGCCGGGCTCGGCATGAGCGCGATCATCCCGCTCCTCGAGGCCGGGTTCGTGGACTGGATCGTGTCGACGGGCGCGAATCTCTACCACGATGTGCACTTCGGGCTCGGGCTCGCGATGCACCAGGGCACGTTCCAGGTCGACGACGTGGAGCTGCGCGAGCAGGGCGTCGTCCGCATCTACGACATTTTCTTCGATTACCACGTCCTGCTGGATACCGACGCGTTCTTCCGCGAGATCATCTCGGCGCCCGAGTTCCAGCGCACCATGAGCAGCGCCGAGTTCCACTTCCTGTGCGGCCGCTACGTCCGCGCGCGCGAGGACAAGCTGGGGCTCAAGCATCGCTCGCTGCTCGCGGCCGCGTGGGAGTACGGCGTGCCCGTGTACACGTCGTCGCCGGGCGACTCCTCGATCGGGATGAACGTCGCGGCGAAGGCGCTCGAGGGCAACAAGCTGCTGATCGACGTGAACGCCGACGTCAACGAGACCGCTGCGATCGTGTGGGACGCCAAGTCGGCGGGCGGGAAGAGCGCGGTGTGGGTCCTGGGCGGCGGGAGCCCCAAGAACTTCGTGCTCCAGACGGAGCCGCAGATCCAGGAGGTGCTGGGTATCGCCGAGAAGGGCCACGACTACTTCCTCGCCGTGACCGACGCGCGCCCCGACACGGGCGGGCTCTCGGGCGCCACGCCGGCCGAGGCCGTGAGCTGGGGCAAGATCGATCCGGATCAACTGCCGGGCACGGTGATCTGCTACACCGACACGACCATCGGCCTGCCGCTCCTGACCGCCTACGCGATGGCGAAGAGGGCCCCGCGCGAGCGGAAGCGGCTCTACGACCGCCGCGCGGACTTAATGGCGCGACTCAAGCTCGCGTACTCGACGCAGGGGCGCGCCGGGAGCGCCGCCGCGACGAAGGGCTGAGCCTCCGTTCGTGAATCGCGGGCGCCGTCACCGGCGCCTGCACGCGCCGTGAGTGCCCTCCGGCGCCGGACCGCGCTCGCGCGTCCATTCGCCTGACGCGGGAATCCGAGAGTTCCCCACCCGCGATTTGCAGGATTCGCCTCATTGTTCGCGGTCCGTCGCCTCACTAGCGTTTGACGTGCGGGCACGGACCATGCGGCCCCAGCCCTTTCCGACCGCGAGCATGCCGGTAGTCCTCCGGGAGCGATTCAGCAGTGTCGCCCGGGGTGATGCGTCGGCGGAGAACGGTGGGCGCCAGGCGGCACCCGCCCCTCGAACCCGGCCGCCGATCGGAAGGAGTGGGCACGTCATGAGGCACATGCTCGGAGTCGATCACGCCCCGGTCAGAAGCGCTCGCCGTCCGGAATGCGTGGGCCGCGGCCGTCGGGTGCGGCCGTCCACGTTCGCCGCGATCGCCGCGCTGACCGGGCTTGGCGCCTGGGTGCTCCCCGGCCTCGCCCCGCCCGCGCTCGCCCAGTCGGACTTCGCCATCCGGGGCACCTCCGCCGCCACCGCGACCGTCGTCATCGTCAACGGCAGCAGCAGCTCCTGCTCCGACGCCGGCCCCGGCACCAGCACCAGCCCCTACTGCACCATCTCCGCCGCGATCCTCGCCCATCACGATCCCGGCACCACC
>DATDEX010000366.1:0-8798 GCA_036522895.1 Candidatus Eiseniibacteriota bacterium | reverse complement strand
CTGCCGCCCGCGGGCACGTTCGTCTCGGAATGGCTGGCGCTCGCGGGCGGCTTCGCGGGCCCGCGCCCGGCCTACGCGTTCGCGGCGCTCGCCGCGCTCGCGAGCGGGTTCGTCGGCATCGCATTTCACTGGTCGCGCATGGTGATGGGGAAGCCGCACGAGAGCTTCGCGGACCCGCTGCCGCGCTCGGCGCGCGTGCCGCTCTGGTCGCTCGCGGTCCTGCTCGTCATGCTCGGCGTGTGGCTGCCGGCGCCGCTCCGCGCCCTGCTCGAGAGCGCGATGCAGTCGGTGCGGCCGTGAACGTGCGGCCCGGGGAACTCTTCCCGCTCGACTCCGCGCTCCGCGGGATCCGCGAGCGCTTCTCCGACGCGGTGATCGACGCCGACCGGACGAGCCTGCGCGAGCGCACCGTGGTCGTGCCGGCGGCGCGCCTCGCCGAGGTGGCGCGCGCCGTTTCGGAGGAATGGGGCGGCGCGTTCGTGACGCTGTTCGGGCTCGACGAGCGCGCCGTGCACGGGCGCTTCCGGCTCCACGTGTCGTTCAGCATGGCGCCCGAGGACGCGGTGCTCACCCTGATCGCCGCGGTGCCGGGCGACGCGGCGCGCTACCCCGCGGTGAGCGCGCAACTGCCCGCCGCCGCGTGGTGCGAGCGCGAGCTCTACGACCTCCTCGGCGTCGAGCCCGCCGACCACCCCGATCCTCGCCCGCTTGTTGCACATGACGGCTGGCCCGCGGGCACGCACCCACTGCAGAAACAATTCCACGTGCCAGAAGAGTGGCCGTGGGCCCCGAGCTTTCGGGTGCCGGGCGTCGAGGGCGACGGCGTCTTCGAGATCCCCGTCGGCCCTGTTTATGGGGGCATCATCGAGCCCGGGCACTTTCGCTTCTCGTCCGTCGGCGAGTCCGTGCTGGCGCTGGACGTGAAGCTCGGCTGGACGTGGCGCGGGCTCGAGAAGCTGGCGGAGGGCGCGACGCTCGATCGCGGCCTCCAGCTCGCCGAGCGCATCTGCGGCTCGTGCGCGTTCGCGCACGCGCTCGCCTGGTGCAAGGCGGTCGAGGAGCTGGCGGGCATTCCCGTGCCGCCGCGGGGACGCGCGCTGCGCACGGTCGCGGCGGAGCTCGAGCGGATCGCGAACCATCTTGCGGATCTCTCCGGGGTCGCGAACGACGTGGCCTACGTCGTCGGGGCGGCCGAGTTCGCGCGCTGGAAGGAGGTCGTGCACCAGCTCGCGGACGCGCTCTTCGGCCACCGCTGGCTCCGCGGCGTGTGCGTCCCGGGCGGCGTGCGGAGCGACCTCGACGACTCGCAGCAGCAATGGCTCCACACGGTGCTCGCCGAGGTGCGCGCGGGTGTGGGGCTCACCTCGCGTGCCCTGCTCGCGAACGCCGCCGTGCTCGACCGGCTCGTGGGGACCGGTGTGCTGCGGCAGGCGGTCGCGCGCGACCTGGGCGCCACCGGCCCCGCCGCGCGCGCGAGCGGGCTCGACCGTGACGTCCGCCGCGACCACCCGTACGCGTTCTACAAGGAGCTCGATTTCCAGGTGATCCGCCGCGAGGCCGGCGACGTGCGCGCCCGGTTCGAGGTCAAGACCGACGAGATCTACGAATCGATGAACTTGATCGGCCAGTTGGTCTTGCGCATGCCCGGCGGCCCGCTCGCGCAGCACCTGGGCGCGATGCCGAGCGAGCGCTGGGGGTTCGCCATGGTCGAATCGCCGCGTGGCCTGCTGTCGCACTGGCTTCGGCTCGGAAAGTCGGGCGCGATCGCCGACTGGCGGGTGCGCTCCGCGTCGCACGCGCTCTGGCCCGCGGTCGCGCAGGCCGTGCCCGGCAACATCGTTCCCGACTTTCCGCTCATCAACAAGAGCTTCAACCTGTGCTACGCATGCACCGACAAATGACGAAGTCCGCCACCGTGCCGCGAGCAACGACGAGCGGTTTTGAAAGTCGCGGTGTCGAAAGTCGCGGTGTCGGAAGACGCGGTGTGGGAAGCCACGATTGGGAAAGAGGCTGCGGCGGGGTTCGCGTTCGGCGGGAGGCTCCGTGTTCGAGATCCTGAAGGGTCCCCTGCGGAGCGGGAGCCTCGCGGGCCGGGTGGCGCTACCGCTCCCCGCCGGGCTGCCGTTCGCGACGCGCGAGCGTGCCGGCGAGATCGAGGTGCTCGGCGAGGCGCTGCGCGAGGAGGTGCGCAAGCTCTTCCGCGGCTCGCTCAAGCTCCGCCACCTCGACCTCGGCTCGTGCAATGGCTGCGAGGGGGAGCTGGCGGCGCTCCTGAACCCGTTCCACGACGTGCAGCGCTTCGGCGTGGACATCGTCGCCTCGCCGCGTCACGCGGACGGCCTGCTCGTGACCGGGCCGGTGTCGCTTCACCTCGAGGAGGCGTTCTGGCTCGCCGACCAGGCTACGCCGCGCCCACGGCTCCTGATCGCGGTGGGCGACTGCGCGTGCGACGGCGGCTTCTGCGCCGACTCGTTCGCGGTCGGGGGCGGGGTCTCGCGATTCCTCCCCGTGGACGTGCGCATCCCCGGCTGCCCGCCGCGGCCGCCCGACATCCTGGAAGGCCTGCTCGCGGCGCTCGGGCGCACGAGCGTGCGGGAGAAGGCGCGCGGGCGCTGAAGGCCAGCGGCTCAGCGCGGCACGTTCCGGCGAGGGAGCCCCCAGACATTCTGCAGCACGAAATCCACGAGCTGGATCGTCTGCGCGCGCTGGAAATACCACGGGGGGAAGCCCGAGAAGACGAACGTGGCGTTGTCGCTTCCGTGATAGAGCGTCATGACCGGCCGCCCGCTCCCCGCGTTGCCGCCCTGCGTCTCGTACAGTGTGTCGAGCGCCGAGAACGCGTGGCCCAGCGCGGGATCAGGGTTGTCGGTCTCGATGATGCCGTTGGGCTTCGAGAGGTGTTCGGCAGGGTACGACCCGTTGTAGAAGCCCCCGGTACGGAGCGGCGGGAGCGGGTCCGTGTCCGGCGACTTCTCGTCCAGCTCGGCGGGGAGCAGCGAGTAATCCGGGGCGCCCGGCCAACCGCCCACGGCGCGCGCCGAGCGCACCGCGCGCAACGACGTGAGCACGGTGATCTCGCTCCGCCAGTGCGCCGAATCGAACATCAGCCTGCCCTGGGTGAGCTCACCGAGTGCCGGGGAGTACACGTTGATGGGTGTGCGGGGCGCGTCGTACTCGCGCAGCGATGCCAGCGCCGCGCCGCCGCCCGTGAGCCACAGCCGGCCGCCCTGCTGGAGCCAGGTGGCGAGCGGGTCCTGGGTGCCTGGCGTGTTCCACGCGCGCAGCAACGGCATCGGAACCGAAGCGGTCAGCGCATTGTTGTTGTAGGTCAGTGCCGAGTTCACGTCGGTCATCCAGACGACGTTTCGATAGTGGTCGAGTCGCTGCAGGTTGAAGTCGCTCGGAGGTGTGAGGTGCGTGCACAAGGTGTCGAACGCGTAGCCGGCAAACACGCCCACCGGGCTGAGCGTGCCCGCGGGATAACAGCGGTATGGCTTGTTCCCCGCGGCGTAGAGGAAGGTGTCGAGTTCCGCGGCCGAAGGCCAGAGCAGGCCGGGGCCTGTCGTGCATCCACCGGGCGCGGCATGGTCGGGTGTGAACCAGGTGTCGTCCACGATCAGCAGATCGCGGTCGAAGGTCGGTCGCACCACGGTGAACTGCACCACCCCGAGACTCCGGAGCCCGAGGTCGTCGTCTGCCTCGAGGTAAAGCCGGTGGGTCTCCGCGCCGTGGGTCCCGGCCGCCGAGTAGGCGGGCAGGACGATCGACGTGGTGGTCGAAAGCCGACTCCAGTGCGCGAGGTCGGTGGCTTCGTCACCGCGCGAGGTTTCGTCGTCGACGCTCGCGATGTCCACGGTCCAGCGATAGCCGCGCACGAAGCTCCCGGAAGCTGCGCGCGCGGACCAGAAGAACTGCAGCGGGCTGTCCGCGGCCAGCTCCGCGTGCACATAGGAGAGCGGGTCGAGGTACACGCCGCCGCTCGGATAGGAATAGCTGAACGACGGACCGGAAATGGTGATGATCGGCCCGAGCGAGGCCGTGGAGCTGACGTAAAACCAGAGCAAATTGGAGCCGCGAGTGAATACCGGCGAGTAGGCACCCGCCTGGTCGATGGCCGCGATCGCGAAGATGTAGCTCTGTCCGGGAACGAGATCGCGCAGCTCGAGTCCGTGGACCGCACCGGGCAGCGAGTCCCAGCCGGCGAAGGTGGGCGCGTAGCGACGCCGAAGCGAGTCGGGATCCGCCAGCACCGCGAGCGTGGGAATGTCGCCGCTGTTGCCGAACAGCTTCCAGCGGTACGAGGCCGGCAGGCGCGTTCCGACGCCGTCCGGATCGTCGCCGGCCCACTCCACGTGCACCGCGGCCGCGAGCGTGAGCGACAGGTTCGGGTACGGCCTCGGCGACAGGATCTGCACCGTGGGCGCCACGGTCGTGCTCGTGAACGAGGCGAACACCACCGGCGAGCGCGCGAGGCGATCGTCGACGCAATAGACGGCCACCGTGTGAAAGCCGCGCGCGCGGGTCGAGCCGCCGGAGCCCACGCTGTCGGAGCGAAACGTGAACTTGGCGCGATTCGCGGTGGTCCCCACCCAGAGCGTCTCGGCCGCGGCCTGCGACGGCGGATCGACGGCATAGAAGAAACGGGTCACGCGTCCGTCGGGATCGAAGCCCGCCCAGCTCAGCTCGTACGCGTAGGTCCCGGCGGTGTCCCCGGGCGCGGGAACCTGCGACAGCTCCACGGTAGGCGGCAGATTGGGCAGCGCTACTCCCGCCACGCCGGCGAGCTGCTTTTTGGAGCAGCCGCAGAGCGAGCCCGCCACCACGACTGCGAGCAGCGCCGCAAGCAGCCTCACGCGCGAGAGCTCCGCGATGCGAATGAGCGTCTCCTCTCCACCGGTCGACCCGTGATTCTCTATCCGCGGCACGCTCCTGTCACGCGTATTATGGATTTCGTCCGCCGGAACTGTCGCGACGAGAACCGGGGGGCGAATCCGGAGTCGAAATGAGCAGGCGAGTGCGAGGGGGGTCGTGAGCACGAGCAGTCGCGAGCCGGCCGCAGCCAGGGACTGGCGGAGGCGGTACAGCAAACGCACCGCCCCCACGGGTGGAGCGAGCGTGAAGGGGAATCTGGATACGAGCAGTCGCGAGCAGGCCGCAGGCCAGGATGGCCGAAGGCCGTCCGCGAGCGTCAGGGAGGCCAAGCCGGGAGGGCTTGGCCGAGCGATGCTCGTATCCAGATTCCCCCTCACGCTCGCTGCGACGCTCATGAGCTGCGGGTTGGCCGCAACCCCGGCCCAGGCCGTCATGGACATCGCGAACCGCGGCCCCTCCCTCACCGCCGGCCGCTTCTCCATGCGCGTCACCAACATCGGCGTGCTCGGAAACGCGTTCTTCAACACCGGCCTCTCGTTCGATCCCTCGTTCGAGTTTCCCAAGGGCAGCGGCCACGAGCTCCTGAACCACGCCGAGCTGTGGGTGGGCGCGCTCGACGAGAACGGCGAGCACCGCGTCTCGGGCGGGCCGCTGCTCGAGTGGCGTCCGACGCTCGACCCCGGCGACACGGTGCGTGTTCTGAACGCCGGCGACCCCGGCTCTCGACCGCACTTCGACGACGACGGCGACGGGAAAGTGGACGAGGAGATCCTGAACGGCCGAGACGACGACGGCGACGGCAGGGTGGACGAGGACGTCCTGCTTCCCGCCCAGCAGATGCTCGCCGCCGACTACACCGACGACCAGCCGCAGTCCGTGAACTACGCCTACCCGAACGGCGAGCGTCACGTGCCGCTCGGGCTCGCGGTCCACCAGGAGGCCTACGCGTGGACGCTGCCGGGACACGACGGCATCGCCGGGATCCAATTCACGGTCACGAACAAGGGCGCGCAGACGCTGCGCGGCGTGCGGCTCGGGCTCTACGCGGATCTCGATGCTCGCGGGCGGTCCCAACCCGCGGGTCACCTGGATGACGAGCTCAGCCTCGAGCCGTACACCTTCCTGTTGTCGCCACACCCCGACACGCTCCTGGGCAACTGGGTGAAACAGTGTGGCGAAATCCTGCAAGGCGAGGCCGCGCTCCTGTTCGACGCCTCCCGCACTGTCGCCGGGGCCGGGGTGGCCCTGGTACCTCTTTCGCATACGATCGATCCGCTGGCCGGGCTTCGGAACGACGCGTTCCCGGGGGTACGCGAGGCACGAGCTGGCGCGCGCGCGCCGGCCCGCGACAGCACGTTCCACCTTTTCCCGTATATCCCGGGCGCGCCACCGGGACAAGGCGGGCCCCCGCAGATCGATGAAGATCGCTACGCGGCGATGGCTGGCGAGTACCCCACGGCGCGACTCGAGCCCGGGAACGACTTTGCCGTGCTGGTCTCGTGCGGGCCCTTCCCTGCCCTCGCTCCCGGACAATCCCTGCAGTTCGCGGTGGCGCTGTCCGCGGTTCCCGCGAGGGACAGCGCGGCAACCACCGTGTTCGACACCCGCATGCTCTACCGGGGAGCAAGACTCGACCTGCAGCCGAACGGGGTTCGGGGATCGTATTCGGAGGGGCGAACCGGGATCAACGGTCACGAGATCTGCCTCGAACCGCCCCCCGGGGTGGTGTTCAATTACGATCCCGATTGCCCGGAGAAGTTCCGGGACGATCCCGATCTCATCCCGATCGACCCGACGAAGTTCGCGCAAACCGTCGCCGTCGAACTAACCTACTCGAGCGGCCACTGCATCTGGACCGACGTCGACTGCGACCTGTGCACGGGCGACGACGGCGTCGACGAGGTGCGCCACTGGGAGTCGGACATGCGGCTGCCGCCGCAACCCAACATGCGCGCACTCCCGAGGGATCACCGTGTCGACATTGAATGGGACAACCAGCCCGAGCGCGCGATCGCTTCCGGCAGCGTGGGTGCCGCGGACTTCCGCTTCGCCGGTTACAAGCTCTACCGGCTCGACGACTGGCGACGCGACGCGATTCTCCCCGAGCCCGAGCACTGGCAGCGGCTCGCCGTCTACCGTAAGGATCCCTCGCTCGGGGGCCGCCCCCTCGCGGACGTCACGGACAGCTCCGTCACGCCCGACGGCACCGGCCCCGGCGGACCGCATTACCCGATTGGCCGGTATCGCTTCACCGACGAGCGGGCGCTCGACGGTTTCGACTACCACTACGTGGTCACCACGATCATGCGCGAGGCGCCGAGCCCGGCGCTGACCCGTCCGCTGCTCGAGTACGAGAGCCCGTTTTTCGCCTCGTTCGACGACCGCGTCGTCCCGCATGCCGCGGCACACGCCGAGGCCGGCCGCGTCTGGGTGGTGCCGAACCCCTACCGTGCCCGCGCCGACTGGGAGCGCCAGCCCGTGCCCGGCGACGTGTTCACCCGCCACATCGACTTCATGGGTATGCCGAGCGCGCGCGCCACGCTGCGCATCTACACGCTCGCCGGAGACCTCGTTGCGGTTGTAGAGCACGACGGCAGCGGTGGCAATGGCGAGGCGTCGTGGAACCTGATTTCGCGCAACGGCCAGGACGTGGAGTCCGGCGTCTACCTCTTCACCGTGACCTCGCCGCTCGGCCACCAGGTGGGACGGTTCGTGGTGATCCGCTAGCCGCGCTTCGCCAGCTCGCGCTGCCGCTGCTCGCGTTTGAGCTGGCCGCGGCCGCGCGCGTGGCCGTACTGGTAGACGAGCAGGAACGCCATCGCGTGCACGACCCACCAGCCGAACTTCAGGAACTGGAGCCCATCGGGAAGCGACATGTCCGTTGCCCTTTCACTTGAGCGGCGGCAGCGGGCCGCCGAGTGCTTCCTACCCGCGCGCCCCCAGCGCGCGCAGGAAATCGCGATCCGCCTCGAGCACGTGCGCCACCTCGATCTCGGCCGGAAGCTGCCAGCGTGCGTCGTTCACCTCGTCGCTCAGCTCGAACGCGTGCGAGTCGAGCGTGCAGCGGACGAACACGATCTCGACCAGGGTCCCGTGCGGGTAGTCGTGCGTCACGCTGTCGAGCCGCTCGAGCGGGGTGGCCGAAACGCCCAACTCCTCGCGCACCTCGCGCACGATGGCCTGCTCGGGGGACTCGCCGGGCTCGAGCTTCCCGCCGGGGAACTCCCACTGCAGTCCGAGCGCGCCACCCGGCGCGCGCTGGGTCATGAGGAGGCGCGGCCCGTCCCACACCACCGCAGCGGCTACCCGGATCCGCCGCACCGGAGGCTTCAGGCGCGCACCCCGGCGCCGAACGCCTCGGCGAGCGTGGCCTCGAAGCGCGCGAGGTAGCGCCGGTCGCCGGCCTCGCGCGCCGCGATCGCCTCGCGCGCCGCGACGCAGAGCGCGTGCGCCTGGTCGTTCGTGGGCTTCCCGCGCCGGAGCGAGCGCGGCAGGCTCAGGTAGTTGGGGACCGCGTCGATCAGGAGCGGCGTGCGCGCGAGCGCCCACAGGTCGCACTGCCGCTCGCCGCGCGGCACGAGGCGCCGCGCCTGGAGGAGATGCGTGAACTCGTGCGCGATCGTAAAGAGCTGGAGCCGGCGCGGCCGCACCCACACCCCGGGCCGCTCGGGATCGAGCGAGCCCCAGCCCAGCACGCCGCGCTTCTGGGCGAGGCCGACGCGGATCACGAGCCCCTCGAGCTCCGGGTAGAACTTCCGCGCGAACTCGAGAAACTCGAGGATCCGCTCGCGATGGGCCGAGGCCTCGACGAGCCGCGACAGCTTCCAGCGCGGCCGGTCGGGCCCCAGGTCGAGCGACATCTGCTCGAGGAGCCGCGGGCCGCGCCGCCGCCCGCGCGCGGGCCCGCTCGGCGAGCGGTACGGGAG
>DATDEX010000365.1:0-11076 GCA_036522895.1 Candidatus Eiseniibacteriota bacterium | reverse complement strand
GGCGCCGATCACCCCGCAGCCCGCGCCGGCGGGAGCCGCGGGGGCCGCCGAGCCCGAGATGTGGCAGCTCCACCGCACCTACATCCTCGCCCCGGTGCGGGGCGGGCTCGTGATCGTGGACCAGCACGCCGCGCACGAGCGCATCCTCTACGAGGAGGCCATCGCGCGGCTGCGCGGCGGGCAGGGCGCTTCGCAGGGGCTCCTCTTCCCGGTGCTCGTGGATCTCTCCCGCGCCCAGTTCGAGCTGCTGCTCGAGATCGGGCCGCACCTGGAGCGGCTCGGCTGGGATCTCTCGCCGCTCTCGCCACCCACCGTCGTGATCCAGGGCGTGCCGACGGAGCGGAAGGTCGAGCGCCCGGGACAGTTGCTCCAGGACGTGCTCGACGGGGTGAGCGAGGGCGGGCCCACCGCGCAGGACGAGATGCTCGAGCGGGTCGCGAACTCGCACGCCTGCCACGCCGCGATCCGCGCCGGCGAGGTGCTCTCGCGCGAGGAGATGCGCGCGCTCGTGGACCGGCTCTTCGGCACGTCGCGGCCGCACGGCGACCCGCACGGCCGGCCGACGTTCGTGCGGCTCGACCTGGAAGAGCTCCACCGCCGCTTCGGCCGTACTTAGCCCGGATGCGACGCACGCTCGTCGCCATCGTCGGCGCCACCGCCACGGGGAAGACTGCGGTCGGGGAGGCGCTCGCCGAACGCCTCGGCGGCGAGGTCGTGTGTGCCGACGCCCGCCAGGTGTTTCGCGAGCTGGAGCTCGGCACCGGGAAGCCGGCGCCGGCCGAGCGCGCCGCGCGCCCGCACCATCTCTTCGACTGGCTCTCGCTCGGCGAGCGGTCCACGGCCGGCCGCTGGGCGCGCGCGGCGGCGGACGCCTGCGAGGGCTGCTTCGCGCGCGGCGTCGTGCCGGTGCTGGTGGGCGGCTCCGGGCTCTACCTCTCGGCGCTCGAGCGGGGGTTGCATCCCGAGCCGCCGCGCGATCCCGCGCTCCGCGCCGGGTTGGAGCGCGAGTGCGCGGCGCTCGGCGCACCGGCGCTGCACGCGCGGCTCCGCGAGCGCGATCCCGAAGCGGCCGCGCGGATCTCCCCGCGGGACCGGCAACGCGTGCTCCGCGCGCTCGAGATCGTGGGCTCGAGCGGGCGGACGCTCGCCTGGTGGCGCGATCGCCCGCGCGAGGCGCCGCTCGCGGCCGAGTGGCGGAGCTACGAGCTCGTCTGTCCGCCCGCACTCCTCGCGCGGCGGATCGCTCTCCGAACGCGCGCGATGTGGGAGCAGGGCCTGCTCGAGGAGACGCGGGCGCTCGTCGAGGCCGGGCGCGAACCCGAGCTCCGCGCGCTCGCGGCGATCGGCTGCGACGAGGCGCTCGAGCGCCTCGCGGGCCGCTTGGGTGCCGAGGACGCCGCGTCGCGAATGAACGAGCGCACGCGTCAGCTCGCCAAGCGGCAGCGCACGTGGTTCCGTCACCAGATGGCGACCGAGCGGCTCGAGTCGGGCGAGGCGAGCCCGGAGGCGTGGGCCGAGCGCGTGGCGGCCGCGCTTTTCTGAACGGCACCCTCGCCGCGGTGCGGGGTTTGACACCCCCGCGGCGCCGCCCTAGCTTGTCCTCCGCCTTCTCACCAGCGTTCGCGGGCATAGCTCAGTTGGTAGAGCGCGAGCTTCCCAAGCTTGAGGTCGCGGGTTCGACCCCCGTTGCCCGCTCCATCCGTGGCGCCTCGGCGCGCCGGCACCGGCGGATCCGCCCGCTCCCGGCGCGCCGTCTCGTTCCCGCCCGCCGCAACACCGTCCGCCGGCGCACGAGCTTTTCGACAACTCCCACCAACTGCGAAGCCCTCCCATGAGCGCACCTGTCGTCGCCATCATCGGCCGCCCGAACGTCGGGAAATCGACGCTGTTCAACCGCATCCTGGGCGAGCGGCGCGCGGTCACGCACGACCGGCCGGGCATCACGCGCGACCGGAACGCGGTGCGGGCGGAGTGGACCGGGCGGCCGTTCGTGCTCGTGGACACGGGCGGGTTCCTGCCCGCCTCCTCCGAGGGCCGCGACGCAGACGTGCGCCGCCAGGCGGAGGCGGCGATCGGGCTCGCGGACGCGGTCATCTTCCTGGTCGACGCGCACACCGGGGTCACCGACCTCGACCAGGCCATCGCCACGCAGATCCGCCGTACGCACGAAAAGGCGCTGCTCGTCGTGAACAAGGTCGACACCGGGAACGACCCGATCGTCCACGACTTCCACGGGCTCGGGCTCGGCGAGCCGATCGCGGTGGCGGCCGAGGGCGGGCTCGGGATCGGCGACCTGCTCGATGCCGTCCTGGCGCTGCTGCCGCCGCGGCAGGAGGAGGAGAACCCGGCCCCGCGCGTGGCGATCGTCGGCCGCCCGAACGTGGGCAAGAGCTCGCTCGTCAACGCGCTGCTCGGCGAGGAGCGCGTGCTCGTGGAGCCGAAGCCCGGCACGACCATGGACGCGATCGACGCGCGCTGGAAGAGCACTGCGGGCGAGTTCGTGCTCGTGGATACCGCCGGCATCCGCCGCCAGGCGCTGTTCGAGGACCAGGCCGAGTTCTACGCCACGATGCGCGCGCTCCAGGCGCTCGAGCGCGCCGACGTCGCGGTGCTCGTCGTGGACTCCGCGCGCGGGTTCGAGAAGCAGGAGGCCCGCCTCGCGCACCACGCGCTCGAGGCGGGCTGCGCGCTCATGCTGCTCTACAACAAGTGGGACCAGATCGAGGATCGCGAGGTGGCGTGGAAGGCGGTGCAGGCCGACCGTGCCCGTCGGTTCCCGACGCTCGCCGACATCCCGGCGCATCCCATCTCGGCCACCGAGAAGATGCACCTGGCGAAGCTGCCCGAGTACGTGGCCGAGCGCGTCGCGGCGAACACGCGCGAGATCCCGACCCGCGAGTTGAACGACTGGCTGGCGCTCGTGCAGAAACGCCGGCAGGTGCCCAGTAATTCGCTGGGGAAGTCTCCGAAGATCTACTACATGACGCAGACCGGGAAGCGCCCGCCCACGTTCACGCTGTTCGTGAACGCCCCCTCCCGGTTGAACGACAACTACCGGCGCTACCTGTGGTCGTCGTTTGCCGACCACTTCGGCTTCCGCGGCACGCCGCTCCGGTTCCGGGTTCGGAAGAGCGAGTAGTCGTAGTAGGATGCCGCGCATGCCGTCCCTTCTCGCCGCGTTGGCGCTCGGCTACCTGAGCGGGTCGTTACCGTGGGGCCTGTGGCTCCCCCGCGCGTGGAAGGGCGTCGACGTGCGCACGCTCGGCTCGCGGAACCTCGGGGCGACGAACGTCTATCGCACGCTCGGGCCCGCGATCGGGATCCCGGTGCTGCTGCTCGACATCGCGAAGGGCGCGCTCCCGACCTGGCTCGTACCCGGTCTGGCGCTCGGCGCGACGTTCCCGGGCGGGCGCGAGTGGTGCCGGCTCGCGGTCGGGCTCGCCGCGGTGCTCGGCCACGTGTTCACGGCGTTCGCAGGCTTCAAGGGGGGGAAGGGCGTCGCCACCACCGCCGGCGTGCTGCTCGCGCTCTCGCCACCGGCCTTTGGAGTCTTCGCGGGGGTGTTCGTCGCCACGGTGGCGCTCACCCGGTTCATCTCGCTCGGCTCGATCCTCGGCTCGGTCGCGTTCGCGACCACGCTCGCGCTCGTCGCCCCGGGCGGGCTCCGGAGCCCGACGTTCGCGGTCGGCGCCGCGATCGCGCTCCTCGTGATCGTCCGCCACAAGGACAACATCGGGCGGCTCGCGCGCGGCGAGGAGCGGCGTTTCTCGTTCCGGGCGGGCTCGGCGTGAGCCGGGTCGCGGTGCTCGGCGCGGGTTCGTTCGGCACCACGCTCGCGATTCACTTGAGCGAGGCGGGGCACGACGTCCGGCTCTGGGGCAGGGACCCGGCCTCGCTGGCCCGGCTCGAGCGCGAGCGGGAGAACCGCAAGTTTCTGCCTGGCATTGTGCTGCCGGTCGGGGTTAAGGTTCAGGCGGAACTTGAGAGGGCGCTCGAAGCGGCGGAGTTCCAGCTGTTCGTGGTGCCCTCCCAGGCGACGCGCTCGGTGGCCCGGCAGGTCGCGGCGACCGGCGCGCGCGGCGTCCCGATCTGCGCGAGCAAGGGGCTCGAGCTGGGGACGCTGCGGCGGCTCTCGGAAGTGCTGATCGAATCCCTCGGCGACCCGGCCCCGGTGACGCTCACCGGGCCGAGCCACGCCGAGGAGGTGGCGCGGGGCATCCCCACCACCGTGGTCGCGGCCAGCGCGGACGAGGGGCGCGCGCGCGACGTGCAGGTGCTGTGCTCCACGCCGCGGTTCCGGGTGTACACGAACTCCGATGTCGTCGGCTGCGAGTACGGCGGCGCGCTCAAGAACGTGATCGCGATCGCCGCGGGGGTCTGCGACGGCCTCGGGTTCGGGGACAACACGAAGGGCGCCCTGCTCACGCGTGGGCTCGCGGAGATGGCCAGACTCGGCGAGTTCATGGGAGCGAAGCGCGAGACATTCTCGGGGCTCACCGGCATGGGCGACCTGATCGCCACCGCGATGAGCCGCCACAGCCGCAACCGGCACGTGGGAGAGCGGCTCGGGCGGGGCGAGCAAATCGAGCAGATCCTCGGCGCCATGGTGATGGTGGCCGAGGGAGTCCACACGGCGCGCGCCGCCCGCGACCTGGGCCGGCAGCGCGGCGTGGAATTGCCGATCACCGAGCAGGTGTGTGCGCTGTTCGAGGGACGCGATCCCCAGACCGCGCTCATGGCGCTCATGACGCGTGACTTGAAGCGAGAGGCTTAACCGACGGCGTGGCCCGCGGGCACGGGCCACCGCCGAAGCCGAGAGGGGGTTGGCTTGGGCGTCCGCAAGACCGTCCAGGATCCGGAGAGCAAGCTCTATCGCTCGATCAGCGAGGTGAGCGACATGCTTGCCGTGAAGCCGCACGTGCTGCGCTACTGGGAGACGCAGTTCAGCATGCTGCGCCCGCGAAAGAACCGGGCCGGGAACCGCATGTACCGCCCGGAAGAGGTCCGGCTGCTGCTGCGCATCAAGGAGCTGCTCTACGCCCGGCGGTACACCATCGCCGGCGCGCGACGCACGCTGCTCGACGACCGGAAGCTCGACGAGCCGCAGGTCGAGCTGGCGTTCAGCGAGGCCGACCGCAAGCTGCTCGTGATCGAGGTGAAGGAAGAGCTGCGCGCGCTGGCGAGCCGGCTCAAGCGCGAGCCCGCCGGGACCGGCGGTCGCTGACGCGGCGTTTCGCCCGCGTGGGGCGAGCCGTGCGGCGCCGGCGTGCCCCGGCCGTGTTGCGCCCCCGCGGCTCCCCGGCTATGTTGGCCGCCCGTTGTTGCACCCACGCCTTTGGAGTCCCGGTCGGGGCGTAGCGCAGCTTGGTAGCGCACCTGCATGGGGTGCAGGGGGTCGCTGGTTCAAATCCAGTCGCCCCGACCATAATTTCCCTCCCCGGGTCCGCACGCCCTGGTACGCGTCGGGCCCGTGACGTCCCGCTCGGAGCCGCCGCGATGAGCCCACTCTCCGTCGCCGCGCTCGTACCCGCCTATCAGGCCGCCGCGCACCTCGGGGAGGTGCTGCTCGGGCTCGCGGCGCTGCCCGAGCCGCCGCACGTGCTCGTGGTGGACGACGGCTCGCGCGACGCCACGGCCGAGGTGGGTCGCCAGTTCGGCGCCGAGGTCCACTCGTTCGCCGCGAACCGCGGGAAGGGCCACGCGCTCCTCGCCGGGTTCGCGCGGCTCACCGACTACGACGTCGTGGTCACGCTCGACGCCGACGGCCAGCATCCCCCGGCCTGCCTGCCGGCGTTCGTCGCGCGGGCCGAGGCCGGCGCCGACCTGGTGCTGGGCCGGCGCGAGCTCACCCCCGACATGCCGCCGACGCGCCGGTTCGCGAACCGGTTTTCCTCCGCGTGGTGCTCGAGCATCGCGGGGCAGCCGATCGCCGACAGCCAGTGCGGCTACCGACTCTATCGCCGCGAAGTGCTCCGGCGCACGCCGGTGCGGGCGAGCCGCTACGAGGTCGAGACCGAGATGGCCGTGCGCGCGGCGAGGCTCGGCTTCAAGGTCGCCGAGGTGGAGATCCCGACCGTCTACGGCGACGAGGTGAGTCACCTGAGCCTCACCCGCGACGTGCCGCGCATCGTCGCCATGATGTTGCGGCTCACGTTCGAGCGGCGGCCCGTGCCGAGGGACGTCTGATGCGCATCCTGCTCACGAACGACGATGGTGTCGCCTCGCCGGCGCTCGGCGAGCTGCGCCGGGTGCTCTCCCCGTTCGGGACGGTCGTCACGATCGCCCCCGACCGGAATCAGAGCGCCACGTCGCAATCGCTCACGCTCCATCGGCCGCTGCGCATCCACGAGGTCGGGGAGGACTCCTACAGCGTGGACGGCACGCCGACCGACTGCGTGCTGGTGGCGTTTCACGGCCAGCTCGGGGAGCCGCCCGACCTGGTGGTCTCGGGCATCAACCACGGTCCGAACATGGGAGAGGACGTGTTCTACTCCGGCACCGTCGCAGCCGCGATCGAGGGTGTGCTCCAGGGCGTGCCCGGCGTGGCCGCCTCGCTCGTGACCCGCCAGGCGACCGACTTTCGCGAGGCGGCCGACGTGGTGGGCCACCTGCTCCGCCAGGTGCTCGAGCGCGGGCTCACGCGCCGGCTCCTGCTCAACATCAACCTGCCGTTCGTTCCGACCGCGGAGCTCAAGGGCGTTCGCGTGACGCGGCTCGGCACGCGGGCGTACGAGGACACGCTCGTGCGGAAGGTGGACCCGCGTGGCCGCGACTACTTCTGGATCGGCGGTGAAGACCCGGTCTGGCGCCCGGACGAGGGCACCGATTTCCACAGCGTCGATGCCGGCTACGTCTCGGTGACCCCGCTGCAGCTCGAGCTCACCGACCACGCGCTCCGCGCCGACATGGCGGGGTGGGGCCTGACGCCATAATACCGGCGCGCGGCGCGGCCTGCCGGCTCGCTGCGATTGTCACGGGCTCCGACGCTATGCTAGGGTGCGCCGCTCCGCGGGCGGCCCGCGGACCAGCGTCGGACCGAAGCGTCGGGGCGTGGCTCAGCCTGGTAGAGCACCTGGTTCGGGACCAGGGGGTCGGAGGTTCAAATCCTCTCGCCCCGACCATTCCGTCCGCCGGAGGGCCCCGTGCCCTCCGGCCATTCTCTCCCGGCCACCGTCGCATGAGCCTGCGCGCGTCGCGCTTGCGGCGGGCCCCCGGCCGAGTCCATCCTGACCCCATGCGGGCAGTGCGCGTCGTGGTCAGCGGCCGGGTCCAGGGCGTCGGCTTCCGGGCGTTCGTGCTGCGCCGGGCCGCCGAGCTCGAGCTCGCGGGCTCGGTGCGCAACCGGCCGGACGGCGTCGTCGAGGCCGAGGCGTTCGGCCGCGAGGCCGAGCTCAGGCGGTTCGTGGAGGCGTTGCGCGTGGGTCCGGGACACGCCCGGGTCGAGCGGGCGGACGAGGAGTGGTTCGAATCGGCGGGAGCCCCGGAAGGCTTCCGCGTGACGGGGTAGGGATCGCATGGGTGTACCGGACATCGTCAAATTCTCGGACCGCCTCGCCGAGGCCCAGCGCGAGGCGCTGGCCCGGGGCGAGATGAGCCGTCGCGACTACGACGCGTTGCTCGTGGACCTGGACTTCGAGGACGAGCCTTTCGAGGCGTTCCGGGCGCGGCTCGTGGCGGCCGGCGTGCGACTGCCCGAGGACGACGTCGACGAGTCGGCGACCCGGTTCGATCCGCGGCAGCTCGCGGGCGAACCGGAGCGGGACATCCTCGACCTGTATCTCAACGAGATGGGGCGCGTGAAGCTCCTCACCCACGCCGAGCTCTTGGAGACCGCGGTGCGGGCGCGCACGGGCGACCTCGAGGCACGGCGGCGCATGATCCTCGCCAACCTGCGCCTCGTGGTTCACGTCGCACGCGCCTACCGGAACCGGGGCCTGCCGTTCCTCGATCTCATCGAGGAGGGGAACCTGGGGCTCATCCACGCGGTGGACCGGTTCGAGCCCGAACGGGGCCTGCGCTTCAGCACGTACGCGTCGCTCTGGATCCGCCAGGCCATCCTGCGCGGGCTCGCCGAGCAGTCGCGCGCCGTGCGCATCCCGGTGCAGATGTTCCAGCAGCTCAACCGCTACGTGCGCGCCGAGCGCGCGCTCCGCGCCCGGTTCGCGCGCGACCCGCTCGTCTCCGAGATCGCGCACGAGCTGGACATCTCGACGCCGCGCGCCGAGCGCCTGCGCGCGCTCCTCGGGGGCATCAAGTCGCTCGACGAGCACGGCGGCGTGGACGCGTTCGAGGAACTCTCCGCCGAGGACATCGGCGGAGCGCCTGGTCGAGCTCCAGCTCGAGCACGAGAAGCTCGACCGCCTGCTCCGCTCGCTCGCGCAGCGCGAGGAGCAGGTCCTGCGCATCCGCTACGGTTTCCACGACGGCATCGCCCGCTCGCTCCAGGAGACCGGCGAGCATTTCGGCATCTCGCGCGAGCGGGTCCGCCAGATCGAGTCGCGCGCGCTGGCGAAGCTCCGGCGCGCGATCGACCTCGCCGACCTCGACCGCGAGAGCGGCGAGGTGGTCCATTGAGCCGGCGCACGCGGGGAGTCGCATGATCCGGCTCGAGGATCACATTCGCGAGGTGCCCGACTTCCCGAAGCAGGGCATTCGATTCAAGGACATCATGCCGCTGCTCCACTCGCCCGAGGCGTTCCGGGCCGCGATCGACCGGCTCGCCGCGACCGTGGCCCGGCCCGAGGCCGTCGTCGGCATCGAGTCCCGCGGCTTCCTCTTCGGGGCGCCGCTCGCGCTCCACTGGAGCGTGCCGTTCGCCCCGGCGCGGAAGTTCGGCAAGCTGCCCGGGAAGACGGTACGCCAGGTCTACTCGCTGGAGTACGGCGAGGACACGCTCGAGCTCCACGCCGACGCGCTGCGACCGGGCCAGCGGGCGGTGATCGTGGACGACCTGCTCGCCACCGGCGGTACGGCGCTCGCGACCACGCAGCTCGTGCGCCAGCTCGACGCCGAGGTCGTGGCCGCGTTGTTCGTGATCGAGCTCACCGGGCTCGGCGGGCGCGAAAAGCTGGCGCCGCTCCCGGTCCACGCGCTGCTCTCGATGGCCGTGCAGGAATAGCGCTCCGCACCACGGCGCGCGGGGCGGCCTGGCGCGGAGCGCGGATCGACCCCGCTACGCGGTCACGATCACCAGGTGGCGCACCTTCCGGAACTCGCGCGCGTCGAGGATGCGGAGCTCGAGCTGGCCGTTCACCGGCTCCAGCGTGTAGCTCCCCGGTGGCTGCGGCGTGAGGACGCGCGCGTGCGGGGAGGGGATCGGGATCACGCTCTGCGCGTCCGTGTCGACGACCGTGCACGCCGCCTCGTCCACCTTGCCGGAGGGATCGAGCGTGCGGCCGAGGCCCAGGAGCCCGCCGCGCGCCACCACGGCGCCGCGCTTCAAGAGGTCCTGCCGCGTCCCGACCATGCAGTAGACCGTCCCCAGCTCGCGCCGGCGGTCCTCGAGCGTGGAGTCCTGCACCGCAATGTGCGTCTGGCTCTCCTCGACCGCGGCGGTGAGCCCGCTGACGTGGGTCTGGAGCGAATCGACCCGGCTCGAGAGCTCGGCCACCATCTGCTCCTTCGCCGCCACCCCGTCCTTCAACTGCGCGACCATGTGCAGCAGGCCCGCGACGCGGACGCCGCTCTCGCGGAGCCCCACCTCGAGCTGCTGGATGCGGTCGCGCGCGCGCTCGATGCCGGCGCGCAGCTCGCCGACCCGGGCGAGCACCTCGTCCCCGTGCGTGGGCGAGAGCCGGCGCTCATCGGAGAGCGGAGCCGAGCGCATGCTGCCGATGCCGCCGGAGATCGAGATGGCGTTCAGGCTGTCCTGGATGGCGGCGATCTCGCTGATCGCCTGGCCGTAGTGCTGGCGGGTCGCCTGCTCCGTCAACTGGAGCGCGACGAGCGATTGGGCGTTCCGGCGGTTCTGGACGAACAGGAATACGCTGGCGGCGGCGAGCAGGACGATGATCAGGGCGGTGACTGGCGAGGTTCGGCGCATGCTGGGATCTCCCGTGTCGTGGGCCGGAGTCGACGGCCCATTGGCCTCGTGGGTCCGACGGCCAGTATGTTCGATGCCGCGAGGCACACAAGGGACCGGGAGCACTCTTGACCGCGACCTTGCGTTCGCTCGCCCCATCGGGAGGGTCACCTGACGAAAGGTTTACCGGACGACGTCTCGCTGGGCCCGGTGCGGTTGCGCGTCGCCGACCGTTCCCGTTCGGAGGCTTGGCTCGAGCGCGTGCTGGGATTGCGCGCGCTCGCCCCCGATGGCGCCCGGAGCCGGCACGGGACGGGCGACGGCCGCGCGCTCGTGGAGCTCCGGGAAGTCCCCGGGGCGCGGCACGTGCCGCGGCGCGCGCTCCTCGGGCTCTACCACTACGCGATCCTCCTCCCCTCGCGTGTCGACCTCGGGCGATTCCTCGTCCACCTGGGGGAGCTCGGCGAAAAGTTCGGCGCGTCGGATCACCTCTTCAGCGAGGCGCTCTACCTCACCGACCCCGACGGCATCACGGTCGAGGTCTACGCCGACCGCCCGCGCGAGACCTGGGTCCACCAGGGCGCCGACCTCGTCGGCACGCTCGACCCGCTCGATGCCGAGGGGCTCGCCCGCGTGGCCGGCGCCACGCGCTGGCAGGGCGTGCCCGACGGCGCCGTGATGGGGCACGTGCATCTCTACGTCGGCGATCTCGCCGCGGCCGAGCGCTTCTACGTGGATGACATGGGCTTCGCGGTGAGCACGCGACTCTTCCCCGGGGCGTTGTTCGTCGCCGCGGGGGGTTACCACCACCACGTCGGCGTGAACGTGTGGGCCGCGGGCCATCCGGTCGCGAGCGACGCGGACGCCGGGCTCGACGCGTGGTCGCTCGCGATCCCGTCCGAGGCGGAGCGAGCGGCCGTCGCCGACCGGCTGGTGGCGGAGGGGTGGAACTTCGAGCGCGAGGGCACGACGGCGATCGCTCGCGATCCGTGGGGGATCCCGGTGCGCATCGGCGCGCCGTGAGCGACGCGAGGCGAATCGCGCGCGAGCGCGAC
>DATDEX010000364.1:0-2935 GCA_036522895.1 Candidatus Eiseniibacteriota bacterium | reverse complement strand
CCCCCGCCGCGGCACGCGCGTGCGCCGCCTGCGCCGCCGGCGCCAACCCGGCGAGCCGGCTCGCGTTCTTCCTGAGCACCACGGCACTGTCGCTGCTCCCGCTCGGCCTGTTCGGGGCGGGGTTCCTGTGGTTCCGCGCCCGCATCCGCGAGCGCTTCGCCGACGAGTTCACCGAGCGCGAGGGCGTGACGCCGGCCGTGGACTCCCCCGCGGCCTCGCGGCCGGCCACGACCGGTCCGCACGCCGGTTAGCTCCTCCCGCCGGGAACGGCCCCGGGAGTCTCCCCTGGAGGCTCGGATGTCCGCACCGCTCGATCCGCCGGCCGCGCCGCCGCTCACGCGTGTGGTGGAGACGGCGCTCTATTTCGACGACCTGCCGGCGGCGGCGGCGTTCTACCACGGCGTCCTCGGGCTTCGCATCATGAACGCGGGCGAGCGGCTGGTGGCGCTCGACGCGGGCGCGGGCACCGTGCTGTTGCTGTTCCGCCGCGGCGCCACCGTGGACGGCTTTCGCTGGCCCGCGGGCTTCATCCCGCCGCACGACGGCGCGGGCCCCGCGCACGTCGCGCTCGGGGTCGCGCCCGGGGACTTGGACGCCTGGGGCGACCGGCTCGCCGCGCTCGGCATCGCGGTGGAGAGCCGCGTCACCTGGACGCGCGGGGGCAGGAGCCTCTACTTCCGCGACCCCGGCGGTCACTCGGTCGAGCTCGTCACGCCCGGCACGTGGGAGAACTACTGACGTGGGCGGGCCGCCGGACGACGTACCGCCTTCGCACCACGCGCGCGTGAAGCAGATCTTCCTCGACGCCCTCGACGTTCCGCGGGGCCGGCGCGCGGCGTTCCTCGCCGGCGCGTGCGCCGGGGACGAACCGCTGCAGCGCGAGGTTCTGGAGCTCTTCCTCCTCCACGGCGAGCAGGACTCCGTGCTCGACGCTCCGCTCGACGGCGGCGACGCGCTCGCCGAGCTCGTGACCCCCACGGGGGGCTGGGTCGGCGCGTGGCGGCTCGTGCGCGAGCTCGGGCGCGGCGGCATGGGCGTCGTCTACCTGGCCGAGTTCGGCTCGGGTGATGGCCGGCCGGCCGCGGTCAAGCAGCTCGCGGCGGGCGCGGTCTCGCCCGAGGTGCGCGAACGGTTCCGGCTCGAGGCCGAGATCCTCGGACGCCTCCACCACCCGGGGATCGCGCGCGTGCTCGACGCGGGCGAGATGACGGGCCCGGGCGGCGTCCCTCTGCCCTGGATCGCCATGGAGTACGTGGACGGCCGACCGCTCCAGGAGTACGCCACGGCAGCCGGGCTCGGACTCGAGGCGCGCATCGCGCTGCTCGCCGCGGTGTGCGACGCGGTCCAGCACGCGCACACGCACGGGATCGTTCACCGCGATCTCAAACCGAGCAACATCCTGGTGCGTGCGGACGGACGGCCGGTGGTCGTGGACTTCGGCGTCGCGCGGCTCCTCTCCGGAGACGAGCGCCCCACCGAGCTGGCGACGCGCACCGGCCAGCTCGTGGGGACGCCGCAGTACATGAGCCCCGAGCAGGTCCAGGCGGAGCCCGCCGGCATCGGCCCAGCCTCCGACGTCTACTCGCTCGGGATCATCGCCTACGAGCTCTTCGCGGGCCGGCTCCCCTACGAGGCCTCCTCGGTGTCGCTCCATCGCGCGATCGTGTCGATCCTCACCTCCGAGCCGCCGCCGCTCGGGCGGGAGGCGCCGGCGCTGCGTGGTTCGCTCGAGCGGATCGTGGCGATGGCGCTCGAGAAGGACCCGCGCGAGCGCTACCCCGACGCCGGGAGCCTCGGTGACGATCTTCGCCGCCGGCTCGAGGGACGCACCGTGCGGGCGCGTGGACCGGGGCTCGTGCGCCGCGTCCAACGCTGGTCGCGCGGCCGCCGTCGACTGGTCGCGGGGACGGCGCTCGTGCTCCTCGCGTTCCTGCTCGTGGCCGCGTGGGGCATCGGCGCCGGCCGCGGCCTGCCGCGTGAACGCGTGCTCGCGACCTATCGCGAGGCGGAGACGCTGATCAACCAGGGTGTACCGCTACTCTACGAGGGCGAGCGCACGCCCGTGCGCCTCGAGCAGGCGATCGAGCTCTACACCCGGGCCCGCTCACTGCTCGGCCAGGTGCCACCGCTGCGGCACGAGCCGCTCCTCGTCCGCCGGCTCGAGAAGGACCTCGGCACGGCACAGTTCCTCCTCGGCGAGCTCACCTGGGACACGTCGCCCTACCGCGCCTCCATCGTGACGCTCGAGCACGCGCGCACCGTTTCGCGCGACACGGTGGCGGGCTGGGCCGCCGATCGGCAGGTCACCGAGCTGGGCTCGCTCGACACGCCCCAGGTCGAGCTCACGTCGCTGCTCGCCGCGGCCGAGCTGGGGCTCTACCGCCTGTGGGGCGAGTCGAACCAGATGGACAATGCCGAGCGCGAGGCGCACAGCGCGCTCGCCCAGACGATCCGCGAGAGCGGCCTGCCGCGCGCGTTGAGCGCACGGAGCGAGCGGGAATCGGCCGCGGACCCGTTCGTCTATCGGTACAACGCGCTGGCCGAGATCACCACCGAGCGGGCCCGATTCGCCTGGAACCCGGACCTGGCGCGCGAGGCGGTGCTCTATTCCGATTCGGCCTACGCACGACGCGTGGCGCTCGAGCAGAACTGGCCGGCGCTCGGCTCGGTGCTGTTCGAGCGCGGGCGCGCGTTCCGCACGCTCGGCGAGCTCTCGGGCTCGGTCCCGGCGCTCGACTCGTCGGGGAGCTACCTCCGGGCCTGCGCGGATTTCCGTGGCCCTAATCGCCCGTGGGTGTTCGCGCAGACGGAGGAGGAGTTGGCGCGGCTCCTGCTCGCTCGCGCCCGGCTCGAACCGAATGGGCGCGCGGCGCTGCTCAAAGGGGCGCGGGCGGAGGTGGACAGCGCGGTGGCCGCGCTCGCCGCCACCGGCCTG
>DATDEX010000363.1:0-6406 GCA_036522895.1 Candidatus Eiseniibacteriota bacterium | reverse complement strand
GCGGCCTCGAGCGGCAGCTCCTGGCGCTCGGCGCCCAGCGCCTCGCGCAGGTCGGCGAGCGTGATCCCGCACTCGGCGGTCACCGTGAAGTCCTCGGGGTCGTAGATCGTCACGCGCTTCAGGGCGGTCATGTCCAGCGCGACGTCGTAGGCGGCGGGGGCCGCTTCGCGGGAGAGCGCCACGCCGCCGCCCCACGGCACCAGCGAGAGCTTCTCGGCCGCGCACTGCCGCACGGCCTCGGCCACCTCGTCCGCGCTCTCCGGTCGCCACGCCATGCGCGGCTCGGCACCACTCATCGCGAAGCGCGCGGACTCGGTCGCTCGGGGCAGCAGGGGCGGCGCGGCGCTCAGATCCACGGGCCCTCCGCGTTCGGATTCGCGGCGAAGCCCCGCATGGCCTCGAACGAGTGCTGCTTCGCCTCGCCGCAGCCGGCGCCACCGGGCAGGATCTTGCACGGGTTCAACCGGCGGTCGGGGTCGAACGCCGCGCGCACGCGCTCCATCACCGCCAGGTCGTCCGCCGTGAACAGCTCCGCCATCATCGGGCGCTTCTCGATTCCGACCCCGTGCTCGCCGGAGATCGTCCCGCCGAAGTCGATGCACATGCGCAGGATCCGGTGCGACACCTCGAGCGCGTCGGCCTGCTGCTGCGGGCTCCCCGCGTCGAACAGCACGTGCGGGTGGAGGTTCCCGTCGCCGGCGTGGAACACGTTCCCGGCCTCGAGCCCCTTTTCCGCCGCGAACGCGTACACGTTCGCCAGCGCCTCGGCGAGCCGCGTGCGCGGCACGACGCCGTCCATGATCGTGAAGCCGGAGGCCGCGCGCCCGTACGCTCCGAACGCGGACTTGCGCCCCTTCCAGAGCAGCGCGCGCTCCTCGGCGTCCTTCGCGATCCGTTCGCTCCGCGCGTGCTGCTCGCGCGCGAGCGCGGAGATGCGCTTCGCCTGCGGCTCGAGCGTCACCACCGGTCCGTCCACCTCGATGAGCAGCAGCGCGGCCGCGTCGGTAGGGAGCCCGATGTGCAGCCACGCCTCGACGAGCGTGGTCGTGTGCCGGTCCATGATCTCCATGGCCGCGGGCACGATCCCCGACGCGATCACGCGCGACACGGTGCGGCAGGCGTCCTCGACGGTGTCGAAATCGAACAGCAGCGTCTTCACGCCCTCCGGCGTCGGCAGCAGGCGCACGCACACCTCGGTGACGATGGCGCAGGTGCCCTCGCTCCCCGTGACGACCGAAGCCAGGTCGAAGTCCGGCGAGTCGAGCGCCTCGCCGCCCAGCGTCACCGCGGTCCCGTCCGCGAGCACGACCACGATGCCGAGCACGTGATTCAGCGTGACGCCGTACTTCAAGCAGTGCGGCCCGCCGGCGTTGGTCGAAACGTTGCCGCCGATCGTGGACACCTGCTGCGAGGCGGGATCGGGCGCGAAGTAGAGCTTGGCCGGGGCGAGCTGCTGCGAGAGCCACAGGTTCACGAGCCCGGGCTCCACCCAGGCGAGGAGCCGCGCCTCGTCGACGCGCAGGACCCGGTCCATGCGGTTCAAGCTCAGCGAGAGCCCGCCCTGCTCGGTCGTGGCGCCGCCCGCGAGCCCGGTGCCGGCGCCGCGCGGCGTCACCGGGACGCCGCGCGTGCGGGCCCAGCGGACGAGCGCGCACACCTCGTCGGTCGAGCGCGGCAGCACGACCGCGTCGGGTGGGCGGCGCTCGAGCGTGAGCGCGTCGGCCTCGTAAGTGAAGAGCGCCGCCTCGCTCGCGAGCACGCCGTCCTCGCCGAGCAGCGCGCGCAGCTCGGCGAGATCGGCGGACGAGAGCGGCACTAGGCCTCCTGCGGCGTGCGGAGCCCGGCCGACTCGGCGAGGCGCCCGAGCACTTGGCCGACCTGGCGGTAGCCGGTCTCGAGCAGGAAGTCGCTCGAGCGGCCGTACGACTTGGCGCCGACGATGAAGAAGTCGGGCTCGGGGTTCGCCAGCAGGTCGGCAC
The DNA here is from genome assembly GCA_036522895.1 of Candidatus Eiseniibacteriota bacterium. GTDB lineage: Bacteria > Eisenbacteria > RBG-16-71-46 > RBG-16-71-46 > RBG-16-71-46 > JAIOPA01. The sequence continues at coordinate 4,427 of DATDEX010000363.1, read as the reverse complement.
CGAACGCCGGGATCGCGGTGCAGTCGCGGGTGCCGGCGCCCTGAAGCGCCGCGGCGAGCTTCATGGGCGCCAGCGACTCGTAGCACTCGTGCACGCGCAGCTCGCGATAGATCGAGGCGTCGGGCCCGTAGCCGCAGTTGACGATCACCTGGTCGGCGTCCTCCTCGCGCGCGCCGGCGGGCGTCGCGAGTCGCACCCGGTAGCGATGCGTCGCCGAGTTGTACTCGATGTTCTCGACCTCGCAGCCGCCGAGCCAGCGCACCGCCTCCGAGGCGCCCGACTGGAGCCGGCGCCCTTCCGCGAAGAGCGCCGCCCGCGCCGGCAGCGAGTCACCCGCACCCCCGTCCGCGATCTCGCCCGCGAATCCCGGCGTCGCGCGCCGCGTCACCCACACCGCCCGCGTGCCCGGCGCCTCGCCGGCGAGCCCGGCGAGCAGCGTGACCGTGGTCACGGCCGAGGCGCCACCGCCGATCACGAGCGTGGTCTTGCCCGCGTGGCGTTCGCGCCGGAGGCCCAGCACGTCGTCGGGGTGGTAGCTCATCTGCGGCGCGAGATAGGTCTCGCCGCGGGCCGGAATGCCGCCCGTGCCGGCCCAGTTCGGCTGGCCGAACGTCCCCGTCGCGTCGAGCACCGCGCGCGCGTGGAGCAGGTTCTCGCGCCCGCCCATGTCCCGCACCAGGAGCCGGAACGGATGCTCGCGGCGGGCGCTCCCGCTCGCGCGCTCGCTCTTGCGCGCGCCGTGCCGCGAAACGTGCAGCACCTGCGAGTGCGCGTGCACGCGCGGCTTCAACTCGGGCGTTTCCGCGAGCGGCTGCAGTATCCTCTCGGCCAGCTCGAGCCCGGTCGGGCACTCCTCCGCGGGCGGGGCGCTCCAGCCGTGGCGGGCGAGGAGCCGCGCGGACGCCGGGCCGACGTTCATCCGCCACGGCGTGAACATGCGCACGTGGCCCCAGGCGATCGTGTGCGCACCCGGCTCGCCGCGCTCGAGCACATGGACGTCGAATCCCAACTCGAGCGCGTGCGCCGCGGCCTCGAGGCCCACCGGGCCGGCACCGAGGATGGCGAGCGAGTGGCGGGAGGTCTCGGGCATGGATGCTCCGGTCGAGGGCTTGAGTGTTGCGGTGCGGCCGCGGGCGGTGCCACCGATCGCCCGACGCGCTCGCTGCGGCGTTCACGGCGTGCGGGCCCCGGCCGGACGCTCGCGAGCTCGAGATCCAGCTCCCCGCCGAGGTTCCGGCCGGCCTGCGATTCCGCTGGCACCACGTGAACGGCGCCGACGGCTACCGGCTCGTGTTCAGCCGCATGTCGGGCGCGCCCGTGTGCACGGTGTACGTGGATCAGGAGAAGTCGCCCGCGTTCGTGATCCAGCGCGATTCGATGCCGCGCGGGCTCGCGCACGGCTGGCAGCTGGAGCTCGAGATCCGTGCCATGCGGCACGGCGTTCCGATGGCGCCCGCCGGCGTGCGCCCGCTCCGCACCCCGTAGGGGATCCGCGTCGCGAGCGGGAGCGCTCGCGACGCGGCGTGTGAGCCCGGGTCAGCTGAGGCCGAGCGCCCGGTTGAGCCAGCGCACGAGCGGCAGCATCGCCGTGAAGTCACGCTCGAGGATCGCGGTGAGGCGCGTGCCGGTCACCTCGGCGTCCTTCAGGCTTCGCCCCACCGTGAACGACTGGTAGCGGAGCCAGCGCGCCGCCGGGTGATCCTCCGCGTAGCCGCGCGGCATGCGCTTGAGCATCGACTCCTCGCTCAGCGTGCCCAGGCGCCGCCGCATTGCCGGGGCGAGCGCCACCCGCTCGAACCCGCGCACGTCCCTGGCGATCGCGACGCGGAACTTCTGGAGCGCCGGTCGCGGCGGCATCCAGCAGCCGCCCCCCGCGAGCGACGCGCCGGGCTGCAGGTGGAAGTAGAAACCCGCCCCGCCGCCGTGCGCCTCGCGGCCCACCTTGGAGCTCCCGCCGCCGTGGAAGAACCAGCAGGCGGCATGCGTCTTGTAGGGTGACTTGTCGCTCGAAAAGCGGATGTCGCGGTGCAGGCGGAACACCGAGCGCTTCGGATCGCCCACGAACTCGGGCGCGAACTGCTGCAGTCGCAGGTCCATCTCCCGGACGAGGTCGGCCATCGGCTGCTTGACGTGCTGCTCGTAGTCGTCGCGGTGGGCTTCGAACCAGGGCTTCGTGTTGTGTCGTGCGATCCCGCGGAAGAAGGCGAGCGCTTCGGGCCCGAAGTGTTTCACGATGTGCTCCTCTGCTGGGCGTTGCCGTCGCGGGGGCAGATGGGTGCGCATGATAGCGAATCCCGCGGAAGCATGGGGTCGGGCGCGGACGGGCTGCACGCGCCCGGAAGCTGGTAGTCTCCGCGCATGGTGCGAACCCGCGTGGTGGTGCTCGGTGCCGGCTTCGGCGGCCTGGAGCTGACGACGATCCTGTCGGCCGCGTTCGGCGACGCGATCGACATCGTGCTCGTCGACCGGAGCGATGCGTTCGTGTTCGGCTTCTCCAAGCTGGACGTGATGTTCGGCCGGCGGCCGGCCGCCGCCGTGCGCCATCCGTACCGCGACATCGCCAAGCCCGGCGTGCGGTTCGTCCAGGCCGCCGTGCGCTCCATCGACCCCGCCGCCCGGCGCGTGGTGACGGACGCGGGCACGTTCGAGGCCGACCTGCTCGTCGTGGCGCTCGGCGCCGACCTCGATCCGGGCGCCACGCCGGGACTCGTGGAAGGCGGCAACGAGTTCTATTCCGTCGCCGGCGCGCTCGCGCTGCGCGAAGCACTCCCGGGCTTCGAGCGCGGCGCGGCGATCGTCGGGGTGACGGGGAAGACGTTCAAGTGCCCGCCGGCGCCCAGCGAGGCGGCGCTGCTGCTGCACGACTACCTGAGCGCCCGCGGCCGGCGCGCGGCGACGGAGATCTCGGTCGTGATGCCGTTCGGCACACCCATCCCGCCCTCGCCCGACACGTCGCAGGCGATCCTCGCCGCGTTCGCGGAGCGCGGCATCCGGTTCGTGAAGGACACGCTCGTGCGTGCGCTCGACCCGGGCCGGAAGGTGGCGGTGCTGAGCGACGGGAGCGAGCTGTCCTATGACCTCTTCCTCGGCATCCCGGTGCATCGCGTCCCCCCGGTCGTCGTCGCCTCCGGGCTCGCCGCGGATGCGTTCGGCTGGGTCCCGGTGAACAAGCAGACGCTGGAGACGAGCTTTCCCGGCGTCTACGCGGTGGGCGACGTGAACGGCGTGGGCACGCCCAAGGCGGGTGTGTTCGCGGAGGGCGCGGCGCGCGTCGTCGCCGCCGCAATCGTCGCGAAGCTGCGCGGCGGGCCGTCGCCCGGGGCCTACGACGGGGCCGGCTCCTGCTACGTGGAGTTCGGCGGCGACCGGGTCGGCCGCGTCGACGTCAACTTCCTCGGCGGCCCGAAGCCCGTGGGCACGTTCCGCGAGCCCACGGCAGCCCTCGTCGCGGAGAAGGCGCACTTCGGATCGAGCCGGCTCCAGAGCTGGTTCGGTCGCGCTCCCGACGCGCACGAGGCGGGCCGGGGAGCGCCGGCTCGAAGCTGAGCCGAGGCTCCCGACGAACGCGAGCGGTCGCGCGTCCCGCCCGGCGCGGGCCGGGAGAACCGCGGCAGCTCAGGCGTCCGCGGATTTCGCGAGCACGTCGATCATGCCCTCGCGGTGACGCTCGAGCGTGTCGGCGTTCCGGTCGAGCGCGATCCACCACACCGCCGCGGAGACGAGCAGCAGGAGCGTGGTGACCGCGAGCGAGGCCGCCTGATCGTACGCGTCGGGGGTGAGCGCCCGCACCGCGAGCACCGCCAGGACCACCGCGCCCGCCACCAGCAGGATCACGAGGAACGCCACGAGCCCCACCACGCCACCCGGGCTCCGGCGTGCCATGCCCTGCTGCGGCGGCTTGATCGGTCGCGTGATCGAGACCCAGCTCCCCATGACGCCACCGACGAGCGCGACCGCGACGTAGCCGGTCGCGAACAGCGGCAGCAGCGCGACCTCCTGGCGCGGGCGGGTCAGCGCCATGAACACGAACACCACGGTGGCCTCGAACAGCGCGCTCGCGAGCCACATCACGTTCTTCGTGAGCACGAGGTCACGGGCTTTGAACGGCAGCAGGAACAGCGTGCGCACGCCGGGGCCGTCGTAGCCCCACAACATGAGATTCCGGCCGGCGAGCGTGCCGGTCATGATGAACATGGGCAGGAACGCCCCGCCCGCCGGACCCGTGTTCGCCGTGCGCACGATGCTCAGCGCGATGATGGCGATCAGGACCACCGCCATCTGGTAGAGCAGGGCGGGCGTGCGGATCACGTAGAGGAACTCCCGTCCGAGGAGCAGCGACTGGGTGGCCGTGAATCCCGGCCAGCGCGCCGCGAATCCGCCCCGCGCGGATCCGGCCCGACCCCGGCGCCCGCCGCCGCCCACGGCCG
>DATDEX010000362.1:0-3195 GCA_036522895.1 Candidatus Eiseniibacteriota bacterium | reverse complement strand
CCGCGCACGGCCGGGCGAGCGCGGCGAGTGCCGCGAGCGCGCCGAGCGCGAGGCATGCGCGCTTCATCGCAGGATCCCCAGCGCCAGGTTCTCGGTGCGCGCCCCGCCCGGCCCCGCGAAGCGCACGTGCGCCACGTAGAGGCCGGCGGGCAGGCCCTGCGGATCCCAGACCTCGAGGTTGTCGCTCCGCTTGCCCGCGCGCGACCAGCGCGCGACCTCGTGACCGGAGCTGTCCATGATGCGGAACTCCACCGTGGCGTCCTCACTCAACTGATAGGCGAACTTGACCGGCTTCTGCCGTGCGGGATTCGGGTAGGCCTTGAGCGAGCCCGAGACGAGCGGGCCCGGGCTCGGGGCCGGGGGCGAGCTTGTCGCGCCGACGGGGAGCGCGCAGTTGCGACCCGGGTCCCCGCCGAGCATCGTCCACGACGTGCCGGGGGGCTGCAGCGAGCCGGGGACCGAGTAAGCATACAGGTGATTGAAGCGGTCCGGGGCCACGATCTCGAGCGTCCCGTCGCCGTTCAAGTCCGCGGCGAGCGGCGCGCCGGAGCAGCCGGATCCGGTGGCGAGCGGCCAGCCGTCCGGCGTGTGGCCGGCGCCGTCCAGCGCGGCGATCACGCCGCTGGCGTTCAACGCCACCAGTTCGGGGCGGCCCGCGCCGGTCAGGTCCACCGCGAGCGGTGGCGAGTTGGTGAGGAAGTCCTCGCTGGTTCCCGCCCGTGGCCAACCCGGGGACGGCCGGCCGCCGGCATTGAGAAACGCCAGCCGGGAGTGTCGCGTCTGCACGATCACCTCGGGGAACCCATCGCCATCCGGGTCGCCCGCCGCGAGCCCGTGCACGAGCGAGTCGCCGAGCGAGCTGCCCCAGCCCGCCAGCGGGGCCCCGGTGGTCACGCAGTAGGCCGAGACGGCATTGTCGTGCTCGACGAACAGGGTGGGCTGGTTCGGCACCGTGTTGCACTCGACCGCGGCGTTCGCCCCCACGCCGCCGAGGAACATCCAGAGGAAGTCGGGAGCGAAGTCCGGACCTCCCACGGTGACGGGCCAGTTCGCCAGCGGGGCGAGCGTGGGCGCGGACAACACCACGACCTCGCCGTTCGCACCCCCGGCCGCGACGAGACCCGGGCCATTCGAAGCGAAGAAATTCGGGGTCGGGGTATAGAACGCGAGCCGGCCACTCACGCCGCCCCCGAGCGCCAGCGAGCTCGTGGCCACCACGGCCCCCGTGCCATCCACCGCGCGCACGCGTCCGTCCTCGCACCCGACGAACACCAGGAAGCCATTGGTGCCGTCGCCACGCACGATGGGGGGCGTGCTCGCCGGCGACGGCAGCGTGACCGGGAACCCGGGGAGCGGTGCGCCGTTCAATCCCACGGCCCACAGCCGGCCGCCCGCCACGTCCCCTGGGCCGTAATGATAAGTCGTCACCAACGCGACCCCGACCCCGCCGAGCGGCGCGGTGGGGACCGCCGCCACCTCGGGTCGCGGCCGGTGGTCGAGGTGCGCGAAATCGAGCGTGTCGACACCGCCGATGCCCTTCCCGTCGAAGCGCACGGCGAAGATCGCCGCGGAATCGCGCACCGCTTCGCGGGCGGCCCGCGACGTGTCGGTGATGGAGCTGTCGCCGCCGGCCCACAGCACGTCGCGCTTGCCGGTGGCTTCGAAATCCACAGCCAGGAGTGCCGGCCCGCCCGGCGGGAAGTTCGCCGTGACCGGCCAGCCGGGCGGCTGCCAGGTGCGGGTGACGCGGACGTTCATCGAGTCGCTCGCGTCGTCCAGGAAGTCGATCTTCAGGTGCGGGCGCGTGCCCTGGTTCGGGAGCAGGTTGGGAACGGTCCCATCCGAGAGCGTCGTCGCGACCTTCGCCTGCCAGGGGTCGAACTCGCTCCCGAGCAGGAATGGCGAGCCGGTGTCGCCCAGGTCGTCCAGGCCGTCGGCCTCGATCACCTGGTCGCCGAGCCGCCGCGGGTTCGTGTTGAAGCCGAAGTCGGGGTTGACGCGCAGCGACGTCGTGAACGGGATCACGCTCTCGTCCACGTGCCAGACGAGCACGCCGCTCCCGGGCAGGAGCGCGTCGTACTCGAAGCGGTCAGGCTCGCGCGGGCCCAGGACGACCCGCGTCACGCTGTCCTGGAGGAGCCGCACCGCGGCGGCCTGCGCCAGGTGGCGGTTCTCGAGAATCAGGTACTCGTCGCTCGAGAGGCCGAGCTTCACGAAGTCGTTCGTGCGCTCGCCGCTCTTCAACCCGAACGCCGCGGTGTCGGCCGCCCCCGGCTCGCGGAAGTTGAGGAGCCCCTGGTCGAGGATGAAGTTCCGCTGGAACGGGTCGACGCTCGGCGGCAGGAGCCCCACCGCGAAGATCTCGCCGGTGGGCGTCTGCACGCGCGCGCCCACCAGGTTGCCGCTGTCCATGAGCGACCAGTAGCCGACGACCGGCAGCGCGGTCTCGATGTCGTAGACATCGCCGAAGCCGAAGCAGTTGTGGCCGTTCTCGTGGGCGATGACCCCGTTGATGGCGCCGAACGCGTCGTCCTGGTTGATGGTCTCGGGGATGAACGCGGCCCGGTCGATGGGACGGTCGCGGTTCGTCGAATCGGGGAAGATGACGCGGTCGGTGTCGTCCACGAACAGCGTGAACGACGGGATGTCCTCCTTCGAGTCCCCGCGCAGGTCGCTCTGGAGATCGCTCCCGGCGTGGATGATGTCGAAACGGTCGTACTTGGCCCACGGGATGCGGTCGCCCTTCACGATCGACTGCGAGTCCGCGGCGAAGAAGCAGTCGCGCATCATGTCGACCGCGGCGCGGAAGATGCTGTTGCCGAACCGCCACGGGCCCAGGTCGGCCATGTCCTGCAGGTGGTAGGCCGAGTCGCGCTCGGCGGGCCACACGTCGATCTCGAGGCGAACGCGACCGAAGCTCTGTACGTCGTAAAAGCGCGAGAGCGCCTCGGCGTGGGCGGCGTAGAAGTCGCGGTTGTGCGGCGGCCGATCGACCGGGTTCGCGTTCGTGTCGGCGGGATCGAGGTTGAAGTGACCGTCCCCGGACGACGCGCTGCCGCCGCGGTCGTGCAGGAAGTCGACACGGATGAACGCGATGCGAATCGTGTCCACGGGATCCGGGATCGGACCGCCGGCCCGCGGGGCAAACCCGGCCTTCGCCGCCGAGCGGGCGGGCGCGAGCGGCGGTCGCCACCC
>DATDEX010000361.1:0-2216 GCA_036522895.1 Candidatus Eiseniibacteriota bacterium | reverse complement strand
TCTCGTCGATCGTGTAGTCTTCCTCCTTGCGGAGACGCGGGATGATGCGATCGACGAGGTAGTACTTGTCGGTGGACTCCTCCGCAGGCCCCGAGATGATGAGCGGCGTCCGCGCCTCGTCGATCAGGATGTTGTCGACCTCGTCGACGATCGCGTAGTGGAGGTCGCGCTGGACGTACTCGTCCAGGCTGAACTTCATGTTGTCCCGCAGGTAGTCGAAGCCGAACTCGTTGTTCGTCCCGTAGGTGATGTCGCAGGCGTACTGCTCGCGCCGCCGCGGCGGATCCATGTTCTGCTGGATGCAGCCCACGGTGAGCCCGAGGAAGCGGTAGATCTCGCCCATCCACTCGCTGTCGCGGCGGGCCAGGTAGTCGTTCACCGTGACGAGGTGGACGCCCTTGCCTGTGAGCGCGTTCAGGTACATGGGGAGCGTCGCGACCAGCGTCTTGCCCTCGCCAGTCGCCATTTCGGCGATCTTGCCCTCGTGCAGCATGATCCCGCCGATCAGCTGCACATCATAAGGAACGATCTGCCAGGTCAGGGGGATGCCGCAGACGTCCCAGGTCTTGCCGCACAGGCGCTTACAGGCCTGTTTGACGGCCGCGAACGCCTCCGGGAGCAGGTCGTCGAGCGTGTCCGAGCCGGCCTCGAGCCGGGCCCGGAACTCGACGGTCTTGGCGCGCAGGGCATCGTCGGGGAGCCCGTCGAACTCGGCGAAAAGGCGGTTGATCTCGTCCACGATGGGCCGGGCCCGGCGCACTTCGCGCTCGTGCTTGGACCCGAAGACGGACTTGAGAAGGTTCTCCAGCATGGCGGGCAGGATAGGGCCTCGGTGAGCTTCGAGCAAAATCGGGGCATTCCGGGGACCGCGCGGCATCCCCTCGGCGCCCCTACGATGCGGCCGGGACGTTCGCGGTGCGACACCCCCTCGCGGCGTGGATTCACGACGCGAAGCGTCGTGCGGTCGCCCTCGCGAGTGTCACGGGCACGTCACGCGTGTCCTCGCGCGCCCCCGCGCGCGTGCGAGCCATCGGCGTCACGGCGTGGACGCACGCCGCCATCGCGCCAGGAACCTTCCGCCTGAAAAGTCACACGGCCCGATGCAGGGCATCGGGCCGCGCGGGGTCCATGGGCGATGTGTATCAAACCTTAGAGACGTGGGTCGCTTCCGTACCTCGCGTGCTGCTCACCGTTTGGAACTCGACTCGTTCGCCTTCGTGGAGCGTGCGGAACCCGCCGCTCTCGATGGCGCTGAAATGAACGTAGACTTCAGAACCCTCCTGGCCTTCGGGTGTGATGAACCCGTAACCCTTCTGGTCGTTGAAGTACTTGACCGTGCCACGCGCCATGGATGTTCCTCCCAGGCTGGCTAGAGGACCTCGGAGAGCCCGGACCCGAAATCAACCTTGCCCCCGCCCGCGACCCGGGTCAAGAACGTTCGGGCGATCGACGGTGCCGGAGGCCGGGGAGCGGCGCCGGGCGGTCAACCGGTCGTGGAAGCTCGCGGCATCCGCATGGGCCGGCTCCACTTCCAGCACCTGGCGTACCTCGTGCAATGCCGCGTCCCGCTCCCCCCTCGCCTCGAGCCCGCGCGCCAGCTCGAGCCGGGCCGAGTGGAAGTCGGGGTTCATCTCGAGCGCGTGCACGAGCGAGGCGATCCCGTCGTCCAGGTGGCCTGCCCGGAGCTCGTGCGAGCCGAGGAGCGCGTGCAGGTCGGCGTAGCCCGGCCGCTCGGCGACCGCCCGCCGGAGCGGACCGAGCCCGCCCTCGGCATCTCCCGCGGCGAGCCGCCCCTGCGCCTCGGCGAGCAGCGCTTCGACGGACTCGTCGCCGCCGGCAAACGCCCGGCGCAGCAGCGGCGCGGCGTCCTCGACCGCGGACTTGCGCAGGCGCTCGAGCCCCTGCTGGAGCGACTCGCTCTCCGGGCCGGAGGCGCCCCCCGTGAGCTTCCGCAGCGCGTTCACCGCGTCGCTCACGCGACCTTCGCGCGCGTCGAGCAGCGCGCGCTCCACGGCCGCGGCGCGGTAGCGGGGATTGATGGCGAGCGCGCGATCGAAGTGCTTGCGCGCCGCCGCGCGCTCTCCCTCGCGCACGAGCAACGTGCCGAGCGTGAGATGGAGATCGGGCCAGTCGACGAGCGCGAGCGCCGCCTCGAGGGCGTGGCGCGCGCTGGCTTCGTCGCCGTCGCGCTCGGCCGCGCGGGCCACGGCCGCGAG
>DATDEX010000360.1:0-21403 GCA_036522895.1 Candidatus Eiseniibacteriota bacterium | reverse complement strand
CGCCCGGGCGGCCGCCGCCGAACGGGGACGGCGCGGGCGCGGCGGCGGGTGCCGCCGGCATGACGAACGCGTCGATCAACCCGGCGTACACGGTGAGGCTGTCGCCGTCCCACACTCGCGCGTCGGCCGGGATCGCCGCATCGGGCCCGACCGCGACGACGATGCCGTCGCGCATGATCACGTTGCCGCGCGCGATGACGTGCCCGGGCGAGGTGACGATGCGCGCGTTCTTGATGGCGTGCACGCGCGGGGTCGCGGCGAGCGCGGGCGCGGGCGTGGACGCCGCGACCAGCAGCGCGCCGAAGAGCACACCGAGCACACCGGCGATCGCGAGACGGGGAGTCGGCACGTGACGGGTCGGTCCAGCCGGTCGGGGCATCGGGGACACCTCGGGAGGGATGAGAGAAAGGATGGGCTCGAGTGATGCGCCCCGGCCACACGTGGGCCCCGGGGGCACAGCCATCCGGCATGTGGCTCGAAGACAGGCGGGAAAGGTTAGGTGCGCGTGAAGGGGCACTCAAGGGCCGCGCGCCGCGACGCCCGCGTGGCGTTACCGGCGAGGGGATTCGGCCCACGAATGCGGGCCCGGAGCGCATTTCGGAAGCCTTTCGGGGCCGCGGGTGTGCACCGTGCACGACACGTGTCGCAGCCAGACACGTCCGCCGACTGACCGAAATCACCCAGTGCCCACACCCGCAACACATTGCGGTCATGGCCCGCGTGGCACATGGCGTGCATGCTATTGACGTCTCCCGGTCGGCTCGGACCCCCCGGATGGGGCCACGACGGCCGGGAGCTCATCGGGAGGAAACCATGAAGCGACTTTGGATCTTCGCGGCGACGCTGGTGCTCGTGAGCCAGGCCGTCCCGCTCCACGCCGAGACCCAGACGTGGTTCGGCTTCCAGGTCGGGATCAACGGGGGCAATGCCCCGCCGCCTCCCGTCGTATTCCGCTCGCAGCCGCACGTCATCGTGGTGAACGACGTCCAGGTCGTCGACGACGAGCGCTGCGACGACGACGTGTTCTGCGCGGACAACATGTGGTGGCGCCTGCGCGGCGGCTACTGGTATCGCGCGGGCTCGTGGCGCGGCCCCTGGGTGGGCATCGACGTGCGCCGCGTGCCGGAGCGCGTGCTGATCGTGCCGGAGCGTCACTGGAAGCACCACCCGCGTCGTGACGGGCGCACGGTGATCGTGGTGCGCGACGACGATCACGATCGCGGCCGCCATCTGGGTCGTGAGCGCGGCCGCGGTCATGGTCGCGGTCACGGCCACCACGACCACGACGACGACTGACGTCGGTAGCGGAGCGAACGAGAGCCCCCGCGGGCGCGAACCCGCGGGGGTTCTGCTTTGGGCGGAGCGCGGGCGGCGGGCGGGCGACGGGCGAGCCGGCCCCAACCCTGGGCCGTCGTCCGCTGTCCAACCGGGCACATGCGCCGCCCGCTCCTGCTTCTCTCGGTCTCGCTCGCCCTGCTCGAACCCGGTTTCGCCGCGGCCGCCTCGCGGCTCGAGTTCGCGTCGCCGGCCGGGATCGCCGAGTTCCCGTTCGACCTTCACGGGAACCACATTTGTGTGCGCGGGCGGCTCGGCGATTCGGATTCGTTGTGGATCGTGCTCGACACGGGTGCCTCGGGCGCGAGCGTGAGCGCGAGCCGCGCTCGAGCGCTCGGGCTCGCGATCGAGCGCGGCGGCACCTCGAACGGCGCGGGTGGTGTCGTGGAGAGCGGGTTGGTGCGCGGCGTGACCGTGCGGTTGCCCGGACTGACGCTCGTCGAACAGAACCTGAGCTCGCTCCCGCTCGACGCCATCGCGCTTCAGACCGGGCGCCCCATGGATGTCATCCTGGGGCATGCGCTCTTCGGCCGCGCGGTGGTGGAGATCGATTACGCCGCGAGGACGGTGCGCGTGCGCGATCCCGCCCGGGCCGCTCCCGATTCCGCCGGCGCCTGGCTGCCGTTGACGTTCCGCCACGACCTTCCCTATGTGAAGGCCAGCATCGAGCTGCCGGGACGCCCGCCGATCCGGGGCCAGTTCGTGCTCGACACGGGCGCCTCGACCGCGTTGACGCTGGCGGATGACTTCGTCGGGAAGCAGCGCGTGCTCGATGCGGTCCCGCACACGATTCGCTCGCGGATGGGCGGCGTGGGCGGACCTGTGGAGAATCGCGTGGGGCGGATCGATCACCTGCGGCTCGGTGCGTTCGTGCTCGAGCGGCCCGTCACCGTGTTCCGGCTGCCGGGCCCGGGACGGATCAGCGCCGAGGGCAGCGCGGGAAACATCGGCGGCGAGATCCTGCGGCGCTTCCGGGTGACGTTCGACTACCCGCGCCAACGCCTGGCGCTGGTCCCGAACGCGGCGTCGAGCGAACCGTTCGAGGCCGACATGAGCGGGCTCGTGACGCAGGTGCTGCCCGACTCCGCCCACACGCTCCAGGTGTTGTGGACGCAGGAGGATTCTCCCGCGGCGGAGGCGGGCATCGCCGCGGGCGACGTGATCGAAGCGGTGGACGGCCGCGCCGCCGCCGACTGGGGACAGGCAGCGATCCGCGAACTGTTCCGGCGGATCGGGACGACCCGCGCGCTCACCGTGCGTCGCGGCGACGAGCGGCGCGAGGTGAGGCTCACGATGCGCCGCCTGATCTGAGCTCCGCGAAGCCGCCGCGAGTCTAGGCCGCCCGGGACCGCTCGCGTCGCGTTCCCCGCAGTCTCCACACGAGGAGCGGCGGCGTGACGAGCGTGGTGACCGCCACCATGACCACGACCGCCGAGTAGACCGTGTCGTCGACGACGCGCTCGCCGCCCAGGTGGAGCGTGCGCCCGATGCTGGCGAAGATGAGCCCCACCTCGCCGCGCGGGATCATGCCCAGGCCCACCGCGAAGCGATCCACGCCGGGCCCGAGCGCGCCGAGCGCGCACGCCTGCTTCCCGAGCACGGCCGCCACCGTGAGCGCCGCGGCGAAGCCCAGCACGCCCGGTTGCGCGAACACCGAGACGTCCACCCCCATCCCCATGAGCACGAAGAACACGGGGACGAGGAAGCCCGCGAGCGGCGAGAGGAGGTGCTCGAGGTCCCGCCGCTGCGGATCGCGCGCCCGCAGATCTTCGTAATGGACGTCCTCCAGCACCAGCCCGGCGGCGAACGAGCCCACGATCGGCGCGAGCCCGGCCTTGCCGGCCACGAACGAGACGAAGAAGCAGAACGCGAGCGCGAACGAGAGGAGCATGCCCTCGCCGGGCAGGCGGGCCGCGAGCTTGAACGTGACCCGCGAGAGCCAGCGGCCCACGACGACGGCGAGCACGAGGAAGCCGAGCGCCTTGCCCACGATGGCCGCGACGCCGAGCGCGTCGAACGTCCGCCCGGCGCCCGCGCCGGGGGCCCCCGCCGCCTGGATCAGGCCGGTGACCACCGCCAGCACGAGGAGTCCGAGCACGTCGTCGATGACCGCGGCGCCGAGGATGATGCGGCCCTCGACGCTCGCCGAGCGCCCGAGATCGGTGAGCACGCGCGCGGTGATGCCCACGCTCGTCGCGGCGAGCGTGGCTCCCACGAACCAGTGCGCGAGCACCTGGTGGCCGCGGAGGAACCACTCCGAGACCCCGAGCCCGAGGAGCATGGGCGCGATCACGCCCAACACGGCGACCAGGGTCGCCGACGCTCCCACCGCGGCCATCTTCGCCACGTCGGAGGCGAGCCCGACCTGGAAGAGCAGGAAGAGGACGCCGATCTGCGCGAACGCCTCGACCACGGGGAGCGAACGGAGCGCGTCGAAGGCGTGAAAGCCCACGAGCCCCAGGTTGCCGATCACGATCCCGGCGAGGAGCTCGCCCAGCACCGCGGGCTGTCCGAACCGCTCGAACAGCGCCCCGCCCAGCCGCGCCAGCACGAGGATCAGCGCCAGCGCCTCGAGCACCGGCAGCATGTCGATCGACGTGTGCCCGCCCGCGGCGCCGAGCGCAGCGTGCGCGAGCAAAGAGCCGGCGACCACGAGGATCAGCGTCGGGCGAATGCGCACGGGCGGCCACATGGGTCGCAGGTCATACCCCACATCGGCGGTCCAGGTCGAGCCCCCGCGGCGGGGGTGCTCGCGCGCGGCGCTCGGTGCGGCCCCGGCGCTGGACGAATGGGATCGGGGGACATTTGTGGCCATTTGCGGGACATTTTTCTCGCCGCTGCAACCCATTCAATCGCGCCAAGTTGAGATACCGGGACCGTCCGCTCTCAAGCCGTCCTCAAGCCGCGGATGTTCCACTTCGCTCGTGCGGCGGAGACGTTCCCCGCGGGGGCGCCACTCGCGCCGCGAAGCCCGCATCCCGAAAGGGGGACGCACGCCATGAATATGAAACGCACTCGGGCCCCGTCCATCACGCTGGTGCTGTCTCTCGCCGCGATCCTGGTCGCCAGCACCGCTTCGCGTGGAACCGCGCAATCCGTCACCTACAGCGGCCGCGCCTATGGCGCGCAGGTGAAGCTCGTCAATCCGCAGCCCAACATCCTGATCTTCTCCGACACGGGCAATCTGCCGCCCTCGGGCGGTTCGCTCTCTGCGACGTTGCTCTCGATCGCGTTGGGCACCACGCTGAGTTCCACGACCATCAGCGCGAGCACCCAGGGCTCGGCCGGGGTCGCCACCAGCACGGCCCACCAGGAAAACGCCCTGGCGTTCTCGGGGCAGCCAGCGCAGGTCTCCGCGGCCATCGTGGAGTCCCATTCGCGGGCCACCTGTGGCGGCGTGACGGGCTCGAGCGTGGTCACGAGTCTCACGTTCGGCGGCCAGGCCGTGACCGTGAGTGGCCAGCCGAACCAGACCGTCACGATCGCGAACGTGGCCACGTTGATCATCAACGAGCAGATCCTCGCGTCACCGACCGACATCACCGTCAACGCGCTCCACTTGCTGCTCGGCACCGGGGAGGAGGTCATTCTCTCCAGCTCGCACAGCGACGTGGCGTGCGTGGTGCCGACCCGCTCGACCACCTGGGGGAGGATCAAAGCGATCTACCGCTGAGCGGCCCTCGCTCAACGTCGAGTGACGGGCCGCGGGTCTCCCGCCCGTCCGAGTCATCCGGCCAGCGCCCCGCTCGGTCGCTGGGGGCGCGGCCGGGGTGGAATCGGGCAAGCTCCAGGCAAGGGGGCCAGCCGAGGGCCGGATTACCGACCGGGTCCGGAGCGCCACTCGACTGCGCCACAGGGCGTTGCGTGGCCGAGTCAAGCCCGCCTCAACCCCGCGGATCGAGAGTGTGCGCGCATTGGCCGCGATCGTCCCCCGCCGGAGTCTCTCGCCCGGGGCGAGGCATTCCTCGCGCTGGTACCTGCCCCGCCGGGCCGGGCCTTGCGGCCACGTGCTCGGGAGGGGACAGCGCGTGGGAACACGGCACAGGAGCGAGCGCGAGATCCGCAGCATTCTCGCCGAGGCCGCAGGCGGCGCGAGCATCGAAGCGGTCGCCCGGCGGCACGGCATGAGCCGGAAGACTCTCTACCGGTGGCGGGCACGGTTCGAGTCCCCGCACGCGCGGGGCATCGAACACCCTCGCAGCGCCAGCGAGGAGAACGAACGATTGAAGCGGCTGGTGGCGGAGCAGGCCCTCCAGATCCACACGCTCAAGGAAATGCTCGGCTTGCTGCACGCCCGCACGGAGACTCGGAACGGCAGTCGCGGGCGATCGGCGCCCGCCCGACGGCGGCGATCGTAGCGGAGAGCCGGCCGCCAACGGATCGAACGCGGGAGTGCGCGCTGCGCGGGCGGCGGGCTTCCGGCCCACGTCCGCCCGCTCAGCTCGCGGCGGCTCCGGTCGCCCGGGCGAGCTTCTCCAGCCGCACCGCCGTCCGCTTGTAGGCGGGCGTGTTCACCTTGTTGTCCCGGTGCGGGCCGAGGAGCCGGTTCACGTGTGCCGCCGGCGTGTGGAACGTGGCGAACACCTCGCCGCGCTTGACCCGCGTGTCGCGTCGGGCCGGCAGCCGGGCCTCGCCCCACGCGCTCACGATGCGCAGCGTGTCGCCGTCGGCGATCCCCAGCCGATCCGCATCGTCCGGGTGCAGGTCGAGCGTGTCGAGCGGGCGCAACTCCAGGTTCTTCGTCTGGTCGGTCATGGTGCCGGCGTTGTAGGCGTAGAGCGTCCGACCGGTCACGAGGAGGAGCGGGAACTCCGTGGTCGGCATCTCCTGGAGCCCCTTCTGCTCGGGGCGCTGGAACGGCGCGCGATCGCCGAGCGTGAACGTCTTGCTGTGGAGCCGCACCGTGCCGGGATGTGACTCGTCGGGACACGGCCACTGGATGCCACCCTCGCGCTCCATCTTGGCGTAGGAGATCCCGGCGCCCGCCGGCCACAGCGAACGCACCTCGTTCCAGATCTCCTCGGCGTCCTTGAAATCGAAGCCCTTCATGCCCATGCGCTTCGCCACCTCGCACACCGGCACCCAGTCGGCGACGGCCTCGCCCGCGGGCTCGACCGCCTTGCGGATGCGCTGGACACGGCGCTCGCTGTTCATGAACGTCCCGTCCTTCTCGAAGCTCGCGGCCGCGGGCAGGAACACCGTACCGATGGCGCGCGCGGTCTCGTTCATGAACAGGTCCTGCACGACCACGAGCGGGACGGTTTCCAGCACCTTCTGCGTGCGCACGATGTCGGCGTGGCTCTGCATGATGTCGTAGCCGATCGCCCACAGCACGTCGAGCTTGCCGGCCTCCGCGGCCTCCACCAGCTGCACCGCGTCGAGCCCGCGCTCCTTCGGGAGCTTGACGCCGTAGAACGTCTCGAAGCGGGCGCGCGCTTCCGGGTTCGAGATCGGGTCGTAGCCGGTGAAGTAGTTGGGGTCGCTCCCCATGTGCGCCGAGCCCTGCACGTTGTTCTGGCCGCGGAGCGGGTTGATGCCGGTGCCGGGCTTGCCGACGTTGCCCGTCAGGAGCGCCAGGTTCGAGAGCGCGATGATGCCCTCGGTGCCCTGCACGTTCTCGGTGAGCCCGAGTCCGTGGAACGAGATGCTCGGGCTGCCGGTGGCGTACATGCGCGCCGCCGCGCGCACGAGCGCCGCGGGCACGCCGGTCGTCTTCTCGACGAGCTCGGGGCGGTAGGCCTTCAGGAATTCGGCGTAAGCTTCGTAGCCCTCGGTGCGAGCGCCAATGAATTCGTCGTTCTGCAGCCCCTCTTCCACGATCACCGCTGCCATCGAGTGGAACATCGCCACGTTGGCACCGGGCGTGATGGGCAGGTGCAGGTTCGCGAGCTGGGCGAGCCCGACCTTCCGCGGGTCGATCACGATCAGCTGCGCGCCCTTCCGCACCGCGCGCCGCAGCCGCACGCCCACCACCGGGTGCGCCTCGAGCGCGTTGCTGCCGGAGATGAGGATCGTCTTCGCCACATCGATGTCCTCGAACGCGCCGGTCGCGGCCCCGGTGCCGAACGACACGCGCATCGCCGCCGCGGTCGGCGCGTGGCACACGCGCGCGCAGCAGTCGATGTTGTGCGTGCCGAGGCCCGCGCGCACGAACTTCTGCGCCACGTAGTTCTCCTCGTTCGTCCCGCGCGCGCTCGAGAGCACCATGACCTTGTCGGCGCCGCGTTCGCGCACGGTCTTCGCGATCGTGTCGGCGATGTGCTGGAGCGCCTCGTTCCAGGTCACGCGCTTCCACTCCTGTCCCCTCTCCCGCATCATCGGGTAGCGGGCGCGGGCGTCGCTCTGGACGAAGCCCCACGCGTAGCGGCCCTTGACGCAGGTGTGGCCCAGGTTCGAGTGACCGTCGGAGGGCAGCACCTGCACGAGCTTCCCGTCCTTCACGCCCGCGACGATCTCGCAGCCGACGCCGCAATAGGCGCAAACCGTCTTGGTCCAGGTCGTCGGCCGGCCCTGCTCGAGCACGGTGCGGTCGAGGATCGCGCCGGTCGGGCATACATCCGCACAGGCGCCGCACGAAACGCACGAACTTTCGAGCATGCTGGGCCCATCCGGATGCACGAGCGTCCGCCAGCCGCGCTGCGCCACCTTCCACACCGATTCGCCCTGGATCTCGTCGCACACACGCACGCACCGCATGCAGGCGATGCACTGGTTCATGTCCACGTGCAGGTAGGGATGCGAGTCGTCCACGAGCGAGGGGTCGGGCACGTAGCCGTTGACCGAGACGCCGTACTTGGCGAGCAGGGAGTGGAACGTGGCGGTCGGATCGGCGTGCGCCGCCACCCCGGGGTAGCGGTGCGCGTGCATCTCGAGCACGAACTTGCGCGCGTCCTCGAGCCTGGCATCGTCGGTCACGATGTGCATGCCGTCCGCGAGCGCGGTGACGCACGCGGCCACCGGGGCGTCGCGTCCCTCGAGCTTCACCAGGCACATGCGACAGGCGCCGCAGTTGGAGAGCCGGTCGTGCTGGCAGATGGTGGGCACGTCCGCGCCCGCCGCACGGACGGCGTCGAGGATGGTGGCGCCTTCGAGTTCGAGCGGCCGCCCGTCCACAGTCACGCGCTTCATGGCATCTCCCCGCTGGAGAAGGCCTCCCGGCCAGCTTCGGATTGGCCGGCTTTTCGGCCACACTCAGGGCCGCGAGGGGTACCCATCCGTAAGGATGGGTCCGGACCCGCCGGGTGGCTCCCCCATACTAATGAAGAGGGGGCCGGGGGGTCACTTCCTCATTGTAGACGAATTATCGGCCCGGGGAAGCCCCGAGCCAAGGTCCGGATCGGGGCCACGCCGAGGTCGGCAGCGTTCGGCGCCCGGCTTCCGGCGCCGGTCCTGGACCCCTCGCTCGCGTGGGCACCCCCCGCTCCCCGGGGGGCCGCCGCGCTGCTACTGTCGCGGCTCGCCCATGAGCCCGACCCGAGCAGCCGGTCTTCGCGCCGCCGCCCCGCTGGTGTTGCTTTCCGCACTGGTCCTTGCCGGCTGCTCGAAGAAGGACGCGCCGACCGGCCCCCGCGGCGACGCCACCGGCGAACACCTGGTGGCGTTCGCGAGCGACCGCGGCCGGGCGGCCGGCGACCACGGGATCGCCCTCTACGACGTGGATCAGGCGGGCTTCCACGGGCTCCCGGGCCTCGATGACGCGGGCAGCGAATCCGACCCGTGCATCTCCAACGACGGCCGCTTCCTCACGTTCATTGCGACGCGCGGCGGCGGCTCGACCGGCAGCGACGTCTACATCTACGACCGGCTGAACCAGTTGCTCCTCCCGACCCCCGGCCTGAACAGCGCGCGCGACGAGAGTTGGCCCCGCTTCACGTACGACTCGGTGCACCTCGCGTTCGTCACGAAGCTCGCGAGCGGCGAGAAGCGCGTGCGCCTCTACGAGCCGCTCGGCGACACGCTCGTCCCGCTCCCGGGGCTCGATGCGCCGGGCGGCTTCGACGACGACATGCCGGCGCCGAACGTGGACGGCGGGCGCATCGCGTTCGTGACGAACCGCGCCGGCACGCACGACGTCAAGGTGTGGGACCGCGCGACCGGCATCGGAGCGTTCACGTTCCTGGCCTCGGCGGGCGACGACATCGAGCCGTCGCTGTCGTCGAACGGCCGCTGGCTGGCGTACGCGAGCAACAACGCCGGTGCCGGCGGCTACGATGTCTTCCTCTACGACCTGGTCGCCGATTCGCTCGTCTCCCTCACCGGCTTGAACAGCGCCGGCGACGATCGCCACCCCTCGATCAGCTCCGACGGCGACGTGATCGTGTTTCAGTCCAACCGCGCGGGCGGCGGCGGCCAGTACGACCTCTACCTGTTCACGCGATCGACCGGCGAGCTCTCCCAGCCGGCCGCGTTCAAGGATGCATCCGACGACATCCAGCCGTACCTGAGATGGCGCTGAGCAACGCCGGAGGATCCCCGATGACGTCCCGCCCCCGCACCGCATTCCTCGCCCTGCTGCTCACGCTCGTCGCGAGCGCCGCCCGCCCCACCACCCCGCCCCCCCCGCCGACGCGCGCCGAGGTCGTGCGCGACACGCTGCACGGCGTCGTCATCGAGGATCCGTACCGCTGGCTCGAGAACAAGGACGCGCCCGAGACGCGCGCGTGGGTGAAGGCGCAGATGGCGTTCACCATGGAGCAACTCGGCAAGGTGGCGGGCCGCGAGCAGGTGGTGGCCGCGCTCGCCAAGTACACGCGGGTCGACGCGCGTGGGGTGCCGACGCTCCGCGGGAAGCGGCTCTTCTTCACGGCACGGTCGGCGGATCAGCAACAGCCGCTGCTCCTCATGCGGGAGGGCGCCGACGGGCCGGACGTCGTGCTCGTGGATCCCAACGGCATGTCGCCGGACCACAGCACGAGCGTGAATCTCGTGACCGCGTCGCGGGACGGCAAGCTGCTCATTTACGGCATCCGCAAGGGCGGCGAGGACGAGGTCGAGCTGCACCTCTACGACGTCGACAAACGCACCGAGGTGCCGGGAGGGCTGCCCAAGGCACGCTACTTCGGGGTCAGCTTCGACAAGCAGAAGCAGGGCTTCTGGTACGCGCGCTGGGCGAGCGAGGGTTCGCGCATCCGCTACCACCGGCTGGGCGACGATCCGGCGAAGGATGTGCTCGTGTTCGGCGACGGCCTCGGCCCCACCGAGATCCCGACGGCCCGCCTGAGCGACAACGGGCGCTGGCTCATGATCGGGGTGTTCGTCGGCTCCTCGGGCGACGACACCCGCTATTACCTGAAGAATGTCGAGAAGAACGGGCTCATCGTGACCGTGGCCGATACGCTCCACAGCTCGCTCCAGGTCGACATGGCAGGCGACCAGCTGGTGATCGAGACCAACTGGCGGGCCCCGAACCATCGGGTGCTCGTGGCCGACGCGAACAAACCCCAGTCGCCGTTCTGGAAGGAGATCGTGCCCGAGTCACCTGACGCGGTGATCGAGGGCGTGTCCCTCGCGGGCGGCAGGCTCTACGTGAACGTCTTGAAGGATGTCGTGTCGCACCTGCGCGTCTACTCGATCGACGGCACGGCCGGCGGCGAGGTGCCGCTGCCCGGCATCGGCAGCGTCGGGGACCTGAGCGGAGAGTGGGACGGCAAGGAAGCCTATTTCCCGTTCTCGTCGTTCAACCGGCCGCCGGTGATCTACCGCTACGACCTGACGAGCGGCAACGCCGCGCCGTGGTGGAAGTCGTCCGCGCCGTTCGACGCCGACGCGTACGACGTCCACCAGTTCAGCATTCACAGCACGAACAACGCCCGGGTGCCGTTCTTCGTGGTGTCCCGGAAGGGGCTCGCGTTCGACGGCTCGAACAAGGTGCTCCTGACCGGTTATGGCGGCTTCAACGTGAGCGTCACCCCGACGTTCTCGCCGTTCGTGGCCGCGTGGCTCGACCTGGGCGGCGTGTACGTGTCCGCGAACCTGCGCGGCGGCTCGGAGTTCGGCGAGGCGTGGCACCGGGACGGTATGCTCGCGAACAAGCAGCACGTGTTCGACGACTTCCTCAACGTGGCGCAGTGGATCCTCGGCCGCGGCTACTGCCTGCGCTCGGGGCTCGCGATCACCGGCGGCAGCAACGGCGGCCTGCTCGTGGGCGCGGCGATGACGCAGCGCCCCGACCTCTTCGGCGCCGTGCTCTGCCAGGTGCCGCTGCTCGACATGCTGCGCTACCAGAAGTTCCTGGTCGCGCGCTTTTGGGTGCCCGAATACGGCTCCGCCGAGAATCCCGAGCAGTTCGACTGGCTGCGGGCCTACTCGCCCTACCAGAACGTCAAGCCGGGCGTGAAGTACCCGTCCGTGATGTTCGTGAGCGGCGACTCCGACACCCGCGTGGACCCGCTGCACGCCCGCAAGATGGCGGCGCTCATGCAGTCGCTCGGCGGCGAAAACCCGGTGCTCCTCCACTACGACGTCTCGAGCGGGCACGCGGGCGGGAAGAGCGTGGACAAGAGCATCGAGGACAACGCCGACTTGCTGCAATTCCTGCGCTGGAGGCTGGGCATGGCGCCGACGCCGTGAGCGGCGGGAGTCGCCGCGGTTTCTGAACCCACGACGCCGGATCGCGCGGCGCGCCGGTTT
Source organism: Candidatus Eiseniibacteriota bacterium (assembly GCA_036522895.1). Lineage (GTDB taxonomy): Bacteria > Eisenbacteria > RBG-16-71-46 > RBG-16-71-46 > RBG-16-71-46 > JAIOPA01. The sequence goes on along the minus strand of DATDEX010000360.1, from coordinate 9,439 downwards.
GCATCGCCCGGCGCGCCGGGCGATGCTGAGGCTGCCATGTCTTGGTCCCGACGCACGTTCCTGCGCGCTTCGCTCCTCGGCTCCGGCGGGATCCTCGCCGCCGGCGGCCTGGAGACGGCCCTCGGCGCGATCGCGCTCGGCCCGCGGCTCACCGCCGAGGGCTTCGGGCCGCTCGTCCCGGATCCGGACGGGCTCTTGGACCTGCCCGCGGGCTTCCGCTACCGCCTCCTCTCGCCGGGCGTGCTCGATGCCGACCGCGCGGCGCAGGGCCGCTTCGCGTCCACGCTCACGAACGGCGAGCCGACGCCGCCGCAGCACGACGGCATGGCCGCGTTCGCCGGCCCCGCCGGGGTGACCATCCTGGTGCGAAACCACGAGATGAACCCGATCGACACGCCGCACGTCGACGCGCACCGCGAGCGCCCGTACGACCTCCTCGCGGGCGGCGGCACCACGACGCTCTGGGTGGATGCCGAGCGCAAGCTTCTCAAGTCGTTTCCGAGCCTCTCGGGAACGCTCCGCAACTGCGCCGGCGGCCGGACGCCGTGGAACTCATGGCTTTCCGCCGAGGAGGAGACGATCACCCCGGGCGCCAAGGACGCCGACCACGCCGACCTCGACCCGGGTGTGGCCGAGCGTCACGGTTACATCTTCGAAGTGGATGCGCTGAGCGAGACGCTCGTGGATCCAATTCCGTTGAAGGCGATGGGCCGCTTCCGGCACGAAGCGGTGGCCGTCGATCCGCAGACGGGCTTCGCCTACTTGACCGAGGATCGCGACGACGGCCTGCTCTATCGATTCCGACCCGACGTCGTGCTGGGTGGTCGGGAGCCATCTGCTTTGAGCGTGGGCGATTACGCGCGCGGGGGGGTGCTCGAGGCGCTGCGCGTCAGAGCGCGACCGCGACTCCTCACGCGCAACCAGGACGGGGCACCCGCGGTCGGGCTGGGGCGCGGGTACGACGTCGATTGGGTGCGCATCCCCGACGTGGATCCGGCCGTGGACACGGTTGGCCCCGCGGCCGACCCGACGAAGCAGCACGCGGCGCCAAGCTCCACGCGGGCACAGGGTTTGGCGCTCGGCTGCGCGGCATTCGCGCGCACGGAGGGGATCGCGTACGGGAACGGGAGCGTGTATTTCTGCTGCACGACCGGCGGTCCCGCCAAGTTGGGCCAGGTGTTTCGTCTCGAGCTGCGCCGCGAGCGATTGTCGCTCGTGGTGGAACCCGACGATCACGCGATCCTCGACGGCCCCGACAATATCATCGTCTCGCCGTTCGGCGATTTACTCGTGTGTGAGGACAATCTCGCTCAGCGAGAGAACTTCGTGGTCGGGGTCACCCCCGGCGGAAGGTGTTACCGTCTGGCGCGGAACGCGCATCCGGGCAAGCGCGAGTTCGCGGGGGCATGTTTCTCGCCCGACGGACGCACGCTGTTCGTGAACGTGCAGCAGCCCGGCATGACGTTCGCTATCTGGGGGCCGTGGGACCGGCGACTGACGTGACCCGCGCGTGACATCGGCTCACAGCCGCGCTCCGCGCGTGCGTCCGGTGTCCAGTGGAAAAATTCCCGCGCACGGCGCGGTGAATTTTTCTCTTGTGGCGGTGTGTCCCGAGGTGGGATAACCCAACTCCCGCCGCAGCAGCCCGATCTCCTGGCTCTCGGCGGTTTGCGTTCTCGCAAACAAATATTTGAAGTCAGTTGACGTCCGCCCATTCCATCGAGCCCAGCCGAGCCGGCCTCGCCCCGTGGCGATGATCATCCCCGGAGGCCATCCCGGCCGGGCGCCCAGCAGAAGCAGGGGCATACCCCTAGCTTCGAGGACCAGGGAGGTCCCATGTCGCAGATGCTGTCGCACGAAAAGCACACCTCCCCGACCACCAGCAGCACCCCGAGCCAGGCCGGCGTTCACGTCGCACGCCGATTCACGCAGAAAGGCAGAGATCCGTTCGACGACGTGAAGTGGGAGAAGCGCCGCACCGTCATCGCGAACCCCGACGGCTCCACCGTGTTCGCGATGGAAGGCGTCGAGGTGCCGGCGGAGTGGTCGCAGCTCGCGACCGACATCGTGGTCAGCAAGTATTTCCGCAAGGCCGGCCTGCCGGGTACGCCCGGGCACGAGACCAGCGTGCGTCAGGTCGTGCGGCGGCTCGCGCGCACGATCCGCGGCACCGGCGAGCACCAGGGCGGTTACTTCGCGACGCCCGAGGATGCGGAGGCGTTCGAGGCCGAGCTCGCGTACATGCTCGTGCACCAGATCGGCGCGTTCAATTCACCGGTGTGGTTCAACTGCGGGCTCTATCACGAGTACGGCATCGGCGGCTCCGGGGGCAGCTTCGCCGTGGACTTCGCGACGAACGCCGTGCAGATGACCGCGGACTCCTACGCGCGTCCCCAGGTGTCGGCGTGCTTCATCCAGTCGGTGACGGACGATCTCATGTCCATCTTCGAGCTGGTGAAGAACGAGGCGCGCGTCTTCAAGTACGGCTCGGGCACCGGGACGAACTTCTCGAAGCTGCGCGGCCGGATGGAGAAGCTCTCGGGTGGCGGCACGTCGTCGGGGCTCATGAGCTTCCTCGAGGTGCTCGACCGCGGCGCCGGCGCCACCAAGTCGGGTGGCACGACGAGGCGCGCGGCGAAGATGGTCGTGCTCGACATGGATCACCCCGAGATCGTCGACTTCGTGCACTGGAAGGTGCGCGAGGAGCGCAAGGTCGCGGCCCTCGTCGCGGCCGGCTACTCGTCGGACTTCAACGGCGACGCCTACGCCACGGTCGCGGGCCAGAACTCGAACAACTCGGTGCGCGTGCCGGACACGTTCATGCGGGCGGTCGAGAACGACGGCCCGTGGCAGACGCGGCTGCGCACGACGGGCGAGGTGTACGAGACGTTCCCGGCGCGCAAGCTGTGGCGCGAGGTGGCCGACGCGGCCTGGACGTGCGCCGACCCCGGTGTGCAGTACGACGACACGATCCAGAAGTGGCACACGTGCAAGGCGACGGACCGGATCAACGCGACGAATCCGTGCGTGACCGGCGACACGCTGGTGGCAACGAGCGAGGGGTGGCGGCGGATCGACGCGCTGGTGGGGAAGTCGGCGCGCGTGATCGGCGCCGATGGCCAGCCGCACTGGGTCGAAAAGATCTTCCCGACGGGTCGCAAGCAGGTGTTCCGACTGCGCACGAAGGCCGGCTACGAGGTGCGCATCACCGCGGACCACAAGGTGTGGACCGCGGAGCGCGGCGACGTGGCGGTGAGGGAGTTGAGAATCGGCGACAGGCTGCGCCTCGCTGGGGCTGGCTTCGGCAGCGTTACCCTCGAGGAGTCTGCGGCGCTCGCCGCTGGCCAGGCCATCGCTGAAGCGCTTGCCGCAACCGTTGGTGCGCACCGAGAACTGGGCTTCACTCCGTCACCTGGCGACTGCTACCAAGGATTGATCGAGTCTCGCGAATCAGGGCTTGGTCTTTCAACGCGCTGGTTCGCGCTCGACCGCAAGGCGCTCGCCGCAGTCCTGGTGGGCCTTCTGCGCGAGAGCACCAACTACCCGATCCAGCCGAACGACGGCTCGCAAGTCAGCCTGTTCGGAGACCGAGCCATGATGGCCGATGTGCAGCACTCCCTGCTCTCGTTCGGAATCAAGGCATCGGTCACGCAAGGCGAAGTTGATTCCGTTCTCCGCGTACACTCCTCGATGATGCACAAGCTCTCGCAGTACATGAACCGTCCCGGAGGGGCAGACCGTTCCGAGTTCTTCGTGCCGGGCTTGGAGTTCGACCCCGTCGTGTCCGTCGAGCCCCTCGGCGAAGAGCCCGTCTTCGACCTCACCGAGCCCGTCACGAGTCACTTCGTGGCGAACGGCATCGTCGTCCACAACTGCTCCGAGTTCGTGTTCCTCGACGACACCGCCTGCAATCTCGCGTCGATCAACCTCATGAAGTTCCGGCGCGACGACGGGTCGTTCGACATCGAGGGCTACCGCCACGCAAACCGCGTGTTCTTCCTCGCCCAGGAGATGCTGGTCTCGTTCGCGTCGTACCCGACCGAGCGGATCGCGCGAAACTCCGAGGACTACCGCCCGCTGGGGCTCGGCTACGCGAACCTCGGCACGCTGCTCATGGTCGAGGGCCTCCCCTACGACAGCGACGCGGCCCGCACGTACGCGGCCTGCGTGAGCGCGGTCATGACCGGCGAGGCGTACGCGCTCTCGGCCGAGATGGCGGCGAGCAAGGGACCGTTCCGCGGCTTCGAGCAGAATCGCGACAGCATGCTCGCCGTGATGCGGCTCCACCGCGAGGCCGCGCGCGCGCTCGACCCCGCGCTCGCTCCGCGCGACATGCGGAGCGCCGCGATCGAGGCGTGGGACCGCGCCGTGGCGTACGGCGGCCTGCACGGCTACCGGAACGCGCAGGCCACGGTTCTGGCGCCCACCGGCACGATCGGGCTACTCATGGACTGCGACACCACGGGCGTCGAGCCCGACTTCGCGCTCGTCAAGTTCAAGAAGCTGGCGGGCGGCGGCTACTTCAAGATCGTGAACCAGTCGGTGCCGCTCGCGCTCCATCGCCTCGGCTACGACACCCAGGAGAGCGAGCGCATCATCCGCTACGCCATCGGCCACGGCACGCTCCAGGGCGCGCCGCACATCAACGATTCGTCGCTGCACACGAAGGGCTTCAGCGACGCCGAGCTGGCGCTCCTCGAGAAGGCTCTGCCGAACGTGCTCGACATCCGCCAGGCGTTCGGGCGCGGCATGGTGAGCGAGGAGAAGCTCACCCGGCTGGGCGTCAGCATGGCCGAGCGCGAGCGGCCGGGGTTCAACGTGCTCCCGATCCTCGGCTTCACGGACACGCAGATCGACGAGGCCAACCTCTACGTGTGCGGCACGCAGACGGTCGAGGGTGCGCCGGGCTTGAAACCCGAGCACCTGGCGGTGTTCGATTGCGCCAATCGCTGCGGGGCGCGCGGCACGCGCTTCATCCGCCCCATGGGCCACGTGCGCATGATGGGCGCGGTGCAGCCGTTCATCTCCGGCGCCATCAGCAAGACGGTGAACCTGCCGCACGAGTCCACGGTGGAGGACGTCGAGCAGATCTACCTCCAGTCGTGGAAGCTGGGGCTCAAGGCCGTGGCGCTCTACCGCGACGGCTGCAAGCTGTCGCAGCCGCTCGACTCGGGCAATCACAAGAAGTCCGACGAGCCCGCGGCGGCCGCGGGCGAGGCCGCCGGGCCGCCCAAGCTCCACCGCCGCCGCCTGCCGCGCCGACGCCATGGCTTCACGCAGGAGGCGCGCATCGCCGGCCACAAGGTGTTCCTGCGCACCGGCGAGTACGAGGACGGCGGGTTGGGCGAGATCTTCATCGACATGCACAAGGAGGGCGCGGCGTTCCGCAGCATGATGAACTGCTTCGCCATCGCCGTGAGCATGGGCCTCCAGTACGGGGTGCCGCTCGAGGACCTGGTCGACCAGTTCTGCTTCACGCGCTTCGAGCCGCACGGCCGCGTCGAGGGACACGACAACATCAAGGTGTCCACGAGCGTGATCGACTACGTGTTCCGCGTGCTCGGCTACGAGTACCTGAACCGAACCGACCTCGCGCACGTCATCGACGAGGCCCCGCAGGGCCAGCTCGTGCGCCGGCCGCACGCGACCGACGTTCCGGTCGGGAAGGAGCACCGGGGTACGTACACGCCGCTCGCGCCGGCCATCGTGCCCGCGAGATCGGTCCAGACGAGCGCGGCGTCGCGTCTCGGCGAGGCCGATGATGCGGGCGTCGCGAGCCTCGCGGCGCAGAACAAGCGGCTGCTGGGCGATGCGCCCGCCTGCGACTCCTGCGGCCACATCACGATCCGCAACGGCACGTGCTACAAGTGCCTGAACTGCGGGAGCTCGATGGGATGCTCGTGAGCTGAGCCGAACCTCGAACCAGACGATCCACGCGAGCGGCCGGCGCCTTCGGGCGACCGGCCGCTCGCGCGTCCGGCGCGGGCCGCACTAGCTGGCGCTCAGCGCCGTCGCGCACTCCACCACGAACAGGTGCTCGCGGTTGCGCGCCGGCCCCGGCGTGCCGACCTTCTCGCCCCGCGGATTGAACACGCCGAGCCGGTGGCCGATGTAGCGCGGGTGCTCGACGGACACCTCGCTCACTGCGCCACGCGTCGCGAGGAGCTCGCGCAGGCGCGGGAGCGCAAGGTAGCCCTCGTCGTTGAACGACACCACGATGCGGCGCGCGCGCACGCGCTCGAGCACCGCCGCGAACGCGTCCGCGATCGAGCCGCGACGGTTGAACGCGCTGCCGCGCGCGCGCACGTCCTCGCGCTTGCACGCGACGCCGTACACCCCGGGCGCGTCCCAGCGCACGAGCGTTTCCCAGAGGTGATAGTTCCCGAGATAGCTGTGCTGGTTGTAGGGCGGATCCAGGTAGGCCACGTCGGCCTCGAACCGCTCCGCCGCCAGGGCCGCGTCCAGGCACGACGCCGAGCCCTCGCCGTCCACGAGCTCAGGCAGCCGGAGCCGCAGCGGCTGATGCGCGCGCGCGGCCCACTGCTTCAGGTACGCCATCTGCACGCCCACCGTGGAGTCGACGCGGTCGGCCGCCTCGACGAGGCTCGTGAGCGCGATGGCCTCGAGCTCGGGCTCGAGCACGAGCGTCGCGATGCGCGCGCGAATGGCATCCACGCGCGCGGCGTTCTCGGGGCGGAGGTAGCGCGAGCGCACGGCGTACGTCTCCGTGAACCAGCCGGGCACCCCGGGCAGCGCGTCGAGCTCCGCGAGGAGCCGCGCGGCCGGCGCCCGCCAGCGGCGCGCGTCCGCCGCGACGTAGCAGCGGGCGAACGCGTGCGCGTACGCGTTGTGGTCGTTCGCGTGCACGCGCAGGCCGGCACGCTTCAGGGCGTGCCCGACGCGCGAGGTGCCCGAGAAGAGGTCGAGCGCCGTGCGCGCGCCGCCCGCGGTGAGCGCGCCGACGAGCCTCGGCACCAGCAATCGCTTGGAGCCGAGGTACTTGATCATCGAATGACCTCTGGGTCGGGAGGGCTTACGTCCGGGCGCGCCTCAGCGCGGCCCGCACCCGGGCGACGAAGCGCGCGGGATCGAGCGGCTTGTGGATGTAATCATCCGCGCCGGCATTCATCAACTGCGCCTCGAGCCGTTCGTCCTCCTGGGCCGTCGCGACGATCACGGGCAGCGATTCGGTCGCGGGGTCGCTCCGGAGCGAGTTGAGCACCTCCAGCCCGTCGAGCCCCGGCATCGTGAAATCGAGCACGACGAGCGCGTAGCGGGACGTGCCCTTGAGCTTGCTCAGTCCCTCGGTGCCGTCGGTCGCCTCGTCCACGTCGAAGCTCGCCCCCTCGAGGAGCTTTCGCGCGGTCGCGCGCTGCACGCGATCGTCGTCGACCACGAGGATCCTCGCCCGGGCGGTCTCCGGTGCGGGCTTCGGCTCGGCCGGCACCTCCAGCGCCGCCTCGCCGCCCAGCACGCGGGCGACCTCCTCCAGCGTGGTCTCGCCCTGGGTCACGCGCGCGAGGCCCACCGCGAGCATGGGGTTCATCCCGCCCGCGACCGCGGCGCGTCCGATCTCGACCGCCGTCTTGCCGGCCGTTACCAGCGCCGAGAGCGCGGGATCCGCCATCAATACCTCGAGCACGGGAAGGCGTCCGGCGTAGCCCGTCTGCCGGCAGGCGGGGCAGCCCACCGCCCGGCGCACCGGGCGCACGCCGAAGCGCGTCGCGAGCCGCTGCTCGTCGCGCGTGAGCTCGCCGGTGACGGTCTCGCCGCATTTCTCGCAGAGCCGGCGCACGAGCCGCTGCGCGATCACGCCGCGCAGCGTCGTCGCGATGCTCGGCCGGTCGAGCCCGAGGTCGATCAGCCGCTCGACCGCGCTCGCCGCGTCGTTCGTGTGGAGCGTCGCGAGCACGAGGTGGCCCGTCATGCTCGCCTGGAGCGCGATCCCCGCGGTCTCGGGATCGCGGATCTCGCCGACCAGGATCACGTCGGGATCCTGGCGCAGGATCGCGCGCAGCGCCGAGGGGAACGTGACCCGCTGGCGGGGCTCCACCTGGATCTGCGTGATCCCGGGCAGCTCGTACTCGACCGGGTTTTCCACGGTCATGATGTTGACCGCGCCGGTCGCCAGCTCGCGGATCGCGGCGTAGAGCGTCGTCGTCTTCCCGGATCCGGTGGGACCCGTCACGACCACGATGCCGTTGCGGAAGGCGAGCAGGCGCTGGATGCGCTGGAACTCCGCTTCGGGCAGCTCGAGGTCCGTGAGCGTCGGCACGGTGCCGTGATCGAGGAGCCGGACGACGCACTTCTCGGCGTCGCGGGTGGGCACCGTCGAGATCCGGAGCTCGATCGGGCGGGACTCGATCTGGATGCGCGCGCGGCCGTCCTGCGGGCGCAGCCGGTCCGCGATGTCGAGCTTGCCCATGATCTTGATGCGGGTGACGACCCGGTTCATCGCCGGCATCGGCAGCTCGATGAGCGTGCGCATGACCCCGTCGACCCGGATGCGCACCGTGCCCCCGTTCCGGCCCGGCTCCATGTGGATGTCGCTCGCCCGCTGCTGGACGGCGTCGCTCAGGATGAAGTTCGTGAGCTTGATGATCGGCGCGGAGTCCACTTCGCTCGCTTCCACGGCTTCGGGACCGGACTCCTCGAGGATCTCCACCGCCCGCGTCAGGTCGTCCTTCAAGCGGAGCGCCAGGGGCCCGAGCGCGGTCGAGTAGTGCTCCGCCTGGGCGTCGACGATCGCGCCCGGGGAGGCGATCTCGAAGTGCGCGCTGCGCCCGCTCGCGAACGCGATGTCGTCCTCGGCCGACGGGCTCATGGGGTCCGAGGTCGCCACGACGAGCCGGCGGTCGTCCTCGCGGATCGGCATGACCGCGTGTCGCCGCGCGATCTTCTCGGGCAGGAGCTTGAGGACGTGGCCCTCGATGTTCTGAAGGTCGGCGACCTGGAGCCGGAAGTGGGCGGCGACCTTCTCGGCGATGATCTCCGGCGGGATCCCGCAGACGCGGCTCGTGTGCTCCCACGCCTCGGCGACCGAGGTCCACGTGGACGAATCGAGCTGGTCGGCGTTGGGCCAGGGCACTGCTCCGGCGATCTGGGCCAGCCAGTGCGTGCTCTTGATCTGCTTGCTCTTCATGGTTGGCTCCTTGGGTTGACCCGAGCCCCCTCGGGAGATCGCGCGGGAGCAGGATCTTCGCCGTGAGAACGTGTTCCGGTGGAATGTCTGCCCTGCGCCGGCCCGCCGTGATCGCTCAGGCCGCGCGCTTCAGGGAAAGTTCCTCGAACGTGTGCTCGAGCGCTTCGTAGTTCCGGTCCACCGCCTGGAGCGCCGCTCGCGCGCCGGCGAGGTCGCCCGCCTCGATGCAGCCCTGCACGCCGTGACAGCTCGCCGCGAGGTGTCGCGCGCCGAGCATCGCGCAGCCCCCCGCGAGCG